>NZ_BAAFZH010000108.1:0-422371 GCF_054684315.1 Scytonema sp. NUACC21 | reverse complement strand
CATGCCGCGTTCCTCATGCTCCTTGCAGAATCAATGACTCAAGATTATGTTTACTGCTCTTTTCTTTAAAAAGAGCTATTAGCCAACAGAAAAGAGGGTTTTTGAAAAAGTTGCCACTCTATTTCTCAGAACTTTTGCGCCTTTGAAGTTGAATTTTTGCCCAGAGGCGACCATTCTCTTAAAGGACAGCTTCTTTTCGCAATCAATACTGCATATGTTGCCGTGCAACACTACAGCTGACTGACCTGTCTAAAAAAGACCCATCTTGATAAAAAAATTTACCATTCCATACAAACGAATATGACTGTTGGGGGATTCTTTTGTAAAGACTGTACCGATTGTAGCCTGTTTCACAGAAAATGCACTCTTTTTGTGGGGCAACCATGAATGTTATTAAAGTCAGGTAAAAGCTGTTCTAGCAAAAAGAAATTGAAAACGGTACCCGTAGCTTTGAATTTTCTTCAAGACTTTCTTGATTAAAAGTTCATAGGTGCACCTGCTTACATTTACTTCTAGGTATTATGTAAAACAATAATTACCTAGAGACAGCGCATCATACACTGACTCAAGCTAGAAAAATACTTACGTCCATTTTTACACTTCCTTCAATTAAGTTACCGTATGAATCTTGAACTTCGCTTAGACAGCGAAAACCCGATTATCCAAACCCCATTTAGGGCGGCTTTGCATTTTCTTCTAACAGGCATTCCATAGACACAATTTGTGTTATTGACAGTAGTGGTGCTCTTTAGAAGTGACTCAACCTTGTTCTGCTATCCATCTTAACTAGGGAGTTAAAGGTTTTGGCAGAATCATCTAAACGCTCATGGAGTTCAGACTTAAACCAATTGGTCTTTCTAACAGGTTAGCGCACTGCTGAAATTTCAACCCTTTGAATCTTGACAAACTCTTCCTATTGTATCCAACGATATTCTAATCAATTTAAAATGGATTTGACACTTGAGAATATCGATATTAACCGATCTTATGCTTCACTGCACAGGGTTAAATGCAAAATATACTCAAGTTTAAAATATGCCTCGGAGAAATGTATTTGACACGTTGGCTCTAAAGCTCATGGAAGCCTTGATTGAACAAGTCAGTACAACTCTACTGCGATGTCACTTTCTATGTTACAACTATTGCCCATCTCATTCACACAGCCATGCAAATTGAATCACACAGTACAAATTTTTGCTTTGCGCGATCGCTATCCATAAAGTTATGGACAAAATCTTTTGACAATCTACATACAGACAAATTATATCTTGTTACATTTAATACTTCTTAAGAACTATTATTGCAGTTCCGAACATAAATAAACAATTTTTATATAAGCTATTACAAAATTTAAACAATCTATTGGTCAAATCTTAAATACTTTACTGGCGAAGTTTTTCAACTACTCCCCTTCCGCTAGAAAATTAGGGACTTCCAGATAAAAAAGGTCAAGAGCGTTGTTCGCCTTCGCGGAGCGTGCGCTTTGCGCTCAGCGTCTCCGGCAGGAGATAGCAACTGCGGGGTTTCCAGAGAGCCACTCGTATAGATCGGGTGAGGACGCCTGAACCACAAGATGGATAACCCACAAGATGGATACTTTATTTCTCGAACATCCCTTGCCGATTTTTGTAAGTAGGGCTTTGTCAATTTGTATGCCATAGCCCTACCTACTGTTTTTAGGTAATTTCACAACGGGACAGGAGCTATTCTTGCTTGGTATCAACCAAAAAAGTACGGTTAACTCTACAGGTTAACCGTACTTTTTTTGAGTGGAATTTCACTGACTCCCTTTCGGCTCTAAAATTATCGATGTTTGTAGGTAAGGCTATGCCGCACAATAGCGAATGGTGAGCAATGCGGTGGACAGTGCCGACCCAACCCTTTCAAGGCGAACAAATGAACTACTAAAAGATGCGTCCAGACCCGCTTCCAAACTGGTTCAAAAATGAGGTACCTGGGCTATCGATGCTCTTCTGTAAGCACATTAAGAAAGATGTGAAAGGATAACCTATTTGCTTTAGTTGTCACAGTTGCGTAAGTCATCATCTTTACAACATTTATTTTTCCTGTATTCCTGTTTCTCAACTTTATAACCAACCGTTGTCTCAATATCATTTTTAATGGCATCTTGATACTTCTCTGGAACTTCCCGACTAGGGTTTTCACCACGGTTTTTGTAATAGCAACAATTAATTTTTCCAGAGATAAATCTAAGATCTAAGGTTTCATCTTTATTAGGATTCAGCTGTATAAAAAATCCTAGGTTTTTGTGAGAGTTCAAGGGTGGTAATTTCTTATCACTAATTCTCTCGTTAAATCTCCTTTGAACCTCTGAATGCCCTCCTTGTGCCTTAACAGTGCAAAAGTCACCCTTGTCCTGGTCTTTTTCTAAGAAAGCACCTTCGCTCGGTAATGCTATCCAGTCACCAGTTATGATATTGTACACTCCAGAAAAACCTGATTTTGGGTTGTATCTTGACAAGACTTTGTCAGCAGTCACCCTTGGATAAACACTTGTCAGAATATATTCTTCACTTATCCCAATAGAATCGTTGCATATTCGTAGATCCTTTGTTGGAGTACCAGTTGGATTTGTGGGAGATAACTTGGCTTCATCTGTGTCAGATCTAGCCAATATACTGCTAACCGTGTTAGACACTGTCTCTGCCTCGGCTGTGGGATTTATAGCGAGTAATGTGCTGATGAATACAAGTGTCGTGAGCACAAAAGAAAGTAGCTTTTTCATTTGCTTCTCCTGTAATACGTCCGTTATGACTGCCTTGTCGCATTGCGCTACAGCAATAACACTAATAATAACCATCTAAAATACGTTTAATCAAGGCACCTAGAGTACAAACCCACTGAAATCACAGAGTATCAAAAATCTAATCCCTAATTCCGCCAGCGCTGTCGGTTCACGCAAAACTTAAAATAACGGGTTCTTGCCCACGGATTTATCCGTTACAGAAAGTAAAATTTGTAACGAGACTTGTCTAACCTGTTGATAAAAAACCACTCTTTACAAAGACCGTAACTCCCAAAATAAAGTACGGTTAGCTATAGTAGCAAACCGTACAATACTAGAGCGTGGTTTCACTAAGTTCGCGAACAAATTTTACTTAGTCTGCCAACCCACACCCCCTAGATATCTAAATCCGTCAAATTCAGTTTAGAACCGTAGGTTTCAATGAATTCGCGTCGGGGTGCAACGCGATCGCCCATTAAGATTGTGAAAATGCGGTCTGCTTCAGCAGCATCCTCAATTTCCACTTGCTTGAGGGTGCGAGTTGTGGGGTCCATAGTCGTTTCCCAAAGCTGTTGGGGCATCATTTCACCCAACCCTTTAAAGCGCTGGATAGTATAGTTAGCGTTCTCAGGTAACGAACGGACGTACTGTTGCAAATCGCGATCGCTGTAAAGATACTGATGATTTTTTCCTCGCTCTACCTTATACAGTGGGGGACAGGCAATATAAACATAGCCCTGCTCGATTAATGCCCTCTGATACCGATAGAAAAAAGTCAACAACAGAGTACGGATATGAGCACCATCCACGTCAGCGTCGGTATTGTGACAACTTATACCACCTGTGCCACAGATAAAGTTTTCATCATCGTGGACTGAGAAGTCGTAAACATAGTCACCAACTAGTTCAACCTCCTCAGCACGAATCACCCGCAATCCCATCAAATCATCACTAATGTGTACGTAATCTTGAGACCTGCAAGTGGGACTTGCCAGAAGTTCCTCCAGCTTTTGGGCGTTTGCGTGTTGCTGCCAAATCTGACGGCATTTAGCAATCTGCTCTTTGCCGCAAATAGTGATGCTGTAGTAAGGATGCCTTGTGTGAGTAACCGCATCAGGATTTTGTGACGGCTGATGATAAGAGTTTGCAGCAATTATGCCAAGTTGCCCTAACAGGTATAACAGACCATCTTTAAGCTGAACGGAGTTTGTCGTAAACGATAGGTGTTTACCTACTGTTGTGCCATCACCAAGAAAATAACTTTCCAAGAAAGCCAGTTGCAGTTCTTCAGAGACACTAAATAAGATATCTGGCAGTTTCTTTTGGTGCGCTAGCTCAGCTAAACCCCATGCTCGCAGTAACCTAGCAGCAAAGACACTATGGAAGTAGAGCTTAATACCATCGCTATTTGGGTCATTATACTGGCGTGGTGTTTCCCCGAATACTGCCTCAATAGCAGCTTTTATTTGTGGGATGAGTCGCTCATCTTTCTTACCCAAATTCAGGCTAACTTGGTGCTGGCTTAATGTTCCTTCCGCTACGTACCAGCCCAAAAACCACATCAATTCACGGGTAATGGGCAAGTAACGTGCAAATGCTTTTTCACCATGTGCTTGGGGGACAATTTGTACATCATCACCTAGCTGTGCCACTTCGCTAGATGTAAATTCATCTAACGGTTTGTAGCAACTCACTTTACGCCAGGGGGCATTTTTGCTGGTGTCGTCTTGGGCAAGCCACTCATTCAATTTGGAAGGTAATTGCTCGTATACAATCGTATCGTTCGTATCGTTCCAGCCAACTGCATCTAGGTAACTGAGGAATTGGGACAAAATAGGTTTGTTGATACCGCGTTCCCACTGGCTAATAGTCATTGGCTGCTTGACCCCACAAGCACTTGCTACCTGCACCTGGCTTTTTCCTGCTTGTTGACGCGCTGCTACAAGACGCTGCCAATCATTTATATCGAGTGCGACTCGTGGTTCACTCAATAAGTCAGCCCGTTCTACTTTCGCCAAAACCCGTGAAGCTGCTATACGCCGCACATCTTCACCTTTCACGTACAGTCCTTTGGTTAATTCGGCACGATAGAAGGTTTCCAGCAAGTCAATGCGCGTAGGACAGCTTTGTGGGCGGGGTAAGCGGCGACTGGCAACTAGAAGATCGCCAGCCTTGACTTCGTTACCTTTCTTTAACTGTACTTGTCCGTTTTCATAAACGAAGACACTGTGGGACGATGTTACCTTAACCGAACGGTTGTAACGGGTTGTGAGTTTGTACATCGCTTCCTCATGACCGTGGCGAATCACAGCTTTGAGGGGTCGGAAACGGGTAGCATGAGTGACTTGGTCAAAGGAGATGACTTTGTATTGGTCAAAGGCACGACGTCCTTCTACACAATCGTCTATGAAACGACCAATGGAGACAAACTCTGTACGCCCGCTATTATCCATGACTAAGGTCGGTTCATCTCCAGCCACGCTCATAATGACTATGCGGTGGTAGCGCAGTTGGGTTGCATCGAATTCTTCACCTTTAACCCCCAAACCCAGTGCTGTAATCAAGGATTGAATTTCAGTGTTTTTGTAGATTTTGGAGTCGTCGGTTTTCTCGATGTTAAGGATTTTACCTCGCAGGGGAAGAATTGCTTGGAAGCGGCGATCGCGTCCTTGCTTGGCACTCCCGCCGGCTGAATCGCCTTCCACGATAAAGATTTCCGACTCTTTGGGGTCTCTGGAACTGCAATCCGCCAATTTTCCTGGTAATGGGGAGGACTCCAGTACGGATTTGCGGCGCACAAGTTCCCGTGCATGGCGGGCTGCTTCTGCGGCTTTGAAGGCTTGGATAGCTTTGTCTAAAACAGAATCGGCGACACCGGGGTGAAATTCTAGGTACTCGGTGAGAACTTCTCCTACCAAAGAATCGACAATTCCTCGCACTTCGGTATTGCCTAATTTGGTTTTGGTTTGTCCTTCAAATTCTGGGTCTGGGACTTTAACGGAAATCACCCCAGTCAGACCTTCCCGGACGTGTTCGCCACTGAGATTTGGCTCGTTTTCTTTAATTTTGTTACGTTTGCGGGCGATCGCATTTAAGGTGCGAGTCAAGACGGTCTTCAACCCTTCTAAGTGAGTCCCACCGTCCACCGTGCGAATATTATTAGCAAAACCCAGTACATTGTCCGTGTAAGCATCAACGCACCACTGTAGGGCGACTTCTATTTGAACGTTATTGCGTTCACCTTGCACGTAAATAATTTCCTCATGCAGGGGCTGCTTTTCCCTGTTCATGTAGGTAATATATTCTCGAATCCCGCCTTTGTATTCGTAAGTTTCTACCTTAGGTCGATCGCTTTTTAGTAGCTCCAGACGCTTATCAGTAAATGTAATTTTGACGCCAGCATTCAAATACGCTAGCTCTCTCAGGCGGCTTGCTAATGTGGTATAGTCAAACTCCGTACTAGTAGTAAAGATTTGGGGATCGGGTTTAAAGTTGACCGCAGTTCCAGTACGATTATCTTTATGTGGCTTTGCACTGAGTTCATTTACGGGAACACCCCGTTCGTAGCGCTGGGTATGCACCTTTTTATCTCGCCAAACTGTCACTTCTACCCACTCAGACAGGGCATTTACTACGGAAACACCAACTCCGTGCAATCCTCCTGAAACTTTGTAGCCTCCGCTGCCAAATTTACCCCCAGCATGCAATACTGTTAAAACAGTTTCCAATGCTGATTTTCCTGTTTGAGGGTGAATATCGGTGGGAATACCCCGACCATCATCTACAACGGTAACTGAACCATCGGCGTTAATATCCACCTCCACATTGGTGCAGTAACCCGCCAAAGCCTCATCTATCGAGTTGTCCACCACTTCGTATACCAAATGGTGGAGTCCTCGCGGACCAGTGGAACCTATGTACATCCCCGGTCGTTTGCGGACGGCTTCCAGACCTTCCAGAACTTGAATCTGAGCGGCACTGTAACTGCTCGTCATGAAAATTCTCCTGATTAGTGGGGGTGAAAAACTCGCCCAAAGGCGAAAAATTCAAAAACACTCCAAAATTGTAGCACAAAAGCCTTGCTGGCGACTTTAGGGCAATTTGAAGAGAAATTTAAGATGGGGATGTACCCTCTTCATCATTCGGATTTTGTCCAAAGTTCAATTGTCATGAGTCATTTGTGATAATGCTAATGACTCATGACTAATGACTAATGACTGATGACCAAATTAATTGTGATTTGTGGGGCAACGGCGACAGGTAAATCAGGATTGGCATTGGCTTTGGCTTTGCGGCTTGATACTGTTATCCTCAGTGCAGATTCCCGTCAAGTATACAGGGAGTTTAATATTGGTACAGCTAAACCCACACCAGATGAACAAAAGTTAGCCACTCACTACCTAATAGATATCTGCAACGCCACCAACACCATGACAGTTGCAGACTATCAAGAGCAAGCACAAGCTCTTATTATCAGACACCCGCACACCAGAGATAAAGATCCATCCTCCCTCAGACACTCCCTCCCTCCCTCCCCCCTCTTAGTTGGAGGTACGGGGCTATACATTAAATCAATAACGCGGGGAATGAAAATTCCGAGAGTAGCACCCCATCCAGAACTGCGATCGCAATTGGAATCTTTTGGTCAGACGCAATTGTACGCCATGTTGCAACAAGTTGACTCGATTGCGGCACAAAAAATTCATCCTAACGATCCCGTCCGCACTTTAAGAGCATTAGAGGTATACTATGTAACTGGTCGTCCGATTTCCGAACAGCAAGGGGAAAACCCGCCGAATTATCCCATTCTGCAAATTGGTTTAGATTGTGATTCCACGCACCTCACCAACCGTATCGCACAGCGTACCGAGAAAATGATTGCTGATGGTTTAGTGGCTGAGGTACAGTCTCTGTGTCAGAAATACGGTACTGATTTACCTTTACTCAACACCTTAGGATATCAGGAAATTAAACAATATTTAGCTGGAGAAATTTCCTTAGAGAAAGCTAAAGAACTTACAGTTTTGCATACGCGGCAATTTGCTAAACGTCAACGTACCTGGTTTAAAGCATATCCTCAAATTGAATGGTTTGATGCAGAGAGCCCCCACTTACTAGATAATGTTTGGCAGCGCATACAAGAGTTCCTGTCCACGACATAATTTTTCATAAAAACATGGTATTAAGTAAATCAGCGTAAATAAACACAACTAGGAGTTAGGGCTGTTAGTCGTTACTGGGCTTTAAGGTTTTAATAGAAGTATACATAGTTAGGTTTTACTGTGCGACTTATTTAGTCTTGGATAAAATTATGAGAATTTAGCTTATTTTGATTGCCAATCCTCTTAGTATCGTTACTTGCTATTTATTGAAAAAGTGAATAAAGGAAAAACTAATTTAGGTACAAAAAAGCTTTTGCTCATGAACAATAAAATTCTGGCAATACTGTTAATCTCTTTGCTCTTTAATCTTTTATTTTTATTGCTTGGTACTCTATTTATATCTCGCAGAGGTGGATTTTTATATTTATTCAAAAAAATCTTTATTAAAGATTCTACAATCATCGAATATGACCCCTACTATTTACATAGAAAAACACAGTTTGAAATTTTACCCAAATCTAACTCAGCAATTATTTTTCTAGGAGATAGTTTAACGAATGAGGGTGAATGGGCAGAAATACTAGAAAATTCTAATATCAACAATCGTGGTATTAGTGCTGACACGACTGATTTGGTATTAAAGCGTCTAGACGCAATAATAGAATTGCATCCAAAGAAAATTTTTTTAATGATAGGGATTAATGACTTAATCACCGAACGTAAATCAGTAGAACAAACATTAGCTGGACATAAAAAGATTTTGAGTGAGTTTCAGAAGAAAATACCAGCTACACAAGTCTTTATCCAAAGCGTTTTGCCCGTTAATAATCAAATTACGCGCTACTGGCAGGACAATCAGAATGCGATCGAATTGAATTCTAAGTTACAAGAGCTAGCAAAAGAATTTTCCTATCAATACATAGATGTGTTTTCCTATTTAGCAGATTCAGAAAATCAATTGGATGCTAATTATACTTCTGATGGTCTTCATTTAAATGGTCAAGGATATCTTAAGTGGAAGAAGGCTGTTGAAAAATACGTCAATGACCAAGAATTGTAAAATCACTCGGTACAAATCCAGTTAAAGACGTGAAGAGCGTCATTTGTCAAAAGTCATTCGTTATTTGTTTTACTTAAAAGACAAAGGACAAAGGACAAAGGACTAATGACTACAAGATATCTGGATCGATACCCATAACCCGTAGTCTTTCTGCCAGTTGTTGAGCGCGTTTTTCGGATTGGGAAGCCCTTTGTTCAGCTTGAGAAGCACGTTCATCTCCGGTTAGCACAACATTACCATCGCGATCGCACCAACGCAACCAGATATCTTGCCTGCCTTCAAATAAGTGACAGTTTTACCCCTCCCTAACCCTCTCCTTATAAAGTCCGGGAAGGACTTGCTATCTTCCCCCCTTGATAAGGGGGGATAAAGGGGGGTAAATCCAACTTGTGTGTACACTGCAGCTTTATCAGGGGAGACTACAGGGAGGTAATTATCTTAACTCTCGTATTTTTTCGGCAATAGTTTCTAAAACCCCAGTCAAATTCATATAGACATCATTATTGGTAAATCTAATAAATTTAATTCCTGCTGATTCAATAAAAGCCTGTCTTTCCCGATCGTATTCAACAGCGCCATCTTGAAAATGACTATCACCATCAATTTCTACAGCTAGCTTCAATTCAGAACTATAAAAATCTATGACAAACTGGGCTACACTGTATTGTCTGCGAAACTTACACCCCTCAAGCTGCCTGCCTTTGAGTTTTTCCCAAAGTATCTTTTCAGCTTTTGTTGTATTTTGCCGCAAATATTTCCGTTTTTCTTTCTCAGATGTTTTGTTGTAGAGTATCGTCATACTAAAAAAGATAGTTATAAGTATCTCAGTATGTTTTGTTACAAGTATAATCTTTCGTAAATAGCTTTGGCACCACCCAACCCCCCTTATCAAGCTACCGTGGTGGTGTACAAGTTAGATGTACCCCCCTTTATCCCTCCTTATCAAGGGGGGAAGCAAAAAATCTCATTACCGGACCTTGATAAGGTTCGGGCTAGGGAGGGATAAAACTGTTTCAAACTGATGCGTACACACAAGTTGGATGTACCCCCCTTTATCCCCCCTTATCAAGGGGGGAAGCAAAAAATCTCATTACCGGGCCTTGATAAGGTTCGGGCTAGGGAGGGATAAAACTGTTTCAAACTGATGCGTACCACAAGTTGGATGTACCCCCCTTTATCCCCCCTTATCAAGGGGGGAAGCAAAAAATCTCATTCCCTCCCTTCCAATTTACATAACCCAAAAAAACCCCCTATGCTTACCCAAGACAAAGAACAACGCAACTGGAAACCGATTATCAAGCAATTTGAAGCTGTATTGGGCAAGAATGGCGTCGTGCAACGCCGTGAAGAACTGATTACCTATGAATGTGATGGACTGACCAGCTACCGTCAGCGCCCTGCTTTGGTGGTGCTACCAAGAACGACAGAACAAGTGGCAGAGGTGGTGAAGATATGCGATCGCAATTCTATCCCTTTTATTGCACGAGGTTCTGGAACTGGTTTATCTGGTGGAGCACTGCCTGTAGAAAATTGCGTTTTAATTGTTACCTCCTTAATGCGGCAAATCCTTAACATTGATTTAGAAAACCAGCGAGTTGTCGTGCAACCGGGAGTCATTAACAACTGGGTAACCCAAGCCGTCAGTGGTGCTGGATTTTACTATGCCCCAGATCCTTCCAGCCAAATCATTTGTTCCATTGGTGGAAACGTCGCAGAAAACTCTGGTGGAGTCCATTGTTTGAAGTACGGTGTTACCACCAACCACGTTTTAGGATTAAAAATAGTAACTCCCGACGGTTCAATTGTGGATTTGGGAGGACAAATACCGGAAATGCCCGGTTATGACTTGACAGGGATATTTGTTGGTTCCGAGGGAACTTTAGGCATTGCGACTGAAATTACTCTACGGATTCTCAAAAGTGCAGAATCGATTTGCGTGCTTCTAGCAGATTTCACCAGCATTGAAGCAGCTGGGGCAAGTGTTTCCGATATCATCAGTGCCGGGATTATTCCTGGTGGGATGGAAATCATGGATAATCTGAGCATTAATGCTGTTGAAGATGTAGTTTGCACAAACTGTTACCCTCGTGATGCGACTGCTATTTTGATAGTTGAAATTGACGGTTTAGCTGTAGAAGTTGCAGAGAATCAACAACGTATTGCTGACATTTGTAAAGAAAATGGTGCGCGGAATATCACAATAGCAACTGACCCAGAACAACGCCTGAGACTGTGGAAAGGACGCAAAGCAGCTTTTGCAGCAGCAGGACACTTAAGCCCGGATTATTATGTACAAGATGGTGTGATTCCGCGCACTCAATTACCTTATGTACTTGGAGAAATTGAAGCATTAAGCCAAAAACATGGTTATCGCATTGCTAACGTTTTTCATGCAGGTGATGGTAATCTTCACCCATTAATTCTGTTTGATAATTCCATTCCTGGTGAACTAGAGAAAGTAGAAGAAGTTGGAGGAGAAATTCTCAAACTTTGTGTCAAAGTTGGTGGCAGTATTTCTGGAGAACACGGTATTGGTGCTGAAAAGAGGTGCTATATGCCGGAAATGTTCACTGAAGTTGATTTAGAAACCATGCAATGGGTAAGGCAGGTTTTTAATCCCAAAGGTTTGGCAAATCCAGGCAAGATTTTTCCCACACCACGCACGTGTGGGGAAGCCGCAAAAGCTATGGGCGAGATTGCCAAAAACTTTGAGGAAATAGAAAGGTTTTAGCAACGGTGTCAAGGTTGGTTCTCAGACAGGCATAACTCACGTAACGGATAGGTTTTTTGTGGGAAACAAAAATCACTTATCCGCTACATCTGCTACAAATTTTACTGCCACATCTGTTATAAAATGTGCTGTCATTGTCAATTTTAAGAAAACTCCTAAAAGATTTGTAAAGAACTGCACAAGCCTATTGCAAAAGTCGTTTTTTCAGCTAAAACCTTAGAAATAGACACTAGGAGGACAGCAACAGATTTTTTGATTGCGGTAAAATTTCCCATGTATCGGTTTATTCGCCACAGATTTATTTATTTCATTTGTCTGGGTTTCGCCCTCAGCACGCTGTTATTCTCTTTGCCTTTTACCTCTGTTTCTTCTCAAAATGTAAACTCTCCAAGCCCAGGAGAAATTCGAGGTGTTTGGTTAACTAATGTAGGTAGCGGTGTATTATTTGTTCCTTGGGGTATTAACCGTGCTTTAAGCCAACTTTCAGCACTCAAGTTTAATACAGTTTATCCTGTCGTCTGGAACCGGGGACACACTTTTTATAAAAGCGCTCTTCTAAAACAAGAAATTGGTTTAGATACTCAACCTTTACTGAAATTGACACATAGCGGTGGAGATGCTTTGGCAACAATCGTTAAACTTGGTTCTCAAAAAAAATTACGTGTTATTCCCTGGTTTGAATACGGGTTAATGTTACCAGCTAATTCAGCATTAGCAAGATATCATCCAGATTGGCTGACAACAGAAATTTCAGGTGTCCCATTCATAGAAGACACTCTCCCTGAAGCAGGAACGGGTAAAGTCAAATTATCTGCTTGGCAACAGTTCATCAGTCTACATACAGTCAAAAAACTAGTTTGGCTAAATCCTCTTCATCCCAAAGTCAAAGAATTTATCAAAGGATTAATTTTGGAAGTTGTTACTAATTATGATGTCGATGGAATTCAACTGGATGACCACTTTGGTATGCCCGTTAATTTAGGCTACGATTCCTTCAGCATTAAACTTTATCAGCAAGAACATGAAGGGCAAAAACCGCCACTTGACCCTTTTGACCCAGAATGGATGCGCTGGCGATCTGATAAAATAACTATTTTCATGCAAGAAATTGTTGAATCTGTCAAAGCAGTTAAACCCAGTATTCAAATCTCATTGTCTCCTAACTCACAAAGATTCGCGTATAAATACTATTTGCAAGATTGGGAAAGCTGGGTAAATAACAATTTGATAGACGAGTTAGTTTTGCAAGTATATCGCCATAACCAAAATAGTTTTCTTGCTGAACTAGCAGAACCTGCTGTACAAAATACCCGTCGCAAAATTCCAGTCAGTGTGGGAATAATAACTGGAACTTGGGGTAATCCGGTTAATATTCGACAAATTAGAGAACAGGTGAAGGTGGTGAAAGAGCAAAACTTTAATGGCGTCTCATTTTTTTACTGGGAAACCTTGTGGAGTTATATGACTCCCGAATCTCCGCAACAGCGTCGAAAAGCTTTTCTAGAAATGTTTCCCGTTCCCTCTTAACTCTATGACACAATCAGTAAAATTTACATTCCAGTGGGTTATAGCCACTTTTGGTGCTTTTCTATTAAGTTTATTATTTGTTGAAATTGGTGAAAAATCAGATATCAATGCCGTGCAGGGGGCAGTGGGTGGAGTTGTCATTGCATTGCCTCAAGCTTTCGTTCTTAGAGGACGAATAAATCCCTGGTTGTGGGTGTGGACAAGTCTTGCAGGTTGGGTTTTTATTACCACTGCAGGCATTGGTGCAGTTGGTTGGATGGTATTTACTACCCAAGTTCTTGCTCTTAGAGTTGCCTATGGGGTTCTTCTGGGAGCAACTGCTGGATTCAGTATAGGTTTGGCTCATTGGTTTGCTATCCAAGAGCACAGCCCTTTAGCACACAATTGGATTTTCATCAGTTCGGTTAGTTGGGCGTTGGGTGTGGCAATTGGTTCTCTTATAGGTGGTTTGCTATACAAGCTTACACAGTTATTTTTAGGCGAAGTGGTTGGTTTAGCAGTGACTTGGTTTGTGGTAGCAATCGTCACGGGAGTCAGTGGTAGCAAAATCTTCAACCAAACGCACTAAAAAAGGATGAAGGATGAAGGATGAAGGATAAAAACTAGGTTGATAGATGGATACTTGCCATTGACTTGATTGATGATTCTTATTTTATACTTCATACTTGATACTTCACTCTTTTTTAAATTTTTTAGGAAAATATTAAGGTTTGTAAAATTTATGAGCAACACATCTTTTGCATACTTCAAGTGTATGCAAAAATTTAAATATTCAAAAAACACAAAATATGAATTTTAAACTAAACCTGTGTGAACACCTAAATGTGTTTTGGTCTTCCTTTGTTGGGAAGATTTAGTTTTTTGCAACTCAAGTTAGCCTTGTTTTTTATACAAGATAGGATAGATATTAAGTATCGATCCGCAAGGGCTGAAAATGCTTTGCTATTGGCGCTAGGGAGCGTTTTCTACCAGTATACCTACACTAGAGAGCGCCTAGTAGTGTCAGAAACACAAAGTAGGATGTCTCCCATGAGTACCAATCCATTGGAATCAACAGCAAAGTTAACACAACGCTCGTCAAAAATGCTTCGAGGAACAAATTTAGAAAAAAACCGTAGCGAACCGTTTATACCAAAAATTTGCGATTCTGTACTGCCATATCAAACTGAGCGGGAGTACTTGCTAGGAGCGATCGCTCAACGTCTTCAAGAATCTCAAGATTTAGATACGATACTTAATGAAACAGCACTCGAACTGCGGGAGTTCTTGGAATGCGATCGCGTGCTGATTTACTGCTTTCAACCGGATGGGAGTGGGTTCATCACTGCGGAATCAACTGTGACTCCTGGTATTTCACTTCTGGGAACAACGATCGAGGATTCCTATTTTACAGAAAAACATATAGAACACTACAGACGAGGTTGTATTCAAGTTATAGAAGACATATATGCAGCCGGATTAACTCCATGTTATGTCGATTTACTCAAGTCCATACAAGTGAGAGCAAATTTAGTGGTTCCCGTATTACTGAAGCAGGATTTATGGGGACTGCTAATTGCTCAGCAATGCTATAACCCACGTCAATGGAACCAAACTGATATTGGCTTAGTCAAGCAACTTGCAGTACAATTAGCACTTGCCGTTCAACAAGCACAATTGCATCAGCAAGTAGAACACTTAAAAGTTCAGCTGGAATTGCAAATGGAACAACAGACAGCCGAACTGCATTACTGTATTAACTTTGAAGCGATTTTTCGACGCATTACCGAACAAATCCGTGACAATCTCAATGAAACTCAGGCATTGCAAACAGCAGCAAAAGAATTAACACGGGTTTTGCAAGCTGACACTTGTCAAATTGAACTTTACAGCACCTGCCAAACAATGGCAACTATTGCCTGTGAGTATACCCTGTTATCTAATTTACATCAAGGAATGACAAAACGGATTGCAGACTTTCCAGAAATTTATCAGCCCCTTTTGCAAAAGCAACCCCTGCAATCTGTAGAAATTCTTTCTGAATGGAATCCAAAAGTGAGGTTTGGAACACAACTTGCTTGTCCAATGTTTGATGCTGAAGGGCTCATTGGAAATATTTGGGTTAAAAGAATAACACAAGAGCCATTTGATAAATTTGAACAGCAACTCGTACAGCAAGTAGCAAATGAATGCGCTATTGCCATTCGACGGGCTAGATTGCATAAAATAGCACAGATGCAGATTCAAGAATTAGAAAAACTAGAACATTTAAAACACGAATTTCTCAGGACACTTTCTCATGAGTTGAAAACCCCAATAACCAGTATTAACCTCGCGGCTCAAACTTTAGAAAATGTTCTCAAGCAAGAAGGATTACTTGAGTTAGAAATAGTACCTCAACTGTTAAATATTATTCATAAGGAATGCCGGAGAGAAGGAAAATTAATTAACGATTTGCTGTCGCTCACGTACCTTAACGCGGACACTGAACCTCTGACATTAATCGTTATTGATATGCAAACTTGGATTCCCTCAATTGTAGAGTCTTTTCAAGAACTTGCAAGCTGTCATAAACAGAAGTTAAAACTGAACATTGCCCGTGGACTCCCTTTATTAGAAACAGATATTACCGATTTAGAACGTATTCTAACCGAACTGTTAAATAATGCCTGTAAATTCACTCCTGCAGGCGGAACGATCGCGGTTTCTGTTTCTAAGACTGCAGATATGGTAGTTCTTAGTGTTAGCAATTCCGGAGTGGAAATTCCTACCTCGGAACTATCACGAATTTTTGACCCCTTCTACCGCATTCCCAACAATGACCCTTGGAAATATGGTGGAACAGGGCTGGGACTTGCCTTAGTGCAAAAATTAGTGAAGCACTTAGGAGCTTCAATTGATGTAGAAAGTGCATCACAAAAAACTACTTTTACATTGAAGTTTCCACATCTATAGAATAGTACATTTAACTCCAGATAAAGCAAAACCCCGCATTTGGCAGGGCTTAAGTTTATCGTTGCTTTAACTTTGAATAAAAAGATGCTCAGGCAGGAATAAGTTGAACGATTAGCGATCGCTTATCAAGAGACTGAACCTTACCCGCTGAACCAATATCGGTTACAATCCTGTCTAGCAGTTCTCCTGCATTAGCGCGATATTGATTTTCCCGACCTCGTAAACGAACGACAAACTTTACTGAATCGCCTTTACTCAACCATTGAACGGCTTGATCGATACGCAATTTGTAGTCAGCCATGCCCACATTTGGGCGGAAGCGAACTTCTTTGACTGTAGGTCTAGCACTCTGGGTTTGACGCTTTTTCTTTTGATACTGAAGCTTGCCATAGTTGAGAATCTTCGCTACTGGAGCGTCTTTGCTTTCAGAGACGATAACTAAGTCAAGCTCTAAACTCTCAGCTAGCTCTAGAGCTTCACGGGTATCCATCAAGCCCCGGTTATTATTCTCATGATCTATTAAGAACACCTGAGGCGACTTGATTTGGGAGTTGATGAGTTGTTTTTGGACTACGATAATGATTTCCTCTTAGAAAGAATACAGCTTTGCTTAGGATAAACAAGCCTATATAAAATTATAGCAATTTGTAATTCAGTAAGATAACGATCGCCTAAGTAGGGGCGAACGGTTGTTCGCCCAAACGGTTGTTCGCCCTCCTATTACCAAATTACAGGAGTTTTCACCTAAAAAGTGAGGGTTTTGACCCAACCAAGCGCTAATTCCGCCGACTGTTTCCTGAGTTCTGAGTCTTTTGTTGTGGATTCTCAACCTGCGGTTTTTGGTACTTACCAGGATACTTCTTCTGGAAATATTCTTCCATAACTTGCAACACTATCGGAGCCGCAACGCTACCGCCACCGCCGCCAGAGTGTTCGGCAAAGGCTAAAACCACAATTTCCGGCTTATCAGCAGGAGCATATGCCCCAAACCAAGCATGGTTGGCTTTCTCACGACCCTTCCATGCCTCAGCAGTACCGCTTTTACCAGCGGTTGGAGGGATTGTTTGCACCCTCAGCGCCGCACCCGTACCCTCAGATACGACCTTCCGCAACCCATCACGGAGAACTTTGATGGTTGATGGCTTCATATTTAAAGATGTGCGCCAGTTGGATGCTTGTTCGTTATCTTTCAGCAAATGGGGCTTAACTCGATAACCACCATTCGCAGGAACGGCAAACATCACAGCAACTTGTAGCGGTGTGGTTTGTAAAGCACCTTGACCGATAGACATATTGATACTGTCGCCCACAGTCCAAGGCATCTTCCATACTCTTCGCTTCCATGCTTCGTCGGGAACGTTTCCTTTGGCTTCTTCGGATTCAAACTCTATACCCGTTTTCTCACCAAAACCGTATTTACGCGTCCATTCAATCAACTTTGGACCGCCAACTGCTCTACCAACTTGGTAGAAGAAAGTATCGCTACTCCATGCTAAAGCCCCTGCAAAACCCAAAGGACCAAATCCCTTGTGGTTCCACTCACCAAAGGTTACCCCACCAACAGTGAGAGAACCGAAAGTTTGCAGTACCGTGTTGGGAGAATATTTACCGGATTCCAGCCCAGCCGTTGCAGTCACAACTTTGAATGTACTCGCGGGTGGGTAAACGCTACTGACCGCACGGTTGAGCAAGGGATAGTCTTTACCTTGTACGCTTTCCCAGTCTTTTTTAGAAAGTCTTTGTTTGGAAAAAATATTTGGGTCAAAACCGGGATGGGACACCATTGCCAAAACACCGCCGTTATTTGGGTCAAGCGCCACAACAGCACCATTACGACCTTTCAGAGCTTTTTCGGCTGCCAATTGCGCGTTTAAATCTAAGGTTAAATGGAGGTCGTTGCCCGCCTTTGCCTGTTTTTCTCCCAACACGCGGATTGGGCGACCTCTGCCATCCACTTCTACTTGCTGACCGCCCCATTCCCCTCGCAATGTTTTTTCATAGGCTTTTTCCACACCCATCTGACCGATAACATCGCCGAGTCGATAGCCTTCTGTTTTCTTTTCTTTTAGCTGTTCGGCAGTCAACTCACGTGTATAACCCAATACATGAGCTAACGCCTGCCCGTGGGGATAGTGGCGAACGGCTTCCGTATGTACCTCGACATTTGGTAGTTCGTTTTCATACTCTTTTAATGCCGTAATTTCCTGTTCGTTCAGGTCGCGGGCAATTCGCACGAGAGAGGAATTAGCACCTGCTTCTTCCAATTTTTCGATAATTTCCTCTTCAGGTTTGTTCAGAATTTTAGACAAGCGCGGACCCACAATCGACCATGATGCCTTTGTATGCGCCATTGGCCATAGGTACACAGAACGGGGATAGCGTGTTGTGGCTAAGACTTTCCCATTGCGATCGAAGATATTGCCTCGTTCCGGTTGTTTGGGAATCATCCGAACCCGGTTTGACTCTGCTCTTTTCCGGAGTTTTGGTCCTTCCAGAACTTGCAAATATGCCAAACGGGCACCAATACCAGTAACTAGTAATAGAGCAAGTAAAATAAAAGACAAGGGCTGGTAAGCCCGCCCAACTGTACGTATATCTCTTTCTTTAGTTGGCTGCGAGGACTGCAACAAAGTCATAATAGCTGAAAAATAAAAATCGCAAGACTAGCATTATCTGTATACGCTTAGCCTCACGGCGTATCCGAAAACTCAAGCTAATTGTTTCTGCTGAGTTATGACTTGACGATCCAACGCAGGAATTGCAAACCAAAACCACCCCAACCTGTGTCTCGCCTTACGTTTCATTAGCAATATCATTTAGTATTAATACATCTGGGAAGTAACCTGACTCTTTGTTAGGCGGTTTGACTATTGCTTGATTGGGGATAAAATAAGGTAAATTCAATCGGTCAAACTCAACAGATAGCTTTCTTATCAAAAAACCTTTGACTTTTTCATGTTTCCCTGTAGGTTGCGACATTTCGACAATTTCCCCATTATGCAGTTCATAGCGTACCCCATAATTTTCTGGATACCAGCTAATAAATTCATCAAAAGTTACTATTTTTGTTAGGGCTTGGGTCATAATATCTTTCTGATTTTGGTTTGCTTTTATTAGACCTCTTGCAAATGCGATCGCTTCGCTACAGCATAGGAGCAGATCGCATCCTTCAACCTGCCATCAAAACCGATTTTGATACTCAACAACGGCACGATTGTCATCAGAAAAATTGGTAGTACCACGGAGACGAATCGAGTCACTGAGGCGGTAATTAACACCCCACTGCACCGGGTCGCCAGTGGTTAAAATCTTAAGACCGGAAACAGAAATCCTGCGGGTAAGATCCACTCCTGCTTCTGCTGCTAACTCCAAGCTAGAACTGTTCCGACCTGCTTCTGGATTATCAGAGAGAATCGTTGGGAATATACGCAATTCGCTTAAGCCCAATGCAGCCCCAAGCTGGTTCAGCGGACCCTGTAAATTATTCAAAACAGCTGACCCTGCTATGTTGATAAGTCCTAGGGTACTGTCACCACCGCGCCCTTCTGTATCTATAAACCCACCGCCTAGCAGGGCAACGATTTCTGTTTGGCTGCGTGCGGGAGAACTTACCAATTCAAGATTTTTATCGAGTTGACTTGCAGGACCTTCGACCCTGGCTTCAACACGCACCGTCTCTAAAGATGCTAACCCTGTAGTACCTGCTCTGTTCAAGTCAGTGCCTTGAGTCACATCAAGCACTTTGGCAAACAGTTGAATGTCTAAATCTGGGTCCCGTGGCTGATTTTCTCTAAATATTGCCTTATGCCCGTAACCGTGAACAAGGTTAAACCTGGTTGTAAATAAATTTACGCTTCCTTCCTTCAGCCGGATTGTTCCTTCTGGGACTGGCTGGCTCAACAGCCCGTTAACATTCAGGGTACCAGTTGCCCGGAAACTGAGAATAGGTTGGCGGGTAATTTTTACATTTTTGCCCAGATTTAACTGCAGGTTCTTTAAGCTGGTTTCTGTGGTTTCTGGCTCAGGTGTTTTTTGCTTGTTTTGTTTGATACGTGTATCGTCTATACTACTGATTGCAGTACTCATTCCAGGGCTTGTCGTACCATCAGTGGATTCTGCTAGCAACACCTCACCATTATCTAATTCCATTTGACCGCTAATTATGGGGCTAAGAGCAGAACCTGTAATCTCTAAGTTACCGCCAACTCCTCCTTGGTACAGCCCTTTCAGATTCACTGCTAACTGTTGCAGACTAACTGTGAGGGGGTTTTCTAGTTTTCCCTGGCTGGAAATGGGAATTTGTCCTTTTGCTTCTATCGCGCCCTTGTTATTATATTGACCTTGAAGATTGTTCACAATAACACGGTCAAAATCAAAGTTTACCTTTCCTATAACGTCTGTAATCTTTCCTGGTAAAGCTTGGGATGAAAAGATCCCCTTACTGATAGTCGCAATTCCGTTAAGAGTGGGCTGTTGTAAAGTTCCCCGCACTTTGAGGTCTATTTCTCCCTCACCACTTTCAAATGCGACTTGATTGTTTAACAGATTTAAAACTGCTAAACCTTCATTTTTGACCTTCATATCCAGACTAATTTTATCGCTATCTGGTGCTACGGTGGCAAAAGGTAATTTGTATGGTATGCTACCGCTAATGTTCACTGGCTCTTTACCAGAAGTTGCAACAATGCTGCCAAAATCCAGGCGACCATTGTTATAGCTGAAACTCGCATTTGCTGAATCAACTCCCTTCTGATTCAATGTTCCTTCCGTGATTTCCAATTCCCCTTTGGCTTGTGGATTGTTAACGCTACCTGCCAAAGCTGCTGTGGCATTGAGATTACCTGTTAAACCAACTGGTAATTTCACAAAATTATTTAAAACCTGTATGGGGAAATTTGTTACCCGTAACTGACCGGTCTGTTCTTTGCCGCCAATGTTACCTGTGAAAGCAATGAGCCTGTTCTCAGACTCAAGTCGCAAAGGTAACAACGTCAAAACCCCATTTTCAAATTTACCTTGGGCAATTACTTGTTCGGCTTTATAGTAACGCTCTGGGTCATCTCCCCTACCCCAAGCAAAGTTTTGACCGTTAAGATTAAAGTTTGCGTACAATCCATTTGCTGTTGCAGTATCTACGCTGACTTCTCCGCTGAAAGTACCGTTTAAATCCGCTAATTCTGGTAGGGGAGAGGCTTCTCGCCGTTTTTGTTGCTGTTGTTCTAGGAGATATTCAATTTCAGTCAAGCGCTGAATTTGCGCTATTAAAGGTTGATTGGGCAAACCAACTGGGTTGATAGTTCTCAAATCGGCGGCGGTAGCGTAACTTGGCTCTACCATACCGCGTTGAACATCTTGTAATTCGTATAACTGCAGTACAGTGAGGAGATCCTGAATTTCACCTTTAGTGACGTTGAGCTTACCTTGTATTTGCGGACCTTTAGCAGTTTGAGTAAAAGTACCTGCTAGGGCATATCGACTCACTCCTTTAGCAAATTCGCTGTTGCTCAGGATCGCTTTCCCATCCCCATAACGGAATTGAGCACTCAAGAGATCGCCCTTAATCCTACCGACCTGCGGTTTATCAATTGCAAAATTCCCTTGGGCTGCAAATGTCTTCTGATTAAATTCCACATTTCCAGTTAATAGCCCTGCGATCGCACCAGTCCCAAGGCGAGCACTAGGGGGAGGAGTTACATTTAATATTTTTAGCGGGAAGTTTGCCACCTTCATTGCCAAAACATCCCCTTTAGATTCACCGGATGCCAAAGCATCTTGCCACCGAACATTAAACGTAGAGACCCGCCATGGCGCGTCTTTATTGTTACCTTTGGCATCTGCATTCAGTGCAATGCGATCGCGATTTCCTGCCACATCTAAATTAAAGCCCTGTCCCTGTACCAGCTGGATATTTCCGGTTAACACTGGCTCAAAAGATATCTGATTGACTGCCAAATCTCGCAATCTCAGTTGCCCTTGTATATCTGGTACTGGAAGTTTCCCACTGATTCTGCCACCAAAATCTGCTTTGCCTACTAAAGTTGCCGCATTGGGAAGATTTAAAGGTAACTTTTGCAAATTGAGATTTTGTGCTTGGACATTGAGATTTAAACCAGTGATTTCCGGCATACCAGTAGCATTAGATTTAGCCAAGATATAACCGTTAGCATTTAACTCTGGGGAAGTCGCTTTTTCAACAGTGACTTTTTGTCCATCCCAGCCAATCGTTGCCGTAAGTGGTTGCTCAATAACAGAGATCCCTTGGGAAAACTGTACCTTACCTACAGCACGGACATCAGCTATATTAAAACCCCCCACCTTGCCTGCCAATTGTAATCTCCCACGGAACAAACCGCGCAAATCCGGCGAAAATCGTTTCAATTCCACACCAGCCGCATCCACAAAAGCCTGGTAGCTACCATTAGCCACTTGAATGTTAGAAGCAGCGATCGTACCACCTGCGACATTAACTTTTGCTTGACCAACGGCTTGAATCCTTTGCATTTGTGTCGGTTCTAAGGAACCAGCAACAGTCAACCGACCCGTTAAACTTCCGTAAAACTGCGGTGGCAACTGTGTCAATCGCTGCAAAGGTATATTTTGTGCTTGAAGTTGCGCCTGGTAGCGACCTTGAGCGACTTGAATATTGGAGGCTGTGACCGTACCGCTACCAAAATTGACCCTTGCCTGACCGATAGCTTGGATAGCTTGCGGGCTAAATGAGCCAACGCTACCCGCCACATTAAATAAACCAGTTAACCTTCCTCGAAACTGTGGGGGTAACTGCGGTACTAGTCGCTGCAACGCTACATCATTAGCTTGGAGTTGTACTCGATATCGACCATTAGCCAGTTGAATATTAGCAGCATTTACCGTGCCATCTGCAATTTTGACCCGTGCTTGACCGACTGCTGAGATAGCTTGTGGTTGGAAAGATTCCACAGAACCAGCTACATTGAATTGACCGGTTAACTTCCCGTGGAATTCTCTAGGTAATTCTGCTAACTCCTGCAACGCTACATCATTAGCTTGAAGTTGCATTTGATACAAACCATTTTCAACTTGGATCTGGTCGGCTTTTACCGTTCCATTACCAACTCCTATAAGCCCAGAACCACTAGCACGGAAAGTTTTGATATCAAAGTTACTGCTATTTCCCGATACTTGTACTTGACCTGATAGGGCTCCTGTTAAAGCAGGGGGTATCGGAGTTTTCAACAAACGTCCCAACCTGATATTATCCGCAACCAGTTGTGCGGAAAAGTTTTCCTCTCCAAACTGGAGGTTAGAAACTTTAACTGTACCCCCAGCAAGTTGGACTCTCGCATTTTCAGGACGAATGGTCGCGATTTGAAATGGGGCTGAGGTTCCTGACAGGCGCAGACGACCGTTGAACCGTGCATCATTGAGGGAGATATTTTGTGCTTGAGACGGATTGACAAAACGTTGTACCTCAATTCTAGAGGCATCTGCTACTGCTTGCCATTGCTGCTCATTCCAAGTTCCGTAAGCCCGTACTGTTCCGCCAGCCACACTAAGAGCAACATTGCGGAATGAAACAGTTTTATCCGGTGCGACAGTGAGTTCACCCGTTGCAGGGTAAGTGGCTTGGGGTGCTTGCCATTCCACGGAAGTCTGAACCTTTTCGGGGCTACCTGTTAATTTGCCTACCGCTGAAACTTTGCCAATTTGAATTGGAGGTTGCGTACCGTAGAGAAAAGCGATCGCATCCCCTGAAATATTCTTTGCTTGAAAATTAAAGTTAAGTTGGGGAATTTGACCGAGTTCAAGTTTCCCAGACCCCGTAACTTCACCACCGACTGTTGCTTTGCCCTGAATGTTTTTAAAGGTCATGACGGAAGCAACAGGAGAAAACTCAAACTGGGCGCGGATGCTATCAAAATCTACTTTGTCAATTTTTGCGGGTCTGATGGTAGCAACCGAACCCAATAGGATAGGTTTCTCTGCCGAACCAATGACTTGTAAATCTGCTCTAACTGCCCCAATAGTAGGGAAAGGCAATTGTATGTTAAGAGTTTCTCGGGCTGTGGCAACATTCACAGCATTGACACGTGCTCCTAACTTAAAGCCTGCTTCAGTGTCAATAATACCGTTGGCTATGAGGGGAATTTTGCCGTAATAAGTAGCAACATTATCTAACTGAATTTGGCTGCCATTAAACTGCAAATTCCCTACAGATTTCATAAATGCTTGTGGCATTTTGGGAATCTGAAGTGTTACCTCTTGTGATCGGGCGGTTCCGTATATCCACGGATTTTGCGCCTTCCCTGGCTGCTGTCTCAGTTGAAGCTTTGGAATCTTTAAGTCGGCTTGAACTCGACCATCCTGTAAAAAAATTGGCAATTTTATCAGACGAGAGACGTCTTTTGCCAGCAAATCTCCTCGTAAATGTAAGTTGGTTTCAAATGCCAATGTCTTGGGACGAGTCTCCCCGTCAATGGAAATGTTACCACCAGTTTTTGGTAACCCGGTGACATTATATTTAATCAGCGCGTTGTTTTCCAGAAATTGGGCAGTTCCATTGATTTCTGAAAATTCTACAACACTTATCCCCTTCTCCCCTTGTCTACCACTCTCCATCTGACGTGGTGCTAAAACTAACCGGGCGTTGCGAAGCCGAAGCTTATCTAAATCGGTTTTAATCGGTCCTTCTTTACCGGGCGGTGCAATGGTGGTGGTTACCCAATTTCCTTGTTCGTCCTGTTCAATATAAATATCGGGGTTGACTAGGGTAACATCTAGCTTTAAATTTCTGGTTAATAGCAACTGCAACGGGTCAAAACCCACTTCCACCGCCTCAACGGTAGCTTTATCCGTATCTGTAGGTGTTGCAGGTAAAGCTGAAGCCCCAAATTTCACTCCTGTCAGAGAAAAACCTTTGACTTGTCCCAATTCTATCGGGCGGTTAAGTGTTGTTGTCAGGCTAGTTTCAGCCAGTGGCACTAACTCTTGATGAATAAAATTCCACAGTCGCCATGTTCCGCCTGCTATTCCAACAACCAAAAACCCACCCAAGGCAATGCCGCCCCTACTAAAAATTAGGAACCATGTGCGCTTTTTTATACCAAAGGTAATACGGGGGGAGTTGGGGGGATGTTCTGGATTGCAAGCCTTAGTCATTTCGTATCACTGCTAACTTACCGGGTGTACCTGCTACAGCCATAAACATTAGCTGGCAGAATCATGGCTATGCCTACTCAAGGATAACCGACGATACTCAATACGGGACTAGCGATCGTGCTTAAAGATAGATGTGCATTTTTTTTTCACGCCTTGATTGCTACTGTAAGTATGTTTTGCTGAAGGGCTGGGCTTTGACCGCTGAGTCTCTGTCAACTCTCAACATTAATAAGTATGATTAAACTCAAGATGCAACAATACAAGACTACCAAAATGCGTGTTTTTGTACTACTGTTTAATGCGGGAACAGAAAATGAGGGGATTCATACCATTCGGGTGGGCGATCGCAATAAGGTTCTGATGTTCGAGTCAGAAGACGATGCTACACGTTTTGCCCTTATGTTAGAAGCTCAGGACTTTCCAACACCTGCGGTAGAGGTAATTGATTCAGAGGAAGTCAAAGAATTTTGTGAAGGTGCAAACTATGACTGGGAAATAGTGCCTAGTGACAGCAGTCATTTGCTCGTTCCTCCAGAAACCAATGTCGATCAACCCGACTGGAAACCAGAATCTCAAGAGGAAACTATAGCTAGCAACCAACAACCAGAGGAGAAACCAGAGGACTTTTCTCCGTCGGAACTAGACAGTATTCGCCGCAAGTTAGAAGGGTTATTGTAAGCAGTCATTAGTGACTAACAACCAACAACCGACAATCCACCAATGACAAAGGACAAAGGACAAAGGACAAATGACAAATTTAGAGGAGCGCGGGCATCTTTTAACTGAGCAAATCAATCCCGACAGTCTTAACTTAGACCAGCTCAGTTCTTTAGAATTGGTGGAATTATTTAATCGCGAAGACGCAAAAGCAGTGGCGGCTGTCGCTGCGGCTAAAATTCAGTTGGCACAAGCGATTGAAATAACTGCAGAACGTATAGCTCATGGGGGACGTCTTTTTTACATTGGCGCGGGGACAAGCGGTAGGTTAGGAGTATTGGACGCAGCAGAATGTCCGCCCACGTTTTGTACGCCGCCAGAAATGATACAGGGAATTATTGCAGGAGGTGCTGGCGCATTAGTCCGCAGTTCCGAAGATTTAGAAGACCGCGCTCAAGATGGAGAAGCGGCGATCGCTCAACGCCAAATTACTCAACTTGATGTTGTCGTTGGTATTACAGCTGGTGGTACAACGCCATTTGTTCAAGGTGCGATCGGCGCAGCCCGTCAAAGGGGCGCAGCAACTATATTTATCGCCTGTGTCCCTGTCGAACAAGTGAGCGCTGATGTCGATATTGATATTCGCTTATTGACCGGACCGGAGATACTTGCTGGTTCGACTCGCTTAAAAGCAGGTACAGCCACAAAGCTTGCTCTCAATATCCTTTCTACAGGGGTCATGGTTAAACTGGGCAAAGTCTACGGCAATCGCATGGTGGATGTAGCGGTAACCAATCAAAAGTTACGCGATCGCGCTTTGCGAATCTTACAAGACTTAACAGGCTTAAGTCGAGAAGCTGCTGGTTTCTTGTTAGAACGTAGTGGTAAATGGGTAAAATTAGCGCTTTTGATGCATTGGACTGGTTTAGAGCAAGAGGAGGGTTTAAAACTCTTATCAGAACACCAAGGCAATCTTAGGGCAGCAGTTACAAGCTATAAAAGCCACAGCCAAGCTTAAAAATTGTTTTAGCAGTTGTAGCTAAATAAGTAAGTGGACAGAAATAAATAGAGCTGTGTTACAAATGCAAACCAAGCCGAAATCCTTACCAATGACAAAGGACTAAGGACTAAGGACGGTCTTCATGAGTTAACTTTATTTGTGTTACCCTACTTAACTTATTGCTTAACTCCAAACAAACTGTTCCTAGCATTAGGTTACCTTGAAATAAGTCACAATCTCATTGCTAAAATATATTAAGATCGTATACAATTATTAAAGTACAAGAGTTCAAAACCTCTCAAGCTAACTAAAGCTTTCTACCTTCAAACAACCTCACCATTGAGAACTGCCCTACAAGACTAAAATTGACTTAATGGTCAGTTAAACACAACTCTCCGTATCACCCACAGGGCTGGTGAAATCTAAATATACTAAAACAATAATTTTTGTGCAGTGTAAAGCTGAATATTCTGTCATCAGTCGCCAAAAGCAACACTTCAGGTATTTAAAGGAATTTTGTATCTTTCTTAAAGTTAATAAATATTGGTACTTGAATAAACGCAGACATTTTACATAGAAACTTCTAATCAATTGTTAAATAAATCAGAATTTACACTGATTTGATTCAGCCATTCAATCCCTATGATAGATGATTACAGCTAAATAAATTTTTGCTTTAGACTTAGAGCAAGCCCACATATCTAGCACAAAATAACACGATACGGTTCAGTTAAAATGAGCGGTCTTGAAAAATAACATGGTTTGGAGTTTGGATAGACTTAATTCTGCACCGACCCATGGTAGCAAGGATTCGTGTTTCTGAGAATGACTCGCATTAATGGCAGCCATCCAAGCGGGGTTACCATTTTTTTTCATTAATTAAAAATTTTTTTGATTGGCAATATCGCTAGTCTTGAGTTCAGAAATACTACTGAATGAATACAAGGAAAAAGCATGAACCACTCAGGATTAATTTCACTTAACAATTTGCTTAATAAATTTATAACATCTTCTCAACTCCAATATAGTGGAAAACTGGAAATCAAAAGTTCTCAGGGACATAAATGGAGCCTTTACTATCGACTGGGGCGAATAGTTTGGGCAACGGGTGGAACTCATCCTTGTCGGCGTTGGCGCAGACATATGCTTCAACATCTTCCCGATATGGATATTGATAAGATGCGGTTCCGCGTAGAGGACTTATCAATTGAGCAATGGGATTATCGTCTTTTAGCAGTCTTGCATCAAAGACAGAAACTAAAACGGGAACAAGTTAAAGTTATTGTGGACAACACAATTGCTGAAGTGTTGCTTGACATGGCACAGCAGGCGAGTTTTCTTCCCGTGACTTGCGAACAAAGTCAAGAAGTTATCCTAGAAGCGCCCATGAGCTTCACAAATACCGATTTCTGTCTCAAGCAGGTAGAAGACTCTTGGAAGATGTGGGTAGAAAATGGTTTAGCGAATATTTTTCCAGATTTAGCACCAATATTGCGTCAACCGGAACAACTCCAGCAACAAGTGAGTTCATCTGTTTACAAAAACTTTGTGGCTTTATTGAACGGCAAATATACCCTGAGGGATTTAGCTGTCAAAATGAATCACAACCTTTTGTCGGTTACGCGTTCCTTGCTGCCCTATATTCAAAAAGGAATTATTGAACTGGTAGAAGTTCTTGACCTACCCTTACAAGTTATTGAAGCTCAAAACAACTCTACCGCCAACAAACCAGTAGCACCAACTGCCCCGCTGGTAGCTTGCGTAGATGATAGCCCCCAAGTTTGTGAAATGCTAGAGGAAATAATCACCTCCAATGGGCTGAGGTTTCTCAAAATTCAAGATCCCGTGCAAGCTTTACCAACTCTCATTCAGCAGAAACCAGACTTGATTTTCCTAGATTTGGTCATGCCAGTTGTTAGTGGTTACGAATTATGTGCTCAATTGCGACGAGTGTCCGCCTTCGCAAACACACCAGTCGTTATCATAACGGGCAGTGATGGTCTTGTAGATAGAGTCCGTGCCAAAGTAGTCAACTCTACATACTTTGTCAGCAAACCCATAGCAGCTGATAAGGTCATGGATGTAGTGCGTAAGTATTTAAAAGTTTCGTCGCCAGCTAAGAGTACATCTAATTTACGAACAGCGCCCTTGGTTTGTTCTTGATAAATGCGAATTTTTGTTCAAATATCTGGCTACTTATCTTTACTAAAAAATCACAGATATATTAAAAAACTTATTTGGGAATATTCCGTTTAAATTGGGATATTTTAAATGGGCGCGAGCAAAGCTTATTACAAGTTTATTCCCTAAAACAGGAATACTGTATTGATTTTGTAGCTAAATTAAAGATAGTGATAAAAATATATAGAAAATAAAAAAATGCTGTAAATCAGACTTCAGAGCTTACACGGATTTATTTTTCGTTACACGGGTTTAATATTTAAAAGCAGATTCTGATACATCTAAAATTTTAAAACGTAGCAACTCTTTTGAAAAATGGGGTTTTGGCAAAAGTTGCTAGCGTAGTAAAAACAATTTCTACGCTAGATACTTTACGTAAATATATGATTTCGTCAAAATTTTATTAAGAGATAGCTTGCTATATACAAACAAATACAGAATCAATAGCAAATATCCGGAACGATTTGCCATATTTGCCAGCATTCATAATATGCTCGCTGCTTACCTAACTTTATGGCTCGTCTGGATGCACAATGGCTAATTTGTTAATTAAAGGGAGCGAGCATGAGCCAACAGGGACTACTAATACCAAATAACCCATTTGAGGAATTTAAAACTTGTACCCAATTACAGTACAGCGGCAAGTTAGATATTAGGAACAATAAAGGACAAACATGGACTTTCTTCTATCGGTTAGGAAGGATAGTTTGGGCAACGGGGGGAACTCATCCCTTGCGACGTTGGTACAGACAAATGGCTCGATATTGTACCGATATTAAAACTGAGGAAATACAATTACGCATTGAAGAAATATCAAAAGACTACTGGGATTATCGACTCTTAACCTACTTATATAAAACCAGAAAAATTAGGCGAGAATCCATTAAAGCGATTGTGGACAATACAATAGCAGAACTTTTGTTTGACGTAGCTCAGCAGGCAAGTTTTGCATCTACAAGTTCCAAGCGAAGCCAAGAGGTCGTTCTCGACCCACTCTTCAATTTTACAGGTGCAGACACATCAATGAAGCTTATGGAAGATTCCTGGCAAACTTGGTTGGAATTTAGTTTGGGGAGTATTTCTCCTGACTCAGCACCAGTACTGCAAAAACCAGAGCACCTCGAGCAGAAAATCAGCGCAACTGTCTACAAACATTTTGTGACTCTACTAAATGGCAAACACACTCTGCGGGATTTAGCAGTAAAAATGAAGCAAACCGTGTTGCCTGTAACTCGTTCCTTGCTTCCTTATATTCAAAAAGGAATCATTGAATTGGTAGAAGTCCCAGACTTGTCCTTACAAGTGACTAGAGTCAAAGACAAAAAGACTGCCACTCAACCAACAAAATCAACTGCTCCCTTAATAGCCTGCGTGGATGATAGTCCCCAGGTTTGTCAAATGCTAGAGGGGGTTCTCATTTCACATGGGTTGAGGTCGCTTAAGATTGAAGATTCTGTGCAAGCCCTACCAATACTCATTCAGAGCAAACCTGACTTGATTTTTTTGGATTTGGTCATGCCTGTAGCGAGTGGTTACGAAATTTGCGCTCAGCTGCGACGAATTTCCACCTTTGCCAACACACCTGTGATTATCTTAACAAGCAGTGATGGTGTTTTTGATAAAGTTCGTGCCAAAGTCGTTGGTTCAACTGATTTTATCACCAAACCAGTTATGGCTGATAAAGTCCTGGCTGTAATACGTAAGTATTTGGCGATTCCATCAGCAGTTCTTACTGAAGTTCCAGTGCGCGATTATGCGTAGTATTACCGAACCTAAACACAAAAATAGCAATATAGAATAAAGATAAAAATTATTTCTGTATTGATTGCTCAATTCAAATTTTATTTCTTAAACAAATTTAAAAGGTGATTGCCATGTCTACTGTTTTAGTCGTTGAGGATGCCTTGACTGATATGCAAGTTCTGACTCGTTACTTGCAATTTGCGGGCTATTCCGTGATTAGCGCCACAAATGGTGAAGAAGTTCAAGAAAAAATAGAAAAGAACAAGCCCGATGTGATAGTTCTTGATGTTATTCTTCCTGGGAAAAGTGGTTTTGAAATTTGTCGTGAATTGAAAACGGATCCCAGTACTAGCAAAATACCAATAGTTTTCTGTTCTACAAAAAACACTGATGTTGATAAAATGTGGGGTTCTATGTTAGGTGCTGATGCTTATATTTCTAAACCAATCGATCGCGAGGAACTCTTGCTGACTTTGAAACATCTCAAAAATTAGGCTTATTGAAAAATATAAAGAATTAATATTTTTCTTTTTCCAAATTTTCATTGATATACTCTCCTTAATTGTCGCATAAAAACCAATATTAATCAAGACAAAGGAAAATAAATTTTGGAAACACAGCAAAAGTTTTTAAGTTTTATTTTAGGGTCAAAAGATACAGCAGTTATTTCCTTAAAACACATTATAGAAGTGTTTCAAATTTCATTAGCAGAAATATGTGCTGTCCCTCAGATGCCCAGTTGTGTGTTGGGTACCTATAACTGGCGAGGCGAAATGCTTTGGTTGGTTGATATAGAAGAGATGCTGGGTTACGCACCACTTTCCCAAGAAACAAATCGGTTTTCAAAACTTATGGCGATTGTGCTGCAAAGCGAAGGAAAATCCTTGGGAGTCTTGGTGCGGCAGCTCATGGATATTGAGTTCCTCAATACAATGCAAATGAAACATCCAGAAATCAAATTATTTTCCTCAGAAATGTCCCCTTTTTTACAGGGATATTTTATTAATGATTTGGAGGAAATCACTATCTCCCTAGATTCTACAGCAATTCTCCAATATCCCTTGTGGAAATTGCACAATTAAGTTTTTATAATAAATTAAAGTTTTCGAGGTGCATGAAATGACAATTTTATATCAGGTTAATCAAGAATCAGAACATTTGGTGAGTCAAGAAGAAAATAATCATACTAACGGTCACTCCGACTCAAAAAAGGAAATATCGGAATTAAATATAATTTCTCAAAGATTTAAAATTTGGCGTCAACAGTTGCAATACACGATAAGTCAAATGCGCCAAGCTTCAGATATTGAAACGCTCCTTAAAGTCACTGCTAGAGAAATCAGAGAGAAAATCGGCTGCGATCGCACTGTCATTTATCACTTTCATTCCCCAGAATCCGGTGTTGTCTTAGAAGAATCAAGAACATCCGGTTGGACACCTACTAAGGATGACAATTTACCAAATATTACCTTTGGATTCAATAAAAGTCAGGACTATTTAGAGCCAGTAGTCATTGATGATATCAATCTTATAGAACTCACTCCCTATCAAAAGCAACTATTAGAAAAATATCAAATCAAAGCGAGTCTGAGCCTACCAATTTTAGTAGAAAGTCAAATTTGGGGATTGCTGGTGGTCAATCATTGTGCAGCAGCACGCCAGTGGCATGAGGAAGAAATCAGCCTACTGTCTCAAATTTCAACAGAGTTCACCTACAGATTGCAACATATCGACATTCAAAAACAACAGCAACAGCAAACACAAGCAAGGAAAGCCGTTGCTAAAGTCGTCGATAAAATTCTAAGAGTATCAGAGATTGATAAAGTCTTCCAAACAACGACTCAAGAAGTCCGTCAATTACTGCGTTGCGATCGCGTAGGCGTCTATCGCTTTAGCCCTGACTGGAGTGGTGAGTTTGTGGCTGAGTCTGTAGCTAGTGGCTGGGTAAAACTGGTAGGACCAGATATCAAAACAGTTTGGGAAGACACCCACTTGCAAGACACCCAAGGGGGTCGCTATGCCAAAGGCGAAAGCTTTACCGTCAATGACATTTACAAAATCGGTCATTCCCCCTGCCATATTGAGATTTTAGAGCAGTTTGAAGCCAAAGCTTATGTGATTGTCCCTGTATTTTCTGGAGCCAAATTGTGGGGATTGTTTGCAGCATATCAAAATTCTGCACCTCGTGATTGGCAACCTTGGGAAGTCAGCTTTTTGACTCAGATTGGTATGCAATTTGGTGTTGCGATCGCCCAAGCAGAATATCTAGAACAAGTGCGTGTGAAATCCGAGAAACTCGTTCACATTGCTGAACAAGAAAAAGCGCTGGCAAAGGTCGTCAACCGCATCCGACAATCTTCTAATGTGGATACTATTTTCAAAACAACGACTCAAGAAGTCCGCCAATTACTGCGATGCGATCGCGTAGCCGTCTATCGCTTCAATCCTGACTGGGGTGGCGAGTATATTACAGAGTCTGTAGCTAGCGGATGGGTAAAACTGGTAGGACCGGATATCAAAACCGTTTGGGAAGACACTTACTTGCAAGACATCAAAGGGGGTCGCTACGCCAGAGGTGAAAGCTTTGCTGTGAATGACATATATAAAGCTGGGCACTCACCCTGCCATGTTGAGGTTTTAGAGCAGTTTGAAGCTAAAGCCTATATTCTTGCGCCTGTATTCTCTGGAGCCAAATTGTGGGGGTTACTTGCTGCATATCAAAATTCTGCACCGCGTGACTGGGAAGAAATAGAAGTCAACCTATTAGCACGTATTGGAGACCAGTTGGGGCTTGCGTTACAACAAGCTGAATATTTGCAACAACTACAGGAACAATCAGCAAAACTTGCAGAAGCAGCCGAACGAGAAAAAGCAGCTAAGGAGCAATTGCAACAAGGAGCCATTCATCTTTTAACAGCAGTCAGACCGGCTCTCAACGGCGATTTGACAGTACGTGCGCCCATCACGGAGGACATCCTCGGCACAATAGCTGACGCCTACAACAACACCCTGCAAGCCTTACGGCAGATTGTTATCCAAGTACAAAATGCTGCCCAACAAGTCGCGGAAACGTCCAGCAGTAGCAATGTTGGGGTGGGGGGACTGACAAACCAGGCACAGCAACAGTTTGAGGAAATTACTGTGGCTTTAAGCGAGTTACAACAAATGCTCAACTCTACCCAAGCGGTAGCTGATAGTGCCGGATTGGTACAAGTCGCAGTGCAAAAAGCCAACCAAACAGTAGAATCAGGCGATCGGGCAATGAACCTGACTGTAGAAGCTATTCAGGCAATTCGAGAGACCGTTGCCCAAACCAGCAAAAAGATTAAGCGCCTGAGCGAATCCTCACAAAAAATCTCTAAAGTCGTGAATTTGATTGGTAATTTTGCGACTCAGACAAACGTCTTAGCTTTGAATGCCGCTATTGAGGCAACCCGTGCTGGTGAGTATGGTAAAGGTTTTGCAGTCGTTGCAGATGAAGTCCGTTCTTTATCGCGCCAGTCAGCAGCAGCAACTATAGAAATTGAGAAATTAGTCCAAGAGATTCAAGAAGAAACTGGCGAAGTCGCAGTCGCTATGGAAACAGGCATTCAGCAGGTACTGGAAGGCACAAGTCTAGTGAATGAAACTAGGCGAAACCTCAATGAAATTGTTGCCGCCACCGGTCAAATCACTCAGATACTCCAAGGGATTGCCGAAGCCACTCAAACACAAATGTCACAATCTGTTTCAGTCACAACGTCCATGAAAGATGTTGCTGAAATTTCCAATAAGACTTTTGCCAAATCTAACGAAATTGCCACGGTTTTCCAACAACTATCAAGTATGGCGCAGGAATTATTGGCAACTGCGACTAAATTTAAAGTCAATTAAAAAGACGCGGGATTGGGGAGCCCCCCATATCCCACTCCCCACTCTCCATTTCCACTTATGATGACTGACGTTTCAATTCGCGAACAAAGCTATACATACTTCTTAAGTGAAGCTCCAGAATTACTCCAAACGATTGAACAGGAGCTTTTCACCTTACCAGAAAATTACAGTATTGCTAAAGTACATAATATAATGCGGGCAACTCATACGATCAAAGGCGGAGCTGCGATCGTTGAGTTAGACGTTATTAACAAGATCGCCCACTCTTTAGAGGATGTAATTAGGGCTCTCTATAACCCAGATGTGGTAATTGATGCCGAATTGCAAACGCTACTGCTACAAGCCTATGAGTCTCTTCGTCTTCCAATAACTGCTGAATTGACAGGAAGCAGTATTAATAATGAAGAAGTTCTCCAACGAGCGGCTTCTGTATTTGCACAGTTACATGAAAAACTGGGTGATGCTCTCAATACTGGCACTCATATCCCCACTTCAGTAGAACTGGGATTTGATATTGTGCAATCTATATTTGAGACAGGAGTTACTCAACGGCTAGAAAGTATTGCTGAAGCAGTTAAAAACTCACAAAATACAAATGAACTGGCTGATTTTTTGCGGTCTCAAGCTGAAGTCTTTCTCGGCTTGGCAGAATCTTTAAATTTGCCTGGGTTTGGAGACATTGCCCAAACCACTCTTGCTGCACTGGAAGCTAATCCTACTTCTACACTCAAAATTGCAGAACTTGCCCTAGCAGATTTTCAACAGGGAAAAGAAGCTATTTTGGCAGGCGATCGCAGCATTGGGGGACAGCCTTCTCCCGCTTTGCAACAACTCTCTCAAATCAAAGATTTTGTTACAGAAATATCTGTCAAGCCCATAGATAACTCATCCATTCCATCTATTAACCCATCCATTGTTTCCACCGAACTAAGAAGTGAAATTAGTGAATTCTATGAATTCTTAATTACATATGGCATTGCTAAAAACCAGCCTTTAAAACCTACGACAGCTAAGTTTTATTTAAAAGTCATCCGTTACATTTTAGGATGGTTTAATCACGAGCTACAAGTCCCACCTCAGGAACTTTGTTTGTCTCTGCTGATTCCGCAATCGCAGGAAAAACATAATTGTATTGAAAATTGGCTGAATCCATTCTTTGAATTCTTACCAGACGAAAAAGACAGCCCAAGCCTTTGTATTTATCGCCAAGGAATTATTTTAAAAGTTCTTCTCAGTGTTGCCATATTTCACTATGGTGACAATAATGATTTGATAAAAAATCTCCAAAACAAAATTAATTTCTTATCTAAGGAATATAAAAAAAATTCTCCTATCAACTCCCAAGATAAAAATTGGCTTAACAGTCAAAAACTACAAAAGCTTTTAGAAATCAAAGAAATATTGCCTCCTGATTTTGTACAGCCTGAAACTAACTTAATAGAGACAATATGGGGAGAGACAGTAAGCTCAATTTCTAGCATTGAAGTGGATAGAACCCAAAGTGAAGAAGTTATAAGTCATGATTCTGCACAAATAGCCCAATCTTTAACCATCCCAGAGCCAATAGTTACAGAGATAACTGGAAAAGTCATTGAAGTCATTCCCGATTCTACTCTAAAAATTTCCAAACAAGTAGAAAATCAAGAACAGCCAGCGAATAATTCCCGACAAAATTCTTTTATCCGAGTGAATGTAGAGGAATTGGAACGGCTTAATTATTTGGCAGGAGAATTGCTAATCTACCAAAGACGGCGGAATTTACATGACGAACAACTCAGAGAAATTATTGAGCAATTATTCCACCAACTCCAAAGACATCAAAAAACTTTAAACGAACTACGCGAACTGCCACTGCAAATGCAAAATTGTGCAGCCAAACAAAAGCAAAACTTTGCTAATGTAGACTTTGACTCCCTAGAAATGGAGAATTATACAGAATTTAATGTTACATTATCCTCAGCATTAGAAGAATCTTTGCAACTACAAGAAACGGCAGATTCGATTGATTTGCTCATCAAACAATCCATTCAAATTCAGGAGAAAAAACAGCGATTAACAATTAATATAATTGACAACTTGGTAGAGGCTCGAATGTTGCCTTTGGAGAATATCCTCAACAGGTTCCCCCAGATGATAAAAAACCTAGGCAATATGTATGGCAAACTTATAGACTTGAAACTGACTGGCACTCAAGTGCTTGTGGATAAAGCAATTGCTGAAAAGCTTTACGATCCCTTGTTGCAATTAGTACGCAATGCTTTCGACCACGGTATTGAATTGCCAGAACGTCGTCGTGAGTTTGGAAAACCAGAACGAGGTTTAATCGAAATTTGCGCCTATCATCAGGGAAGCCAAACAATTATTGAAGTCAGGGATGATGGTCAGGGGATAGATTTAGAGAAGATTTATACCAAAGCAATTGAACTTGGTTTTCTATCAGCCGATAATGCTACTAAAAACTACACTTTTACCCCAACTGAAGAAGAACTGTTAGAGTTACTGTTTTTACCTGGGTTTTCTACTGCTATTAAGGTAAGTGAGATTTCTGGACGCGGTGTTGGTTTGGATATTGTTCGCTCTCAATTACACTCTCTTAATGGTTCAGTAGCCGTTCAATCATTTCCCTACAAAGGAACAACATTTATACTTAAAATTCCTTTTTCTATGACAACAGATAAATTAATGCTGGTGCAAGCAGGGGGTATTGTTTATGCCTTGCTATTAGACAGTATCGAAAAAATATTACTTCCCTCTGCTCATACAATCAAGGAATTTGAAGGGAAAAAAGTCTTACATTGGAATACGGGCAATGATGAACGGATAATCAGCATATGCCCGCTTTCTGAGTTGATTTACTATAACAACTATTTTGTTAGAACTAGTACTCTTCAAAATAAATTAATGACTGATGACACGGGAGCAGTCATGAAAAATCCCGTGCTTTTGATAAGACAAAATCAAGGGCTTTTGGGTTTAGAAGTTGACCAAATCATTGGCGAACAAGAACTAGTTATTAGACCTTTAGGTCAAACAATTTCTCCTCCAAAATTTGTTTATGGTTGTAGTAGCCTAGCAAATGGAAACCTGATTTTAGTGATTGATGGTGCATTGCTGTTAGACACATCTCATCAGATGCAAGCAGCAATTGATGTCAGGGCATTGCCAGCAGCTTCCACTTCTCAGAGGAAAGCTTTGCCCATGTCATTTGTGCAATCTCACACCCTACCTCCTGCTTCAACCATAAATGCTCCAAAAGTAGAGTTTAGTCTTTCTCGAAATTCAATTTACAAAACACCAAAGGTGGTTTTGGTGGTAGATGATGCCATTAGTCTGCGCCAAACTTTGTCTTTGACTTTGCAAAAATTTGGTTATCAAATCTTACAAGCCCAAAATGGCATAGAAGCTTTAGAACAGTTACAACAGCATCCTGATATACAAGTGATGATTTCCGATTTGGAAATGCCGCGTATGAATGGTTTTGAGCTTTTGTCCCAGATTCGGCAAAATCCAAATTTAGCCAATATACCTGTAGCTGTTCTGACTTCTCGCAGTTCTGAAAAACATCGCCGTCTTGCCCTGGAGTTAGGAGCAAAGGCTTACATAACTAAGCCCTACTTGGAACATGAGCTAATCTCGACGATTGATGGTTTGATTCAAAGGGATGTTGTCACTTTTGAAAACGTGTAGTGCCACGGCTATTTCAACTGAATCTCTCCAGCAGCCGAAAAAATGCCTGTTGCGACTACCAAACCCAAGATGACCCGTGGTCGTGCCTTAATAATTCACTTGCTAGAAGCCTACGGAATTCCTGGTTATGAGTTGACCAAGCTAGAAATTCAAAAACTTGCCTATTTCCTGCAAGAAGCTGGAGAAACTTTAAAGCTACCTTATGTAAAACATTTGTATGGTCCCTACGCTAATAACCTCAATCACGTCTTGAGACATATTGAGGGGCATTACATTCGGGGCTACGGTGATGGAACTAGCAAAGCTGAAAGTGCTGAAATCTATGTATTGGCTGAAGGCAGAGAAGCAGCTAAAGCTTTTTTAGACACAGAACCAGAAGCCCAGAAGCGTTCACAACGAGTAAGTAACCTCATATATGGCTTTGAAACGCCTTACGGCATGGAACTGTTAGCAACAGTTCACTGGGTTGCTACTAAAGAATCTGAGCCAGCACAAGATAGCGAGCAAGCAATTGCCCTGGTACATGAATGGAGCGATAGCTTCGCTCCTGCCCTCTGGGCAGATCGCAAGCGCAAGCTATTTAAGCCTGAACATATTCGCAAAGCTTGGCAGCGTTTGTATGACCAAAACTGGCTAAACATTAACGAGCAAATAACTTCTTGAATGCTTTACAATCGCCCAAGGTATTTCATAAAAAGCAGTTTTTGTGGGATGGGCGAGATTGGTTGCGTTTTAACTGTTAAACATCGCGCACTGTCTCGACCTCACCCCCTGCCTCCCTTACCTATGAGAATGGGGGTGTGAAAGCCTGCATCACAAGAATTGCATTTGCACGATTTTGGCACAGACGCGAGGTCAACTACTCTTCAAGGACTTGGCTTTGTACTTCAACAGCCGTTGCTGTGACATCAATAGTGCCATCTGGTGTAAAGCGTCGAAAATGACCGTTCTGCACCGACAACTGTTCCTGACAATTAGGACACTGTAACTGTGTTTGATTTAAACCTGTGAATTCATAATGACAAACGGGACAGCGATCGCTCACTAAGTTACGTTGCAGCCACAGGCGAAACCCAAAAACGGCAAGAATAGGTGCCAACAACAGTAGCCCAACAATAATTAATACGGAATTAACCAGCCAGCCCAAGCCCAGGGTTCCTAGCAACCACATGACGATTAGCACAGTCAGCCAAGGGCGGAGATTAGACAGATTAACCTGAAAAGTTTTAAGGCTCATTTTTTAAATATCGTCTTGCTCTCCTTATACAATAGCGATTTTATTCACGAGTTATTAGTCATGAGTCATAAGTCCTTAGTTTTTAGTTACAAATCACTCAGGCAAAGGACTTAGGACAAAAGTTGCTCTTTTAACCGTCTGTAGAAAGCATTCATATCAAATAAATTGAGTACCTGTTGTCTCAACCATTCCCCGTTACAACGTTGGTCTTCTCCTTTGAGCATTTCTATACAAGCTGCTGCTACCGCTTTTTCGTCGCGGTGTGGGACTCGCCATCCCAGCTTACCATCTTGTAATGGGTCAGCCGATCCATCAGCATCACCGGATAGCACGGGCACACCACAAGCCATTGCCTCCAAATACACAATACCAAATCCCTCTTGGGAAGGCATGACGTAGGCATCGGCAAGGCGGTAGTGTTCTATTAATTCTTCTGTAGGAACAAATCCAGCAAAGATAACGCGATCGCTGACACCTGCATCTTTTGCCAGTTGCGCTAATCTTGGTTGGTCATCACCACGACCGATCACCAAATATTTGACTTCTGGGAAAACACTAGCTATTTGTGGTAATGCTTGAATAGTGATATCCACACCTTTATATATATCGCCCGACCAAAGCCGCGCCACCGTCATTAACACTTTTGCCCCTGCTAAACCATAACGTTCTATGAGTGCAGGTGACTTTGAACCTGGTGTAAAGCGATCGCCGTTTACTGCACAAGGCATGATTTTCACTTTACTGGGGTCTAAGTCGTTAGAAGCACAGGCGACTTGACAAGTGTAGCGACTGACCGCCCAAATGTTTGTTGCTTTTTGCAAGCTTAATTTCATAGCTTTGGGTAACGGTTGCCAAACTTCTTTGCCATGAGTCATTACCGTATAGGGAATTCCAAGAGGTTGGCAAAACATACTTACGAGGGGTGCAAGGTTAACATGACCGCAGAAGACGTGTTGCGGTCGTCCTCGTAACAGACACGAGAGTAAAGCTATCGAAATTCTGACTCGTTCGATGTGTGGAGATTGGGATTTGAAATAATGAAATTTTAATTGTTTGGATTCAAAGGGATTTGATACGTTAGGACTATCTCTTAGCAAAAAAACTTCTGCACGGAAAGGTTCGCTGAATGTTTGATAGGCTCTAAAAATATCTTTTACATAGGATTGAATGCCTCCTTCGCGTTCAAAAATTTCTATAAACACGAAAACATGATTGGTGTTTGGCTTCCAATCCCGAGTTAAATTGATGTTTTCTCCAACGTTAGCGCTCGGCATCTTAGTTGATTTTAGGTAAAACTGCTGCTTTTCAGTAGTACTCAATATGTAGATTTTTACAATACTCGATTGCAGCAGACTTTAATTTATTGGGTAGGCATTGCCTATTTTACTAATAAGCCTCTTTCCCTAGAGTTCTGCTTGCCTGCTGCCAAATGCTAAGAAATCATAAATCCTAACTCTAATGATGCCCTTATAGTATTAAATGTTGCTTTTGTACACAAAATTTTACAATCTTTACAAAATTACTTAAATTTTTCTAAAAATGACACAAAAAAATTCAACAGTAAACCTATTTGTCATGGGCTCCTTCTACAAGTAGACTAAGGGAGGGCTTTTCAAGCGCCACTCCCCCGACTGTAAAAATCTTTGAAGTACCCTGCACTCATCAGGTTTTTGTTGTCCTTATTGTTGCCCTTGTAAACCATACTTGACGATGAGCAGGCAATTCCTTCCGTCTGCACCGCGTTCGTAAATAACTCGATCTGCCAATCGCCGTAAAAGAAACCATCCATATCCCCCTACTTGAAGAGTACCAGGCTCTGGCTCTGCGATCGCATCGGGATTAAAGGGATTCCCGCGATCCCAGATTCTAATCTCCAAGCGATCCACCCATAAAGAAACATCAATTTCTATAGTTGTTTCCGGCGGTAAGGCATGATGAGCGTGACGAACGGCATTGGTAAAGCCTTCTGCTAATGCTAGGTTGAGGCGATAGAGTTGGCTTTCCGACCAACCAAGTGGCGGCAGGTTTTGCAGGCAAAATTCCTCAAACCATTGCTGTACTTGATTAAGAAGCTTGAGTTCGCTCTTAACCGTCAGATGGTCTTGCTGCACTATGCTAAGCATTGACCTTGACTTAAATGTAAGTGAACGAAAAATGTTGATACCTCTTGTTTATACCAGATTTATGATTTTGGAATTACATTTGTAGTCCAAAATGAAAATCTATGATACACCCTAGATTATTAAAACTGACGCCTGTTTACTTTTCTCAAAAGTACATTAGCTTGCACTTTTTGAAAAATTTACAGGCGTCATAGTACTATGTGGCGATTGGTTTAGAACAGTCCAAAGGTGAAGGATTTATCAATTGGGAAAGTCGCACCAATCCCCAACCATAGAGTCACCAAAGTTCCCAGTAGGAACACTGTAGTTGCTACTGGACGGCGGAAGGGGTTTTGGAACTTGTTAACGTTCTCAATAAAAGGAACGAGAATTAATCCCAGGGGTACGGCAGTCATCAACAAGACTCCCAGGAGCTTGTTAGGAACTGAACGTAGAATTTGGAACACAGGATACAAGTACCACTCTGGCAGAATTTCCAGTGGAGTTGCGAAGGGATTTGCTGGTTCTCCAACCATTGCTGGGTCTAGCACAGATAGAGCCACAATCGCAGTGAAAGATCCCATAATTACCACTGGGAAGATGTAAAGTAGGTCATTGGGCCAAGCGGGTTCACCGTAGTAATTGTGACCCATACCCAATGCCAATTTGGCTCTTAACTTTGGATCGCTGAGGTCTGGTTTTTTCAGTGTAGCCATTTTTAAATGTGCTCTCCTAACTTAAATACATTTTAGTTAGTGGTTAGTGGTTAGTGGCTATGAGTTCTACTAACTACTAACTACTAACTATGCGCCTACCAAGCCTGAAATTACAATGGACCCGAAATGCCTTGCTTGCGAATCATCAAGAAGTGCAACAGCATGAAGACCGCAATCAGCCAGGGCAGTACAAAAGTGTGGGCACTGTAATAACGAGTCAGTGTAGATTGACCAACGCTAGCACCACCGCGCAATAGGTCAGCGATGAGGGTACCTACCACAGGAATGGCTTCTGGTACACCACTTACGATTTTTACAGCCCAGTAGCCAACTTGGTCCCAAGGCAGAGAATAACCAGTCACACCAAAGGAAACGGTGATCACAGCCAGGACAACACCAGTTACCCAAGTCAGTTCGCGGGGCTTTTTGAAACCGCCTGTGAGGTAAACCCTGAAGACGTGCAAAATCATCATCAGCACCATCATGCTGGCAGACCCGCGATGGACGGAGCGAATCAGCCAGCCGAAGTTGACTTCAGTCATAATCTGCTGCACGGAAGCATAAGCTTCGGTGACAGTTGGCTTATAGTAGAATGTCATGGCAAATCCAGTAGCAAACTGGATGAGAAAGCACGTCAGTGTGATTCCACCCAAGCAGTAGAAGATGTTGACGTGGGGCGGGACGTACTTGTTGGTGACGTCGTCAGCCAGCGCTTGAATTTCCAAGCGCTCCTGAAACCAGTCGTAAACGTTGGCCATACAATCTCAAGTTCCTAAAAATCGACTCGCAGTTAATCAGTCTACCGAAGTTCTGAACTTTGCTTCGCTCTGTAGTTCAAGCTAAGGCGCTGCTCAGACTTTTCCCCTGTTTCCAACTTTGGGATTTGAGCAAAGAGTATTTATTCTCGTTTGCTTTTCAACGGTCAGAGTGTTAATAGTTTAAAAAAAAACTTCACACTCTGAAAAGAGGAAATGTATTGCGTTTTGTTTGCAGCCAAACACTAGGTGATGGAGACAAACTAGATTTTGGGTTTATGGAAGTGGAATGCGTGCTGAATCTAACGACGAGATGGTTGGATGACAGCGATGCACCGCTTCTATAAAAAAAGTAACATAGACGAGAGATAGATTTCACATATGCAACGTAGCTGGCTTAATTCTGGCAATTTGGGTTGAAGTGAAAGTAAAAATGGGGTTCATGCACAAACAAGTTTTTCGTGTGGGATTGTCATTCCTTATCGCTTTTTGGATAAGCTTTTGCAGCTTTTGTCAACCAGCGACGGCTTTGACGGAACAACAAAAGTTGATATCAGAGGTGTGGCGAATTGTTAATCGTACATACTTGGACGACACGTTTAATCATCAAAACTGGGCAGCAGTCCGGCAAAAGGCTTTAGAGAAGCCAATCAAAGACGACCAAACGGCTTACTCAGTCATTCAAAGGATGCTCAAGAGCCTTGAAGATCCTTTTACCCGGTTTCTTAACCCGGAACAGTACCGCAGTTTGCAGGTAAATACCTCTGGGGAACTGACGGGAGTGGGCTTGCAAATTGCCCTGAATCCCGAAACGGGTAAGCTGGAAGTTGTAGCTCCCATCTCCGGGTCACCAGCAGAAAAAGCTGGTATTAGACCACGCGATCGCATTCTGAAAATCGAAGGGTTTCCTACAGAAAAACTTACCCTCGACGAAGCCGCAGCCAGAATGCGCGGACCAATTGGTAGTTTGATCACGCTGCTCATAGAACGAGATGGACGGGAAGATTTGGAAGTTAAGCTAGTGCGCGATCGCATTTCGCTCAACCCAGTTGTTGCGGAACTGCGCTCTTCCCCCCAAGGAAAATCCATAGGCTACATTCGCCTCACACAATTTAATGCCAACGCTCCAATGGAGTTGGCACACGCTATTTCTAGTCTAGAAAAAAAAGGCGCTAATGCCTACATTCTTGATTTGCGAAATAATCCTGGTGGACTATTGCAGGCTGGGATTGAGATTGCTCGGCTGTGGTTGGACTCTGGCACCATTGTCTACACCGTGAATCGCCAAGGGATTCAAGGCGGCTTTGATGCCTTTGGTCCGGCGTTAACAGACGACCCCTTGGTGGTTCTGGTAAATCAAGGTACTGCGAGTGCCAGTGAGATTCTTGCTGGGGCACTGCAAGATAACGGACGCGCCCTGTTGGTAGGAGAAACTACCTTTGGCAAAGGTTTAATTCAGTCTTTGTTTGAGCTATCTGACGGTTCTGGCTTAGCTGTAACCATTGCTAAATATGAAACTCCCCTCCATCACGACATTAACAAACTAGGAATTCAGCCAGATAGGAAAATTCCTTCGGAATCAATCACCCGCCAACAGATTGGTACGGAAGCAGATACCCAATATCAGGCAGCCGTAGAACTGTTAACGAAAAACTCAGTAGTGGCAGGAACAGCTTAAGAAGAGGGAGGGAAAGAGGGAAAGAGGGCAAGAAAATGAACGAATTGTAGGAGAAATTGAACATAATAAGCTGTTACTCAGTTATCCATTCTCCCCCACTCCCTCACTCCCTCAATCTAAAGCAACGGTTGACTCTGAAGCAAAGCCGTTAAATCTAAAGAAGCAAGGCGTTGATAGGCATTGTCTATGACGCGTTTTCCTCTAAGAAAGCCCGTGTTTGCACCAGGACAAATGTATTGGAGTGTTTCTTTTGTGAAACGTTCAAGTAGCAATTGAGTACTTCTGACCTGTCGGAACCAGTGAAAAGTTTTATTCTGCCGTAATGGCATGGGGTCTCCGTATTGATTTGGTATAAGATGCCGTCCGGAAAACAGTACGCCTCCCCTGCCAGTATAGTAAGCACAGGACGAACCGGGAGAATGACCGGGTGTCCAAATCAACTGTAGTGTTGAATTTAATGTAAATTCCTGAGTGAAAGTAGTAACAGTTAAGCCTGGTAAGAGGTAAGCTTCTTGTTCTTGAATCAAAATCTCACAGTTAAAAATTTTCTGAATTTCCTGTGTCTTACCAATCGCACCGCGATGCGTTAGGAATAAGTACCTGACTCCGCCATGTAAATGCAAAAAATCCTGATTTGTTTGGTCAATTGCCGGACAATCGATCAGGATATTGCCTTCATTTCTTACAATAAAATAAGAAGTCCCCCCTAATGTGTCCCTATTTGGTGAAAATGCAAAAATTGTTGTATCTGGCGAGAAGTCTGAACCGAGACTCCCTCCCATTGGTACTTCATCGGAGAATATTGCTCGTGGTGACTTAGCTGTATAATTTGATTCTTGAGGCAAGGTATACATGAGGAAAACCGTTGTTGTGAAGGAGTTGTGAAAAATTGCAGCTAGAGTGTGTAATTTTTAGGAAAGTTAGCTTAAAAATTTACCAGCACTGTTGGCTGTGGGATGAAAAACTGACATTTGGGGGTATACGCTTGTGGCAACTGCTGTAAAGTTTTTAACTACCAGCAGGACTGAACATTTCATAAATAATTGAAGATAACATGACTTTTTGGTTTCTTCTGCTACTGGGACTCATAACCTACTTAATGGTGCAGCGTAGTGTCGCTCGAATAACCAAAACGCCTGTCTGGCTTTTATGGTTAGTCTTGATGACACCAGCGTTTTTATGGACTGCTTGGACTGCAGTATACGGGGCGCAACAACCACCACCGCGAGCACTGGTGATTTTGCCGCTCATCATCTGTCCTCTGTTATACTGGGTGTTTTTTCAGTGGGGGCGTCGTTCTCTCAAAGAAACACAGACTGAAGTTCAAAAATCTCTCAATTTACAATCGGATATACATACTACCGTAGAACCAGTACCAGTGCGTCCTATAGAACCAACGGAAGAAACTCAGCTGCGAAATTGTTTTCCCTGGTCCGTATACTACCTACAAAACATTGAGTATCGAGCTCAGGCAGTGATTTGTCGGGGTCAGTTAAGGACAACACCAACCAATGCTTATCAACAAATTAAGGCAAATATTGAAGCACATTGCAATTCTTTTGGTCCAAACCGACGACCAATGGTCATGACTTCTAATAAATCTGGGTTTTCGTAAGCCATGTCTGCCTCGGAAAGATGCCCGAAAGCTTCATGGACAAATAATCCGGTGAGAATCGGGTCAATCACCACAGTGTAGGTGTTACCTTTGACTGATGGCAAAGATAAAGCCGCAATTGCCCTCTGTGCTGCTTGTTGGACTTGTTTATCTAAAGTTGTTAAATCTTCAAAAGCTTTGCGCGAACCGGTGGTTTCCCTTCCCGTTTGGACTGTCTCGCCATTTCTAGCAGTAGCAGCAAAGCGCATTTCCATATCTACCCAGGACTGATCGATAAAGGTTCCTTCACTGGTGGCAATGATGACCCTTTGGGTGCTATCCGCATAACGGACTGAGGTGGTGGTAATGCGTCGGTCAACGCTTTTGAGCAACTCCGTGTAGCGATCGCACAATTGTTTTTTCTGCTTCAGCGAAATTTTCCTGGGATCGGTGCCGGTTAGGGGCAAACTGCACACTGCTTGAACTATGTCAATAGGTGCCAACACAGTTTCTTCATCGCCAACTATTCTGGCAGCGTTAATGGCTTCCTCAATGCGATCGCGAATTGTGGAAAGCTGGTTAAAACTACTAAACCCCCATCCACCTTTATAACAAGCACGAATTTGTCCGCCAATGGAGATACCTTCGCTCAGGGTTTCTACCTTGTCGCCCCGCAATAAGATATCAGTTCCTTCAGCTTCTTCAAGGCGAATCATCAAATAATCCACCTTTGATGAGTAGCGGGCGATAAGGTCAGACAGCAAATTTTGGGCGTCAGCCAGTAAGGTCTGCATTTGTAATTAGGACACAAATAATGAGGAACTGCATTTATTTTGCATTCCTTCGTGTATTTTCTGACAATTATCTTTTTGAGGGGTGGGAACCTCTCTCCACTCAGGGGCGTCTTGCTGTAAGATTTAAACCTGCTCCTGCTGGAGTTTACAAGTAACAACGTTTTACAATAATTGTTGCCACGTTTACCGCAACCAGGGTAAGTGAGTGAGTGAGTAATGTTGTCGAAATTGAAAAAAAAGCTGCGACTAACCCCAGATTTGGACTTAGGGACACAAAGCGATATTTCATTAGTCTTGCCATTGGCAGCCGTCTTCTTTGTCCTGTGTTTATTATTTACCCTGCATCGTTACTACAGTTTTTATGCCTCCTTCGACCAAGGCATTTTTAACCAAGTTTTTTGGAATAACCTTCACGGTCGATTCTTTCAAAGTTCTCTTTCTTCGAGTCTTTCAACGAATGTTGTTCACTCTGGAGAAGTTCCCGCAGTTTATTACCATCGGCTAGGTCAACACTTTACCCCAGCGTTGTTACTTTGGCTACCCATATACGCTCTCTTTCCTTCTCCCGCTACTTTGACGGTGTTGCAGGTAACCCTGATAACGGCTGCGGGTATAGTCTTGTACGTGTTAGCGCGACAGTACTTAGAACCGCCCATAGCAGTGATGATTTCTGCTAGCTATTACGCTGCTAATGCGGTTATCGGTCCGACTTTAAGCAACTTTCACGACATTAGCCAGATTCCGTTGTTTGTCTTTGGGCTGCTTCTGGCAATGGAAAAGCGCTGGTGGCGGCTTTTTTGGCTGCTAGCAATTTTTATTTTGGCTGTACGGGAAGATTCAGGTGTGGGGTTATTTGGTGTCGGAGTTTACATGATTCTCAGCAAGCGCTTTCCCCGCGCTGGGCTGGCTGTCTGTACCCTCAGTTTTGGTTATATGTTGGTTCTGACCAATGCCATCATGCCGCTGTTTTCTGAGGATATTTCGCGGCGGTTTATGTTGGAACGGTTTGGGCAATATGCAGATGGAAATGAAGCCTCTACCTTAGATATTATTTGGGGAATGATCCGCAACCCCTGGCGACTGATTGTGGAATTTGTGACACCAGTAGACAGAACAATTAGGTACTTACTCGGACAATGGTTGCCTTTAGCGTTTGTACCAGCTGTTGCTCCTGCTTCCTGGATGATAGCCGGCTTTCCTTTGCTCAAACTTTTTTTGGGTAAGGGAGAATCGGTGTTGGCAATCACGATTCGTTATGCCTTAACTGTCGTACCAGGGCTGTTTTACGGGGCGATTCTTTGGTGGTCGCAGCACCGTCAATCTTTTAAACCATCATTTCGCCGTTTTTGGGTGGGCTGTATCTGTGTTTCTTTATTGTTAAGCTTTACATCGAATCCCAATAGAACTTTTTACTTTGTGATTCCTGACTCGGTGAAGCCTTGGGTGTATGTGTCTTTACCTCAACAATGGCATCATGTCTCCCAGTTCCGCCCACTGCTATCGGAAATTCCAGCAAACGCTAGTGTATCTGCAACGACTTATCTTGTCCCTCATCTTTCCAGCCGTCGCGAAATTCTTCGTTTGCCAGCTCTGCAACTGCGTAATGATGCTCGGGAAGTGATAAAAGTAGATTATGCGATCGCAGACCTCTGGCAATTGCAACAGTATCAACCAGCATTTAAAAGCGATCGCAATTTACTGCGGGAGGTAGTAGCATTAATTGACCAATTGACTGGCAATCGGGAATATGGAATTATCGGCTTTAGAGATGGGGTCATTTTACTTAAGAAAGCTGCTGTATCTGACACACAAGCAACAGAGGCTTGGTTATCTTTCCGCCAACAACTTCAGCCCATTTTGCAGCAATCTACCTGATGTTCAAATGTCACCTCCACTACTCTTTACTGGAAAATGCTAAAACAAAATAAAAATTATGGTTTGTGTTGTAGCAGTAGCCAAGTTTGTATTTTGGAGTAAATGTAAAAAATTAGAGATTTGTAACAGGTAGGGTGTAGCAGGAGATGAAAATACTAGTGCTGAGTTGGGAGTTTCCGCCTCGAATAGTTGGGGGAATTTCTCGTCATGTAGCAGAGTTATACCCGGAACTAGTAAAGTTAGGGCATGAAATCCACTTAATTACACCGGAATTTGGTCATGCACCGTTGTATGAGGAAGTAGAAGGAGTGCGGATACATCGCATTCCCGTTGCATCTAGCAACGACTTTTTTCATTGGGTGGTGAATTTAAACCAGAGCATGGGGCATCACGGTGGTAAGCTCTTACTGGAGGAAGGGTCTTTTGATATCATCCATGCTCATGATTGGCTGGTTGGAGATGCGGCGATCGCTCTCAAGCATAACTTTAAAATTCCCCTAATTGCTACGATTCATGCTACCGAGTACGGACGCTATAATGGTATTTACACTGATATCCAACGTTATATTAGTGGCAAAGAGGAACTGCTAGCCTACAACGCTTGGCGGGTCATTGTTTGTACCGACTATATGCGCCGGGAGGTAGAACGAGCTTTGCACTGTCCTTGGGATAAGATTAACGTTATCTACAACGGTATTCGACCAGAAAAGAAAAAACACCACCAACATTTCCACGCTCTGGATTTTCGCCGTCAATTTGCTCGGGATGATGAGAAAATTGTCTACTATGTAGGTCGCATGACCTATGAAAAAGGTGTATCCGTGCTTCTAAGTGCTGCTCCTAAAGTACTTTGGGAAATGGGAGGACATGTTAAGTTTGTTATCATCGGTGGTGGTAACACAGACCACCTTAAGAAGCAAGCTTGGGATACAGGAATTTGGCATAAATGCTATTTCACGGGCTTTATATCGGATGAATACTTAGATAAATTCCAAACAGTAGCTGACTGTGCTGTTTTTCCCAGTCTCTACGAACCCTTTGGTATTGTTGCTCTAGAAAGCTTTGCTTCTCGCGTTCCTGTTGTTGTTTCCGATACCTGCGGGTTCCCAGAGGTTGTGCAGCATACGAAAACTGGAATTGTGACTCATACTAACAATCCAGATTCCTTAGCTTGGGGAATTTTAGAGGTGTTAAAGAACCCAGGCTACCGTCAATGGTTAATTGATAATGCTTATGAGGACTTGGAACGTCGTTTCTGTTGGACTCAATTAGCAAAACAAACAGAGGATGTTTACAAACGGGTGGTAGAAGAGCGCAAGCAAGTGGTTTGGTTATAAATTGAGTTGCCATTCTCTTAAACAACACTCTGTGTATGGTGTCGCATATAGGGGTGAATCAAAGTTCACCCTTATAGGTTTAGAGGTGTAAGGAAAGATTGTGTTTTTTACGAAAGACCCAGCAATAGACGTGTTTTTAACATAAAAAGAGTATCAGTTACCTAGAACAGCAAAATTGCTTACTCGAATTTAAGAAACAGTGGACAGAGTTTGCTTGTTTGCATTCTCAAGCTGGCGGAATTAGAGAACCCTGAGTTTACTGAGTTTACTTAAAAAATCGAGAAAAAAATTAAGCAGAAGTCAAAAGCTTTGTGTTGCAAAGGTGTGATTCCTCATGGGGCGGGTTTGTTTTATGAACAATTGATAGAAGTGACTTTGAAAACTTCTTTTTTTCTACGTAACTTTTAAGTATGTTGTGTTATGTATGTAAAGAGAACATACTGCTATAAATAAATTTTTGATAAAGTTACTTAACTAGTGTTTTCTCAAGGGAATGGAATGATAAGATGTTGACATTGAGAAAAACTGTGGGTCGTGTATTGTGTACTGTCAGTATGTAGATAACGGAATCAAAATTGCGACCTGTCGATCTCCGTTACTACACGGTAGAGAGGTTTGATGAATATTAAACAAAACTCTTCCGTATTTTTATCTACCAGGGACATAGTTTAAAGCGAAAATACATAGGGGTGCCGCTCTTTTGAGCAGACGGTAGGACAACAAAGAGCAAAAGCTCACATGGTTGTCGAGTCAAGATAAAGAATCAATTATCGGGACAAAACGACAACTGGGAAAAGTGCCAACCGTCAGACAACAACCAAGACATATGTGAGTATCTACCGCTTCAGAAAATAGGTATTTCGCACGCGCAAGGGAAGGATTCAAGGAAATAATCAATTGCTTGAGTTCCTATAGCGTATGGGAGCTAGAACATGGTAAATGGGAGAAAATGCTGCAAGTCAAAGGAAGCGAATTATGAAGACGGTGATTGCGAGAGTATTACAACAGGCGAAGTGACGAAGAAAAAGGCGCTCGCTCTGGTAGCGACAGAGCAACCGCAGTTGTTTGAACCCTTTTTTGTCTTCCTAAAAGAGCCTTACTCAAATAATTGACTCTTAGTGAAAACTATTAATATCTGCAAGGAGAATAGTTAGAAACAATCTGCTGCAAACAGTCTTGTTTTCTATACGTTTGTACATATGACAATGGAATCTTTACCGAAGTTTGAAGAAGTAGATGTTCAAAAATACTTACAGGTTTTGCAACGACGTTGGCTATCTGTAGTAGGAGTTTTTGGAATAGCTGTTACCCTTGGAGCTTTATACGCGCTTTCCCTGAAACCTGCATTCAGGGCAGAAGGAAGTTTGATGATTAAAACAAATCGCACTTCCTCACTTACAGGCTTACCCCAAGACATAGGACGTTTGGAAGCATTGAATCAGAACGACAATCCTTTAGAAACTCAGGTAAAAATTGTTTCATCAAATCCAGTGCTTCAGGAGACTATTCGTTCACTCAACCTTAAAGATAGTAAAGGCAATCCCCTGCCAATTCGCGACTTAGCTGCTGCGCTCAAAATCGTAGGAATCAAAGGCAGCGATGTGATACAAATTTCTTATATAAATAACGATCCGGTATTGGCTAGTAAAGTTGTCAACACGGTTATTGACACTTATATCAAGCAGAACGTACAGGCGAATCAGGGTGAAGCGCTGACAGCTAGAGAATTTATTGAAAAGCAATTACCTAAAGCCGAGGGAAGCGTCGTCAGAGCCGAATCAGATTTGCGGCGTTTCAAAGAGTATAACAAAATTATTGTACTAGACCAAGAAGCAAATGCCGCAGTTGATACGATTTCTAAGTTAAACAACCAAATTGCTCAAGCTCAGGCTCAACTAGATGATGTCAAAGGTCGTTTAGAACAGTTACGCAAGGAAGCTCAGGTAGATTCACAGCAAGGTCTCATTGCATCGGAATTGAGTCAAGCACCAGGAGTTCAGAAAGTCCTCGGTCAACTTCAAGAAGCAGAAAGCCAACTAGCACTAGAACGGGCTCGTTTCCAAGCCGGACACCCAACAGTGGCTAATTTAGAAGAAAAAGTTGCTGCTCTTAGGCTCTTGTTAGAAGAGCGGACAGAACAAGTCGCAGGTGAAGCACAGGTCACACAAGGAAATATGCAGATTGGACAGCTCAGACAAGGTCTGATTGCAGATATTACCCGTGCTGAAGCGCAACGTGTCGGTCTAGAAAGACAAATTGCTACACTCTCTCAACAAGTAGAAGCCTACAGACAAAGAGCAAATTATTTGCCACGGTTAGAACAGTTTCAAAGAGAGTTAGAACGCAAGCTGAATGCGGCTCAAAGGACTTACGAAACACTCTTGACAAAACTTCAAGAAATTTCTGTTGCCGAAAATCAAAAGATTCCTAATGCTCGTGTCATCTCCTACGCCTTAGTACCTGATAAACCAGCAGGTCCTCGCAAAGCCCTGTTTGTTATTGGTGGAGGAGGTCTGGGTCTTTTTCTGGGTGTCATTACCGCTTTTAGTTTAGACTTGATGGATCGCTCGGTGAAGACAGTTAAAGAAGCTAAAGAGGTGATGAGATATACCCTGTTAGGAATCATTCCAGAGATGAATCGGAATGGGAAAAACCATTTTTCTGAAGGAAGCAAATCTGTTCCCAAAATCATTGGCAGAGACGTTCCTCAGTTCCCTTTTGGTGACGCATACCAAATATTGCAAGCGAACTTGAAGTTTCTCTGTTCTGATAAACCGCTGAAAAGCATTGTAGTGTCGAGTTCCGTTCCTAAAGAAGGAAAATCTGAAGTAGCTGCAAATTTGGCTGTAGCTATGGCTCAGATAGGGCGTCGGGTGTTGTTGGTAGATGCAGATATGCGCCATCCGGTACAGCATCATATCTGGGAACTAACGAATGCTGTGGGACTTAGCAATATCATAGTTGACCAAGTCTCTTTAAATGAAGCCGTTCAAAGAGTAATGCCCAACCTAGATGTTCTTTCGTCTGGAGTTGTGCCTCCAAACCCAATGGCATTACTAGATTCACAACGTATGGCAACATTGCTCCACAGCTTTACCGAAGATTACGATTTCGTAGTTTTTGATACTCCCTCCCTCTCAGGAACGGCAGATGCAGCTGTTTTAAGCAATCTCACTGATGGTCTGTTGCTAGTAGTTCGTCCTGGAGTGGTTGATTTGGACAGCGCCAACGCCGCGAAAGAGTTTTTAACTCAGTCAGGTCAGAAGGTTTTGGGAATAGTCATCAACAGTGTGAATACTAAAAGGGAACCAGATAGTTATTTTTATTACACCAAAGATGCGCTCGAGCCAGGTATTAGCTCTAAGAGAAAGCCTTCATTAACGACAGAAGCCTAATTCCCGGTCAATAAAAAAGCTTTTAGAACTGGAACTTATTGATTTGTTGTTCCCTGTTCTTTTTCTTACACGTGGGGTTTTTCCAGCTATGGATACAAAAACAATGAAAACATCTTGTTTGATTAATAATTATAATTACGCTGGATTTCTGATGGAGGCAGTATCTAGTGTTTTAAATCAAACAGTGAAATTTGATGAAATTATTATTGTTGATGATGCCTCTACAGATAATTCGGCTGAAATAGCAGCTAAACTCGTTCGGGAAACTAATATTAAGTGTATTTTAAAGGAAAAAAATCAAGGACAGCTATCATGCTTTAATGAAGGGTTTTTAGCGGCAACTGGTGATATTATCTTTTTTTTAGACGCAGATGATATGTACGAGCGTCAATACCTAGAACACGCTCTAAATTTTTATAGGAGACATCGTGAATGCGATTTTATGTTTTGTGCCTATAACAAATTTGGAGCAGTAGAAGGAACATTTCAAGCTGATGCAGTTGATTTAGATTTGGGTTATTCGGTTATGAGAACTTTATGCATGGGTGAATGGATTGGTTCTATCACTTCAACATTATCTATGCGTAGAGAAATACTCAGAAAATTTTTACCCATTCCATATATAGAAGATTGGCGTGTCAGGGCTGATGACTGTCTGGTATGGGGAGCTTCATTGGTGGGAGCTAAAAAGTTTTATATGTCTAAACCTTTAGTCAGGTACAGAATACATGGAAATAATCACTATCATAGCAGTAAATTGGCAATAGACACGAATTACGAATACAAGCGGTTTTTAAAATGTAACTCTTTATTCAATTACATCATTCAAAAGAATAATTTTAGTCTTCCGTTATCCGTGTCTTTAACATCATTGGATGAATTTAAAACAATACCTTCTCCGAAATTGAAGGATTTTATTGTGTATTTCAAAATTGTATTTTTGTTTGAACGAAATTTCTATTCAAAAATGAAGGGTATAGTATCGTTGTTTGGATATTTGCTAAAAAATTTGGTATCTGGAAAATTATAATTAAGGTCAAAAATGATTTTCTAAAAGTATCAATAAAGTTTGGTTAATTTTATTTATGAAATTAGCAATTGTTGACACAACTGGAGATGGCTTTGTTACAGAGTGAAAAGAAAACGTAATGCTAAGAAAACTGAAACAAGAAAAGTTATCACAATTTAAATCTCGTTCCGGGCTGCGTGCAATTGTTTCCAATACAGGTTGGTTGTTTAGCGATCGCATTCTACGTATGGGCGCAAGCTTGGTTGTAGGAGTATGGGTAGCACGTTACTTAGGAGTCAAGCAGTATGGTCTGTTCAATTACGCTTTAGCCTTTGTCAGCTTATTTAGTCCAATTTTCACCTTAGGGCTGGATGATGTCGTAGTGCGCTATCTTGTCTCTAAATCAGCAAACAAAGAAGAACTTTTAGGAACTACTTTTTGGCTAAAACTGCTGGGTGGAATTGTCTCTGTGTTACTAGCAATAGGTTGTACGTTTTTCCTCGGTGAGACGGACACACTGAAGATATGGCTGGTGACGATTTTAGCAATGGCAGGAGTTTTTAGGGCGGCGGATACTATTGAAATATGGTTTCAATCTCAGGTGAAGTCGAAATACACTGTCATCGCAAAAAACGTAGCTTATCTGCTAAACACTCTTATTAAAGTCTGGCTCATTTTAACAAAAGCACCATTGTTAGCTTTTGCTTGGGTAACATTGGCAGAATCTGCGATGAATGCAATGAGCTTGGTCATGATTTACCAGAACAAAAGCAGTTCCTTGTGGTCGTGGAGATGGAGTTTTTCTACTGCCAAAACTCTTTTGAAAGAGAGTTTACCTCTGATGTTTTCAGGGTTCGCTGTTCTAATTTTTATGAAAATTGACCAAATCATGCTGGGTCAAATGATAGGAGATGGCGAAGTAGGTATTTATTCTGCTGCTGTCCGAATTTCTGAAATTTGGTATTTTATCCCAACGACTATTGTTGCTTCCGTTGCTCCTTCAATCTATGCAGCAAAGGAAACATCAGAAAGTCTTTACTATAAGCGCCTCGGACAATTACTTTCTTTACTGACATTGATATCTATTGGAATTGCTGTACCAATGACATTTTTGTCGGACAAGATAATTATGGTGATGTTTGGAAGTGGATATGCAGAGGCGGGACCAATATTAGCAGTTCATATCTGGACTTCCTTATTTGTATTTATGGGTGTTGCAACATCAACCTGGTTTATTGCTGAAGGATTGAACCATGTTTCTTTAGGTAAGACTTTACTTGGTGCTGTTCTAAATGTCATCCTTAACTTCTTACTCATTCCTCAATACGCAGGTCTAGGTGCAGCGATCGCCACCATAATATCTCAAGCTGTTGCTGCTTTCTTAAGCAATGCAATTGATAGAAGAACCCAAAAAATCTTCAAACTCCAGATTCAGTCAATATTCCTTTTTATGATGTATCTTAAGAAATCTTAACTGGTTTAATGAGACCTTGCATTTGTAGAAACTGCTTCGAGTGACACATTATTTAATTAATTTTTTTATATCAAAGAGAAACCTTCAACCCACCCAACATGAAAACACCAGTTACCTGTATTATTTTTAAACGACCGGAAACCACAGAGAAAGTTTTTGAAGTTATTCGCCAAGTCAAACCTTCAAAGCTCTTTGTGATAGCAGATGGACCTCGCGCTGACCGTGAAGGTGAAGCAGAAAAGTGTGAAGCAACCCGAGCAATTATTGAAAGAGTGGATTGGAATTGTGAAGTTATCAAGAACTATTCTGATATCAACTTAGGCTGTGCAAAACGAGTTTCTAGTGGTTTAGATTGGGTTTTCAATCAGACAGAAGAGACTATAATTTTAGAAGATGATTGCATACCCCATCTATCCTTTTTCCGTTTTTGTGAAGAATTACTCGAAAAATACAGACACGATACTAGAATTTCTACAATTTCTGCTCAAAATGTTCAATTTGGCTACAAACGCACAAATCACAGTTACTATTTTTCTCGCTACAGTCATTGTTGGGGCTGGGCGAGTTGGAGACGTGCTTGGCAACATTACGATCTTAATATCAAACTCTGGAAAGAGGTAAAAGCACAAAATCTCTTAAATGACATTTTGATAGACCCGAAAGCAGTCAACTATTGGCGGCGAATATTTCAATCTGTTTATGAAAATCCTACAGGTATCACCTGGGATTACCAATGGACATTCGCTTGCTGGATGCAGGGTAGCTTAAGCATTATTCCCAATGTAAATTTAGTTTCTAATGTTGGTGTTGGTGCAGATGCAACTCATTTTAATTCCAAGCAAAAATTCTCGTTTATCAATTTGCCAACACAAGCAATGGAATTTCCCTTGAAGCATCCACCGTTTATTATTCGTAATGCACAAGCAGATAATTTCACGCAGAAAACTGTCTACAAGGCAACTGCTTTAGATATTTTCAAAGAAAGATTGAAGAAATTTATAAATGAATCAAAACTTAGAAGATAGTGATATTTGTAATAAATTTTTAAGTAAATTTGAGGTGTAAAGTTGACGGTTAAATTTTCAGAAAGACTATTAACTATCTTACTAGTGTTTATTGCTGTAGGCACCCTGTCAATACGTCCTGCACAAGAAATTTCTCTATCTCCATTGGGAGGTAGCATGGTAGATAATTTACTCAATGTAATTTCATATATCATTCTATTTTATTTCATACTTTTATATTGGAAAGGCTTTTTGTATGTAATGCTTAAAAGCCAGATACAGTTTTTGTTACTAGCAATAATTTTATTTTCTATATTATGGTCGCCAGATATAAGCACCAGTCTCACTTATCTAAGAGGTCTCATCAGAATATATTTGATTGCGATTTATTTGGCGATGCGTTATAGCCTTACCGAACAAATGCGGTTAATAGCTTGGGGACTGGGTACAGCAGCATCGTTATCTATGTTCTTTTCCGCAGTTATGCCGGACTACATTCACGTATCATCAGAATTAGCAGGTATGTGGAGTGGAATTTTCGGTCATAAGAACGAGTTGGGATACATGATGGCTTGGAGTGCAGGCGTTTTTCTGCACCTTGGTTTGAGTGTTAAGCGGTATCAATGGTTAATGTGGTTGCTTTGCGGAGTATCAATATGCTTGATTATCCTCTCGCGGTCAACAACATCTTTGATGATTCTGTTAGCAATGATAATTCTTTTACCCTTTTACAAACTTATTAATCAAGATAACTATAAGCTGCGAGTGATTATGATTACCTTGGTTTTAATGCTACTTATAAGTTCTTCAATATTTATTACGAATAATGCAGAAGCTTTAATCGGTACTTCCGGTAAAGACCTGACTTTTAGCGGACGTTCCGATCTCTGGGAATTGATAATTGAAAAGATTTTGGAACGACCCTTGCTAGGTTACGGATTTTATGGATTTTGGGCTGGTCCCGATGCATCTAATCTCAAAGCCACTCATGATTGGGCTAGTAATTCTCATAATGGCTTTTTAGAAATGTTATTAGACCTGGGTTTCGCAGGATTTTTGACTTTTATTGCAGGCTTTAGTCGTTTTTTTCTCATGGCGGTCACTCGTGTTGTTTTAGTGGCGAAAAAACCAGAAGATTACTGGCCAGTGCAAATGTTACTCATTATTGTCATAGTGAATTTTTCCGAAGCCAGATTATTAACTCCCAGTTGGAATTGGTTAATGTATGTCACAACTTACTTATCTTTAAGTTGTGATTATGAAAGGACTAAGTTTTCATTGCCTAATAAGTTTAGCGATCGCGAGGTGAATAACAGTGAAAATTTTGCATCTTAGCACTCAGGATATTGGTGGAGGTGCGGCTAGGGCTGCATATCGTTTGCATAAAGGGTTACAATATGCAGGATTAGATTCGCAAATGCTGGTGCAAGAAAAACTGAGCAATGACAAAACAGTTTTTGCACCTAAAGTTAGACTATTTCAAGGAATAGCGAAGACAAAGCTAACATTTGAAACTTTGCCGTTAAAGATATATAATCAAAGAAAGAAGACGCCATTTTTTACTCAATGGTTGCCAGATAGAGTTGTTCCTCAAGTTGCTCATATTAATCCAGATATTATCAATTTACACTGGATTAGCGCGTCTTTTGTAAAAATAGAAACTCTAGCGAAGTTGAAGCCACCTCTAGTTTGGACTCTTCATGATAGTTGGGGGTTTACAGGTGGATGCCATGTCATTGGAGAATGCGATCGCTACAAGTTATCTTGTGGCAACTGTCCGCAACTTAACAGTCATAGCGATGGCGATTTATCTCGTTGGGTATGGCAGCGCAAAGCAAAAGCTTGGAAAAACTTAAATTTAACTTTGGTTTCACCGAGTTCTTGGTTAGCACAATGCGCTCGTTCCAGTTCTTTATTCCAAAATTTGCGAATTGAGGTCATTCCTCACGGATTGGACACTCAAAAATATAGACCTCTTCATAAAGCTTTAGGAAGAGAGATTTTCAATTTACCTCAAGATAAAAAAATAATCCTCTTTGGAGCAATAGAAGCAACAAGCGATCGAAACAAAGGCTTTCATCTATTACAACCCGCTCTACAAGAGTTAAGCAAATCCGGTAGAAAGGATGACTGGGAGTTGGTAATCTTTGGAGCATCTCAACCCGATAACCCACCCGACCTAGGCTTCAAAACACACTATTTAGGACACTTCTATGATGATATCTCTCTAGCAACAGTTTACTCTTTAGCTGATGTGATGCTGATGCCGTCGTTGCAAGAATCTTTTGGACAAACAGCATCTGAATCACTTGCGTGCGGTACTCCAGTTGTCGCATTTAATGCCACAGGCTTAAAAGATATTATCGATCACGAGCAAAACGGTTATTTGGCGAAACCTTATGAAGTTAAGGACTTTGCTAAAGGAATTAACTGGATACTGGAAAATCCTGAGAGGTATCAAAAACTATCTTTCTATGCTCGTGAGAAAGCAGAACGAGAATTTACTTTGCAAATTCAAGCAGAACGCTATTCAGCTTTATTTCAAGAAATCCTCAGAGAAACGAAAAAGGTATCAGTTTGAAAAGGAAGATGAAAATATGTCAGTGCCTATAGCTTTTATTATTTGCACAGAACCCGGTCGTTTAGAAGGACAATCTTTATTGCTTGCAGAGAGTATTCGCAAGTTCTGTGGCAATTTAAACAGTACACCAATATATAGTTTTCATCCCAGAGTGGGTGAACCTATTTCTATAGAAACTCAAAAAGCCTTTACAGCATTGGACGTTATTCACCAGCAACTTCCCATCAATCAGGAGTTCCATGAATATTATTTAGCCAATAAGCCTCTGGTTTGTGCTTATGCAGAACAGAACATAGATGCAGAAATCTTAGTATTTCTAGACAGCGATAAATGCTTTTTTTCACAGCCTGACGAGTTTTTATTACCAGAAGGTTGTAACGTTCGGATTCGTTCCGAGTACGGTCAAGGGATTGGTTCTACTGGAAGTCAAGATATCCAAGACTCGTACTGGATGAAACTGTATGAAGTACTTGGGGTAAAACGCGAGATATTTGTCAAGACACCAATTGGCAACAAAACCATTAGAGGTTACTGGAATTCTGGTTTAGTTGCGGTGAGAAGAAATGCTGGTATATTCACAGCCTGGAAAGAAAACTTTGAAAAAGTCATGCGTCTGCAAGTAACCCCTCCCCAAGGGATGTATTTTGTAGAACAGTCCGTCTTGTCTGTCACCTTATGCTCTTTAGAAGAAAATATCTCTCATTTTTCTTCTGCTTATAGCTATCCATTACCCTTACACAATCGCTTGTCAAAAGAATCGCGACTTAAAGCTTGGGATGAAATAGTCTCAATTCATTATTTCAACTTGTTTTTCTATAACGATTGGAATACACAAATTAAACGTCTGAAAAATTTTAATCGAAACTCAGATAAATATCAATGGTTATGTGAAGGGGTTGTGAGACACAAGATGCCCCGTACATCAGTTATGCACCGGCATCTGTTGACTGTCAGGAAAATAGAGCAAAAGCTCCGTGTTATTAATTTGAATATTAACGTGAGCAATTGGATAGAAAAGGTTGCAAATTTATAAATAACTTGCCGAAAAATAATTTTTAACTGAAGTAATTAAGTTAGGGAAAATATCTTTATGTTGTTTCACGGATTTTATATATTTAGTACTCAACCTCTGATTGTTTCCTTTCTTGGAAGCTATCCTTTCCTTGGTGGAATGGTTTACGAACAAAAAAAAATCACATATAAACCTCTACCCAAATGGTTTCGTCCAAAACACGTTTTGGAACACATTCCTGGATGGTGCGGAACCCCCAAGCAAATGTTACTCAGAAAGATAAAATCTACTTTACATACCTTGGAAGGAAGAACCCATCATTTAATGGTCAATGCATCAGATGAAGAAGAATTAAGAAAACGTTTTTTCGTTCGGGGAGCACACTTTAACCAAAACTTTTATATAAATGAGCATTTGTATCAAATAATAGAACAACCAAAGTTGTATGATGCAATTTACACAGCACAACTCAATCTTTCAAAGCGTCTTTGGCTGGCAAAAAATATAGCAAAACTAATGGTTGTATCCTATGGTGGCGACTTGCATGCTTTCTGCCCGGAATTAAAACACGCCGATTTCAACAAAACTTTTCTTCCACGTAAAGAATTAGCCAAGAAGTATAACCAGTCCCATACGGGTTTAATTCTTTCAGCAGTCGAAGGAGCAAACCTAGCCTCTAGCGAATACTTACTTTGTGGAATTCCTGTTATCAGTACCCCAAGTAAAGGTGGACGAGACGAATTCTTTACTCCTGAAAATTCCATCATTGTACCCCCAGACCCTCAAGCCGTTGCTCAAGCTGTACAAACTTTAAAAAAGCGAGATCTAGACCCCCAAAAAATTCGAGAACAAACTCTAAAAAAAATGAACGCTTGGAGGTTAGAGTACTGCGCTTACATCGCTAAACTCATTGAACAAGAAGGTGGTGGAAAAAAACAACCAGAAGCCATGATGGAAAAATTCTTTGCGCCACCAAATGGTATCCAATCTCGTTATATCAAGTTAGAGGAATTGCATCAATTTAATTTTGAAGAATTCAACGCTGCCTTCTCTATATAAAAAAGCAGACAGAAATCAACAAAACCAGATTACGAGGTGTCAGTACGCCTCAAACCCTTATCAATCACTAATGACATGAACCAACCACAGTTAGCAGTCATAATGACCTGTTTCAACAGACGCGAGACAACTCTTACCTGTTTGCGTGCTTTATACCAGCAGACAAAACCTTTTGATGTTTACTTAACCGATGATGGAAGTTCTGATGGTACTGCAGAAGCAGTCAAAGCTTTGTATCCACAAGTTCAGATTCTTAAAGGAAATGGAAATTTATTCTGGGTTGGAGGAATGAGACTGGCATTTGCTGAAGCAATGCAAAGAGATTATGACTACTATCTTTGGTTAAATGATGACACGATACTGGAATCAAAAACCTTTGAGCGTTTATTAGCTTTTCATCAAGAGTTATCAAACAAAGGTCATCAAAACTCAATATTAGTTGGAACGACTAAAGATTCTCTGACTGGAAAAGCTTCTTACGGTGGTGCAGTTAGATCTGGCAAATGGTACTCCAATAAATATGAGTTTGTGGGTGCAACTCAGTTTCTCCAGGAATGTGACACCATGTTTGGTAACTGTGTACTAATTCCTCGTGCTATTGCGGTAAAATTAGAGAATATCGATGGAGCCTTCATCCACAGTTTAGGGGACTTAGATTACGGGTTAAGGGCAAGAAAATTAGGTTACTCTGTTTGGGTTGCACCTGAATATGTCGGAACCTGTAGTAAAAACTCAATCCGCAATAGCTGGGTCGATACAAAATTATCTGTTTTAGAACGTTTAAAAAAAGTCGTACAAGTCAAAGCTTTTCCACCCAAAGCTTGGGCTACATTCTGTCGCCGTCATTCTGGTCCATTTTGGCTAATGTATTGGTGCCTACCTTATATACGCGCCATTATTGGTTACAAAAACTTGGCTGCATCTCCCACATTTACTGAAGATATTCCACAAAGCACTTCACAAGGTTAAGGCGATTAAGGAATAAAAAAATGCAACAGCGGCTTGGTTTTTTAGCAGCAGCGCCTCGAATTTCAACACATCCTGAGGCAGAGATGTCTGGTCCCCGTTCCCGAATTTTAGGAATCTGCAAGGGATTTAAAACACTAGATTGGAAAATCGAAACATTTATTGTGGGGGATAGAGTCTCAAAAAAATGGTCAGCAAAGGGTTCGGGTGAAGTCATTAGCAAGGGTTTCTTCCACACCTTAGCAGTAGATTTTATGCGTATTGGACTGGGTGTTATCAACTCTTGGAAAAGCTGGAAGGAACTTAAGAATCAAGTAGATTGGGTTTATGAATACGCTGCAACGCTGCAATGTCTGGGTTGGATATTTCAACGTCAAGGAATCCCTTGGATTCTGCAAGCTGAAGCTTTACTTTTTTATGAGGCTAAGGCAGAACGAAAAGCATTGATTCTGGATGGTTTAGCTCGATGGATGGAGATTCGAGCATATCAAAAATGTGATGTTTTAGCCTGTGTTAGTGAAACTCTCAAAGAAATATTAGTACGTGATTTTGGTATTAATAGTGAAAAAATTGTCTTAGTGCCAAATGGTGTTGATATTGATTTTATTAATCCAGAATTACATATACAGAAGAGAATATTTTCAGGGTTTACAATAGGTTTTGTTGGCAGTTTATATGCCTGGGCAGGATTAGATTTGCTACTAGAAGCGATATCAGATTTACGAACTGAAGGTTTGGATATATCGCTGGTAGTCGTAGGTGATGGTGCAATGCAATCTACCTGGGAAAAACAGGCAGAAGAACTCGGGATTTTGCCTCATGTCGCCTTTCTAGGTCGAGTTCCGTGGCAGGATGTTCCACAGTACATCGCGGGCTTTGATGTTGGTTATTCAGGGCAAGTTCAACTACAGATGGGAAAGATGTATCTGTCGCCTATGAAACTTTATGAATACATGGCGATGGCTAAACCAGTCATAGCATCAGCTTTTGAAGATGCTAAACGTCTGTGCGATGACACAAAAGGTTTCTTATTTCAACCAGGCGACAAAGATGATTTAAAACGTGCCTTGGTAGAAGCCTATCAAAAGAGAGAAATACTACCTTCAATGGGAAAGTGTGCTCGCCTTGAAATAGTCAATCATCACAGTTGGACAGCTAGGGTGCAGACTTTGATCGCAGGTGCTGAAGAAATATTGAAAAAACAGCGATCGCACATTTAGCGCAATCATTTCTCTACTCATACAATTTAACACTGAAAACAGTCATGCTCCAAACTTCACTTTACAAATACCTTGGCGTTCAAGTAAATCCACTTTCCATTCCTGAGTTAAATTCCTTGATTGCCGAATCTATTCAGCAGAACCAAAAATGGATTATTGCCAATCACAACTTACACAGCCTTTATCTCTATCATAACGAGCCAAAAATGCGAGCCTTTTATGCTAAGGCAGACTATACCCATATTGATGGGATGCCTTTAGTGTTGATTGGCAAGTTATTAGGTTTTCCAATCAAGCGAGAACAAAGAGTGACCTATGCTGACTGGGTATGGCCTTTGATGGCCCAAGCCGCTAGTAAAGGCTGGCGAATATTCTATTTAGGTTCAAAGCCAGGAGTCGCTGAACAAGGAGCAAGTATTTTGCGCCAGCAATTTCCTGGGTTACAGATTGCTTGCGCCCACGGTTATATCGACACGCATCAAGACAGTAAAAACAATCTCGCTACTCTGGCTAAAATCAACGCTTATAAACCTCATATCTTAATGGTGGGAATGGGTATGCCACGCCAGGAGTATTGGATTCTAGACAATCTAGAGCAAATTCAAACCAACACTATCTTGACGAGTGGAGCCTGTATGGACTACGTAGCGGGAGTGGTTCCTACTCCACCTCGTTGGATGGGAAAATGTGGTTTGGAATGGTCTTATCGTTTGTTCAGCGAACCGAAAAGACTTTGGAGGCGTTATTTACTAGAGCCTTGGTTTCTAGCCGGATTATTTTTACAAGAAATTTGGAGTCTTCCAAGTCAAGTGAAATAAAATGCAGTCATTTTCTAATTAATTCAATTGAGATTGAGTAAGTCGGTGTTAAAAAATCAATCAATGTCACAAAATAGAAAATTTGCAAACAACGTAGAAATAACTTATTTCACATTGGCTACATTGTTTTGATTTTACTGGCTTGCTTATCTCTTTCATGCATATTGAGAATTAGGAGAATTCACAATCATGACTTCCATGAATTTGTTCATAGATAGTTTAAAACCAGACTTACGTTCCCCTAAAGGCACAAGAATACAGAGAGGATTATTTATCAGACTACTGCGTGCAGTTGTACTGATGATTTTTGATGCTATGTGTATGTGCTTTGCATGGAATATAACAGCCTTTTATGACACCCCCTTTGAGTCTCCTTGGACACAAAGTTTCTTATTTCAACTGCTAAAGCTTAGCTTGCCAGTTGTTATATTTGACACGACGGGTCTTTACAAAGCAGGTATTTATCGTCGTAACTATTCAGGTATTGTCAAAGCAATTTCTCTGTCATATTTGCTTTTGTTGTTTATTGTCTATACCCATGAGTTAGGTGCCTCTATTTCTCATTTTGCTTTCCTGGCATACTGGTTCTTCTCTGTTGTTTTCATTTGCATCTTTCGTTTTTTATTTCATATCTTTACCGTTTTTTTACGTCAGAAGGGTGTAATGCGGCATCCCATTTTTATCATTGCTAATGCTGAAGAAAAAGAACACGGCATGAAAATGATAGAACAAGATTATTGGTATACAATTCAAGGTTTTGCTGACTCTAAATGTCTGGATTTAGCCAACAGAGAAACAACTTTTGAATATCTCCGAAGTCAAAATGTAGAGGAAGTATTTGTTTCTTGGAGTGCTATTCAAAATCGTCTGTTCCTTTGCTGGCATTTCTATAATGCTGGTATTACTCTCCGCATACTGCCAACAATGGGTGAACTTTCTCTTCCTAAATTTACATTTGGCATGGTTGGAGATGTTCCTTATCCAACAATTACTGCACCAATTGTTGTCGGTGTCGATTTTTGGCTCAAGCGGGCTGTTGACCTTTGTGTATCCATAACTCTAATTTTGCTGCTTTTGCCCGTGTATCTCTTGATTGCTATCATGATTAAGTTAGATTCTCCAGGCTCAGTATTTTTCAGGCAAAAACGCGTTGGTTTACACGGTCAAGAATTTAAAATTTGGAAATTCCGTACAATGGTTGCAGATGCAGAGAAAATTCAAGCTTCTTTAGAAGTGAAAAATGAAATCAAAGATGGTGTCTTTTTTAAAATAAAAGACGACCCACGCATTACAAAAGTTGGCAAATTTTTGCGCCTTTACAGTTTAGACGAATTGCCACAACTGTTTAATGTTTTAGTTGGGGAAATGAGCCTTGTTGGTCCTCGTCCTTTACCTATCCGCGATGTAGAGAAGTTTAAAACCAAGCACTTTATCCGTCAAGAAGTTTTACCCGGTATCACTGGTTTGTGGCAGGTTTCTGGACGCTCAAATATTGATAATTTTGAAGATGCAGTCAAATTAGATATGGAATACATTGAAAATTGGTCAATATGGCTGGACTTCAAAATTTTGTTGCAAACTGTTAGGGTTGTTTTGCAAAAGACGGGTGCGTACTAAGTACACATCGCAGTCAGTGTATCGTCCTTTATCGCTTGCTCAAATAGTTGTTGGTAAAAGAGCATTATTCCCTTCTTGCTAAAAAACTACATATAATGTAGGAATTACATGGGTCTGATGAAGAGAGCTTCGTGGGTAATATCAAGCCCCGGTCAATACTCATCGTGAAGACGGACACCCAGCTTACAAAATTTGCCTATATCAAAACTTTAACAAAGTCCACGGAATTCCCCACCCGTCTACACGGTGGGGTATTTCATGAGAAACCCAGAACGGGTGTTTTTGATGTGGGTGCGCCCATTTATATGTACTCTCACCTCGTAAAGGTGCATAAGTGAATTTTAGTTGCAGCTATTTATACACGGTTTTTCCTTGCTAGTATGCAAGTGTATTTCCAGAAAGCACCTCCTTGGAAAAGAGAATGAAATTCATCAAATTGCTATTGCTGGGCATTTGTCTCATGTTCTTTGTTGGGATAAGTCCATTGCAAGCGAGTCCGTTAGCTCAAGTGCCAATCTCTGTACCTACAGTTCAAGAACGCGAAACAACATCTCTAGAAAACTCACAGGATGTACTGACCGTTGCCACTTTCAATGTTGAAAATTTAGATCCAAGTGATAACCGCTTTGCTGATATTGCCAAAGTCATTGTCAATAATTTGAAAGCGCCTGATATCATCGGTTTAATTGAGATTCAAGATAATAACGGTACAAAGAATGATAGCGTTGTTAGTGCTAACCGGACGTACCAAAAACTGATTGCCGCTATCGAAAATATCAGCGGTCCAGCATACGACTTTACTGACATTCCGCCCCGCGATGACCAAGATGGCGGACAACCAGGAGGTAATATCCGTACCGGTTTTCTGTTTCGACCCAGTCGAGTCACCCTAGCTAGGCTACCCAGAAGAGGTGGTTCATTAGATGCTGTGGCTGTTCGTCTGGGTTCAAATGGTGTCGATCTGACTCTGAATCCAGGGCGTATTGACCCTACTAATGATGCTTTCGATGAAAGCCGCAAGCCCCTTGCAGCAGAATTTCTCTTTAACGATCGCAAGCTATTCGTCATTGGCAACCACTTTGTTTCCAAGCTGGGTGGTCCCCCTGACGATGCCAAACGGGAGAAGCAATCCCAAATTGTGAATCAATTTGTCGGGCAATTGTTGCAGGTTGACCCTGATGCCAACGCAATTGTACTGGGTGATTTGAACGATTTGCCAGACTCTCCACCTCTCAAAACTTTGAAGGGTGAGATTCTTGAGAATCTTACAGAGCGTTTACCTGCTAGCGATCGCTATACCTACAATTTTAGAGAAAATCGCCAGCTTATTGACTACTTGTTGGTGAGTAAAAATCTTTCCCGTGTGGCTCAGCCCGAGATTGATATTGTGCATGTCAATGTTGATTTTCCGAAATCGGTAAGCGACCACGATCCAGTCATCGCCGCATTTACACTACCTGCTAACCAAAATTCTTCTACAATTGGTGCCGTTAGCCAAGCAACCCGCCCAAGTGAGTCAGGAGTTTTATTATCTGAGTTATCGGAGTCAGCTTTAATTGAGGAACTCGCCCAGGAGTATCAGCCCAGCCAAAAATTGAGCTACGATCCCGCAAGAGACCAAATGTTCGGTGTTATTGACAACCAAGCAGGTATAGTTACAGACATTTATGCTGGTTTCCCAATTCGTTTAACAGGCAGTGGCGATCCAAGTCAAGAAGCTGACACCCTAGGACAAAATACCGAACACGTTTGGCCGCAAAGCAAAGGAGCTGACAGAGGTAATGCCCGAAGTGACCTTCATCATTTATTTCCCGCTCGAAAAAATATTAATAGCGCTCGCGGCAATAAACCCTTTAATGATATAGCCGACACGGATACTGAGAAATGGTATCGCAATGATGTTTGTTTAAAAACGATTCCTACTAGTAACATTGACGAATTCAGCGAAGCAACATTTTCTAGATTTGAACCTAGAGAGCAGGTTAAAGGAGATATTGCCAGGGCAATGTTTTACTTCTATACTATCTACCGCGACCGGGCTGACGCAGTAGACCCAAATTACTTTCAGAAACAGCGTGCAACTTTGTGTAAATGGAACCAGCAAGACCCTCCTGATGCTGCTGAAATTGCACGCAGTCATGCGATCGCTGACTTTCAAGGGAATGAGAATCCCTTTGTATTAGATGTTACATTAGCACAACGCGCTTACTGTAAATCGTGAAACTAGTGGTCTGTCCCATTAATTTTGCTGGGTCATGCTGAGTTGTAATAGCGAAGACAGCGCAACTACGAACCTATCAAAACTTTTGGGATAGACCACTAGATTTTACCGACTACTTAATCTCAAAATCCTACATGGGTATTGTTTATCAAACCCGTTTCTGGTGGGCAGTGCCCACCCTACTACAATGCCAAATCGTTGGTAAAAAATTAGAAATCAAAGAGGATTGCTATGGTTTGTTAAAAATTTCTACAGAGCTAGCATATTTGTGTTAGAACAGTAATCAGATTAACAAGACTTTGAGCGGTGACAACAAGCAAGAGCCTTTGCTTAGGGGAGTATTAGCGAAATTTAGTAGTATACTGCAGGCTCAACAATGTTTAATACAACTAATTCTAAGCCATTGCGGATTAGAATCCCATTCTTGCTAGACGTTATTATTGTCTCACACCCCGAGACAATCCGCCAAATGGAGACATCAGGGGATATTGACAGATTACACGTCTACGATACTGCATCTCTACCGTGGTGGGTAAAGTTTTATTTTCCTTCGACGAAGTTTCATGACTCGCAACGGGATTTATGGTTTTGCCCGTTTGAATCAACTTCTAATCCAACCTATCAGCCACGAAGGGAGTATTTAGAAGCAAAGGTGGCAACTCGTTACAGCCAAGACGATGTTAAAAGAATTGCCGAGCTTTTAAGAACAAATGCCTCGGATGAAGTTTTGGCACATGAAATGGTACAGGTTGTGAATAGGAGATTTTTTGAGAAAGATATTCCAGAAGAAATGACGGACACTGCTAAATATACAGTACAAAAATTTAGCGAAGCTCTTCTTCCTTGGAAGTATCTTCGGGGGAAGAAATCACAGCAAAAAATTATGAACTACTGTGAAAAAAACCTTGGAAAAGATGTCCATATTTTAGATGTAGGACATAATATAGGTGAGGTAGTACAGGCAACAGCAGGAGCATTAAGAATATTAAAAGATAACCTGGATCGCCCAATTGAGGAAATCTTTTCAGAACACGCTCCCACACCACAAGTACCCAGAATTGCAGTCAAATCATCTACTTTTGATGGTTTGCTATCTTCTCCCATAGTTCCAGGAAAAACTGTGGTGTTGTTTATGATTGGCAAAGCTGCTGCAAAAACCCAGGATCTATCCTTTACTTTTGGCACTGGGAGTTCAGAGCGAGCCTGTGTTTTTAAAGATTTTTTCTTAAGTTTTATGCAAGATTTACAGCAGGAATTAAAGCAGGAGGGTTCTTCGGTACGGGCTACCGTTGCCCCTCAGGAGTAAAAAAGAGTGGTTTGGCGACCAGGGTTTCAACACCAGAATTGAAGGGTGGAAACCCCTGGCTACCAATCTTTTACTATCAAGTGCATAAGTCAAATAGCAAGACATCTATTATGGATTGGATGGTAACGATCAAAGAAAGCACGATCGCCTAATAACTTGTTATCTGTTCTCCAGTTGAAAAATTACCATGAAACTATTAATAGTACCTTAAAGGGTACCGTCTGCTTAAAAAAAAAATGCTAAATTTCTCTTAGCTGCTCTTGCTTGTTAATTATTGCTCTCAGTCAAAATTAAGCCCATTCTCTATCCCATTCATCATACTTATATTTTAGGAATCTTGCCATGTTTGGAATCCCCTGGCATCGGCTGCCAACTCCCCTTGCTTTGTTAGAGTTACTCAAATTCCGCAATGAATTGCGTCAAAAGAATTTGCACGATACTTCACAAATACCAAATAAAGAAGAGTTGCCAAAACCGGCTCCGCGTGAAGATAGTTGGTATTTAGTAGCTCGTACTGCGGATGGAAGTTACAATGACCTCGACCACCCAGAGATGGGAATGGCGGGGACTCGATTTGGACGTAATGTACCGTTAAAAGATGCCACAGTTGATGAAAAAAATCTGATGCACCCCAGTCCTCGGGTTGTGAGTCAGGTGTTGTTAAAGAGAGATGAATTTATTCCGGCTACAATTTTAAATCTTCACGCTGCGTCATGGATTCAGTTTCAAACCCATGATTGGTTTGTTCATGGCGATAAACCTAATGATAAACTCCAAATACCACTAGCTGAGGACGATCCTTGGAAAAAAGAATACGGGAAATTAGAGATTCGGAAAACCTTAGAAGATACCAGCCGCCCCGATGGGAACAACAATCCTGCAACGTTTGTTAATAGAGTGACCCATTGGTGGGATGGTTCGCAGATTTATGGTAGTGATGTTACAACTATTAACAGACTTCGTTCCCATGTAGATGGGAAAATGCGGATAGATGAAGATGGGTTTTTACCACTTGACCCGGAAAAACAGATCGATGATGTAGGTTTTGCCGGTACTTGGTGGGTGGGTTTGAGTATGTTGCACACCCTCTTTACTAAAGAACATAACGCAATTTGCGATCGCCTCAAACAAGTATATCCAAGCTGGGATGACAACCAACTCTTTGATAAAGCTCGTTTAATTAACGCCGCTTTGATGGCGAAAATTCATACAGTTGAATGGACAACAGCTATCCTACCCCATCCAGCTTTACAAATAGCAATGAATGGCAACTGGTGGGGTCTGCTTGGTAAAGATATCAAACAAATCTTTGGGCGTATCGGCGATGATGAATTACTCAGCGGAATTATTGGGTCAGCAACCGACCACCATAACGCACCTTACTATCTTACAGAGGAATTTGTCTCCGTGTACCGGATGCACCCCCTAATTCCGGATGACTTTAATTTCTATTCTCACAAAAACGGCAGATTTTTAACACAGAAGGATTTCACAGCAGGTTTTGACAAACAAACGCGCCCCTTGATGGAAGAAATTCCGATGTCAGATTTATTCTACTCCTTTGGTATCGCCCATCCAGGAGCTGTGACTCTGCATAATTACCCTAACTTTTTGCGGAAATTAGTGAAAGAGGATCAAATATTTGATTTAGCATCTGTTGATATTCTGCGGGATAGAGAACGAGGTGTACCAAGATACAATCGTTTCCGTGAAATTGTTGGTCGCGATCGCGTTAAAACTTTTGAAGAAATCACTTCTGACAGACAAATTGCACAGCAACTGCGGGAAGTGTATCACAATGATATCGACAGTGTAGATTTAATGGTGGGTTTATTTGCTGAAGAGTTACCAGAAGGTTTTGGTTTTAGCGATACTGCTTTCCGGGTATTTATCCTAATGGCTTCGCGAAGACTCAAAAGCGATCGCTTCTTCACAAAAGATTATCGGGCAGAAGTTTACACGCAGCTGGGTTTAGATTGGGTAGAAAATAATACCTTTTTGACTGTGCTGCAGCGCCACTATCCCGAACTTGCACCCGCATTTTTAGGTTTGGATAACGGCTTTAAACCTTGGCGCAAATTAGCTTAATCCGCGAGAATACCCACATCTACCCGCAAGGGAGGTGTGAGATGAATCCCGATGCCATACAGTCCCCGTTGCCTTGTACTTGTATGGATTTTTAAGTGAAAGTTAAAAGCAGGTCTAGACGAAAATTCTGAACCAAATCTGTGAGAGCATGAGCTAAAAAAGCCTCATTCTCAGGAATTTCTTCAATCAGGTGTAAAACCAGCTCGTCATCCAAGCAAAGTGCCGCTTGGTAAAGCTTTGCCTGCCAATCAGGAGGCATAACGTTGAGATCCTCGGCTGTCAATTTTCTGGGCAACGTCGCCGATTGTAAAGGAAGTTGGTTTTTATCTTCATAGATATAGCGAACCCCCAGGTGTTCGGAAATTTTATCAAACAACACCGATTGTTGGAAGGGCTTGGATATGAAATCATCACAGCCAGCTGAGAAGATTTTTGAGCGTTCTTCCTCAAAAGCACTGGCAGTTAGAGCAATAATTACGGTGTCTTTACCTTTAGGAGTGGCTTTAATCTGTCTGGTTGCCTCATAACCGTCAATGAGCGGCATCTGCATATCCATCCATATAAGATGAGGTTCCCAACTTGACCACAAGGCAACTGCTTCGGTACCGTTAACTGCTTGGCGCACTTGAAATCCTAAAGGTTCAAGCAGCTTAACTAATAGCAAGCGGTTGTCTTCTACATCTTCAACAACCAAGATGCGGTAGGTAGGTTGGTTGGGCTGTAATCCAATGACTTGGCTTGTAGTAGATGCTTTTTTGCGATCGGCAGCAGTAGCTTGATTGAGAAGAACGTCAAATGTAAATATTGTGCCCTTACCCCGTGTACTGTTGACTGCGATATCTCCTCCCATCAATTGCACGAAATGTCGGCTAATGGGTAAACCCAAACCGGTGCCTTGCATGGAGCGATCGCTTGTTTCCGTTTGTACAAAGGGGTCGAACAAGGTATCCATCTCATCTGGTGAAATTCCAGGTCCTGTATCTTCTACTGCAAACTGGATTGTCATTTGTTGGGTGTCATTGAGCATTGGTTTTTTGTGTTGAACTAATGACACGCGAAGCGTAACACTGCCAGATTTCGTAAATTTGATAGCGTTTCCCAGGAGGTTGATGAGGACTTGACGTAATTTACCTTCGTCAGTTTCCACGTACTGGGGAATATCTGCTGCCCTTTCAAAGATAAGCTGTAAGTTTTTAGCGGTGGCTTTCAACTGCAGCATTTGTTCTAATTCACAAAGCAATTGATACAAATCGAAGCGGTATTTATGAAGAGTGACCTGACCTGCTTCAATTTTGGACATTGACAAAATGTCATTAATTAACCCCAGTAAATGTTCTCCACTACGATTAATAATTTTTAGCTGTTCTTGTTCGTCAGGAGAAAGAGAATTGCTACGAGCTAACAGTTGGCTAAAACCAAGAATGGCGTTCAGTGGTGTTCTCAGTTCATGACTCATGTGAGATAAGAATTGGCTTTTGGCAATGGATGCGGCTTGGGCTGCCAAGAGTGCCTGTTGTAAGGCTTCTTGGGCTATCGCTGCATCATCGAATGCACGGCGGAAGCGCTCCTCACTTTCCCGTAATGCCGTAGCAAGTTTACGACAGGTAATATCAATGTAGGCGATCGCGACCCCATATCCTGGTAAGGGAATTGGTGCAGCCGTAACGCTAATCCAAGTAATCTCACCATTTGCTTTGAGGTACCCTGTTTCAATATTTTCAACGACTCGGTTTTCTGCTAAAGCTCTGACGCTAGCAAATTCTTCTGGTGACATCGGGGTGCCATCAGGACGAATAATCACCTTTTCTGGAGCAGAATAACGAAGTGTAGTATATTCGGTGGTTGAAATTTCTAAAATTTTCTCGAAAGCTGGATTGGCTTCAACTAAATTCCCCACTTCATCTGTAATAGAAATCCCAATTGGGAGTATTTCAAACAGGGTTTTGTATTTCGCTTGACTTTCTTTTAATGCCTCCTCCATACGCATGCGCTCGCTAATTTCACGCTTCAGTTCTTCGTTAGCGGCCTCTAACTGTGCAGAACTTGGTAGAGCAAGTGCCTTGGGAACTAACGGTACCAGTTCAAAAGCTGTGTACAGTGAAATTAATGCAGTGATAGCTTTGGTAAAGCCACTGAGCCAATAGGTGGGATACCAAAGTGTCAAAATATCCATGATATGGTTGGTGCCACAAGCGATAATAAACCCTCCAAACAATAAAAATATGCCATTGAATGGCAAATCCTGACGTTTGCGGACAAAATGAAATAGGGTGATGGGGATTGAATAATAAGCTAGTGCAATTAAACAGTTAGATACAATATGCAGACTGACTAATTCTGGCTTCCAAAGGAAGCAGTGACCGTGGGGAATAAACTCTTTGTAAGCAAAAAGGGTTTTTAAAAGTTCTAGCATTAAGTCTTCTTAAACACAGTTGCCACCTTCTCACGCTAGCGGATTTTACTGAATTTTGGCTTCAGTATTTCTGCTAAAAATTCTCTTGTTTCAGGAAAAGAATGATGTTAGCAGCCTAGTTACACATAAATATACGGTCACAGCGGAACTAATCATCTATGGGTATTGTCTGAGTACAAGCCGCAACCCATCTACCCGTCCATTCATGAAAGGACAAACTCCATGAAAAGAGTTGCACTGACTCAATTTAAGAGGCTGGCTGTAGCAATACTCATGAGTGTTGCAGTCTTACTTCTCCTCTGGTTAGGTTCGCCATTGTCCAAAATACTCGCCCAGCCAGAAGTAAAAGTTTTTGAAAAAGTTTGGCAAACCGTCAACGACAACTTTTACGACCCCAACTTTAATGGCGTAGACTGGAAAGCAATGCGGAAAAAGTATGAGCCGCAAGCCGCGCAAACCAAGTCAACTCAAGAAGTTGCTGTGGTTATCAATCAGATGCTTGCCGAACTGAAAACATCTCACACTCGCTTCTACACAAGTAATGAGCCAGCATACTATCAGCTGTTAGGGATTTTTCAAGCAAGGAACCCTGAATTTCAAAAGCAATTAAGAAAGTTTTTTCCAAAAGGTAAGATTGAATATAGTGGTATTGGTGTAACTACCAAAGATATTAACGGCAAAACCTTTATCAATACTATTCTTGATGGAAGTCCCGCTGCTAAAGCCCGGTTAAAAGTAGGTGACCAATTGCTCGGTGTGGAAGATCGCCCTTACCAACCAATAGAGTCTTTTGCAGGGAAAGCAGGCAAAAAAGTAACACTGTTAATTCAGCGAACACCTGAAACGAACAGCCGTCAAAAAATCACCGTGATACCTAAGATGCTAGATGCAAGCACCATGTTTATGGAAGCGCAGCAAGCCAGTACTCAGGTCATTGAACGAAACGGTAAAAAAATTGGTTACGTTCATATTTGGTCAAATGCAGCCGATTCCGAGCGGGATGAGTTACGGGAAAACCTAATCTACGGTTCCTTAAGAGAAGCAGACGGTCTTATCTTGGATATGAGAGATGGTTGGGGTGGAGGAGATATTAACTATCTCAACTTGTTTACTGCAAAAGCAGGACCAAGTATTACTAATATTTCTCGTGATGGCAGGAAATACACGTTTGTTTCCCAGTGGAAGAAGCCCACTGTCATGATTATTAATGAGGGAAGCAGAAGTAGTAAGGAAATCTTGGCATATGGTTTTCAGCAACACAAAATTGGCCCCGTAGTTGGTTCTAAAACAACAGGTGCAGTGGTTGCCGGTCGTCTTTTTCTGATGGAAGATGGTAATTTTCTATACCTAGCAGTTGCCAACGTATTTGTTGATGAAAATCAAAGATTGGAAGGCAAAGGCGTCACACCAGATATCAGCGTCCCATTCCCATTAGAATACGCTCAAGGTGCAGACCCTCAAAAGGAGCAAGCTATCAAGATTTTACTGGGAGGCAATTATTAAGTAGGAAAGCGAGGTTTCAGGTGTCAAAACTCCCATTTCAAATGCAACTGAGCCAAAAAAGCATCCAACCTGGATGCACTCACCACTTCCTCCAAGACATTTCCTATTTGTCGCACCTTGTAAACGCCCTCTCTCAATTCTTGAAAATCAACAATCAAACCTGCCTTCTTCGCCTCAGATAGTTTCCTGACTTCAATTGGCGTCAATTCCCTCAACCGTTTTTTCTCAACTGGGGTTAATGCCTCCCATGCCTGTTGCTTGTAGTCTTCATGAACGAGCAAAGCTTCTCGAATTTGCTCCCAAGTGGTGGCATTTTGAAACGTCTCAATCAACAACTCAAGGGGAGACTGGGTAGAGCATTCCGATTTAACTATTTCCACAACAGCATCATCGTCCGTAACATCATCCCTTTGGGGTTCTGGATCGGTCCAACTACTTTCTATGTTTTCCTCTAACACCCCGGTATTTGTTTCTGTGTAGACATCATCAACCCAAACATCGGATGAAACTTCTTCACAAGATAACTCAGGGCTTTCCACCAACACCAATCGTCCTTCTTTATAGGCTTGCCGCAGTGCTATGGCTTCCGCAACAATACGCTGTGGGGTCAGTCCCTCCTCTTCCACCATCTTTTGTAAAATCGTCCCGGTTTCTTCATCAGTCTCGTGAATCGGTGGAATTTGGCAATACCTCCCGCCATTTTTTGTCCGCCGCCAAATATTGGGGACTTCCTGTTTTGGTTTTTTGGGCTGTCGATGTTTGGCAATCAGTTCTCGAACTGTTTGTTGGGTAATTACTGCTGAAGAAAGCAATCCATCGATAACGCCTTGGTACTTCTTGGGACTGTTCGCCAACCGAAACAGAGTTGCAGGCTCGATTTGAGCTAAATCGGCGTGGGAACATTCCTTGAAAGCTGCAGCGACTTTTAAGTACTTGCGATCCTCATTCTGCCAACCGTAGTATTTGAGTAGCTTTCTATATTCAGACTTGGATAAATGCTCCTTCTGTTGGGCAAGCCACAGGGCATGACTCAGGATGTATGAAGTGGATTGGGCTAAGTCATCAAAAGAGCCAGCCTTGGTTTCCGCCGCTACGGCGTTGGCTTGGTCTTGGGTGTATTGGTTTAGTTCTTGTTGAGCAATAACTTGTTCGTTTGGTGCAACGGCTTGTATCTGTGGCATCATAGTAGGTGATTCTAGTTTTTATGGAAGGCAATCTGCCCTGCGGACAGGAGCGAAGTTATCGCAAAAATTCTGAACCGAATCTGGGCGATCGCCTTTTTCACACTCTAGTATATAGCGTCCTTGCTACTTAATATTGATACAAACTATAAATTAAGTTTTGATACTATGTCATTCACGGAGTAGGCTGGCTATAAAACTAAGATTTAGAGGAAACTATGAGAGTAAACAACAAAAGGGAAAACTCTTAACAAATGATTCGTTGGCGGCTTAGGATGCTAATGGCAGAGAAAAAAATCAGCAACAAAGAACTTGCAGAGCTTTCAGGCGTTCATCCCACTTCTATTTCAAAGTTAAAAAACGTGGATGAGATCGAGCAGATTAGCGGCAGAGTACTTAACAGCTTGTGTAATGGCTTAACGAAGGCTTATCGTGGCAGAGGAGAAAACCTCATTATCACTCCAGCAGATTTATTCGTTTACACCTATGATGGTGATGTGTCTGTTCCAAGCAGATCTGAGGAAAAACCGTTAGAGCGAAAGACTACCCCCAACCAGCAATTGACTGGTTCTAATCAAGGAACCAAGGCTAGCGCTCAAATCTTATAGTTGGTTACACTCCAAAATGAGTTTTGGTTAAAGTCCATGAGATTGATTGGAATATCTTCATGGTTTTCACCCAACTGGTAACTAGAATAATAAAGTTTTCAGTAAAACTACTGATAATATCCATCTACAGTCGTTCATGATAATGCATTTTTCTCACAGCTAAGAAATCCGGGTTATAATCCAATGATGAAAGCAGATACATGACATAGTATGCTTTCAGCAAAAGAGCGTGACAAGATTAAATAAAACCGAATTTCCCCCACACTTGGGAGTCGGTTGGCAGAAAAGAAGTATAAATCACGACTTGAAGCCTTTCGGCGGGCGCACGCTGACTCTTAAGTGGCACCTAGTGTTACTCGTGGCAGGGGTCTTACTCCCAGTTGTCCTTTTTGCTGTTACTGTTGTACACAAACTCTCGCTCAACGAGCGTGCGGCATCAGAGCGCCGCTTGCTTCTAGCAGCACGCAATCTCGCTCAAGATGTCGAGCGGGAGATATCAAGCACAACCAGGACACTCCAAGCACTGGCAGCTTCTGACCGACTCAACCAAAGTAAATTAAAAGATTTTTATCATGAGGCGCAGCGCACAGTGCAGACGCAGCCGACTTGGTTAGGTGCGATCCTCCTAACCCCGGATGGACGGCAGGTCTTCAACACCTCTCGTCCCTTCGGCACCGCATTATCCTTGGCGAATGAGCCTAAAAGTGTGTGGCGTGTTGTCGAAACACGTCAGCCAACAGTGGGTTACCTCGCCCTTTCACGTCTCAAGCGAATATGGGCTTTCCCCATCCGCGTTCCAGTCATGCGCGACGACAAGCTACGGTATGTGCTTACCGCCCTCATCACCTCAGAAGCACTAATTCACCTCGTCAAAACCCAGACAACTGTTGATGGGGAGTGGACGCGTACTGTCGTTGACGGTCACGGCGTTGTTGTAGCCCGAACTCGCAATCCCGAGCGCTTTGTGGGAAAACCCGGTACCCCGTCTTTTCTGAAGCGAATCGCGGCAACAACCGAGGGAGTCTACCGCGAGACCACCTTGGAGGGAAACCCAGTGTACGTTGCCTTCAGAAGAATCAATTTCTCTGACTGGACAACCGCCGTTGTCGTTCCCATTGATGTTATTGAAGGTCCGTCTCGCCGTGCGATGTGGTTTGTTATTGGATCTGGCATGGCGTTGCTCCTGGTAAGTGGTGTCGGGGCACTTGTCCTTTCTCGGTGGATTTCTCAAGGCATCACTGAGGCTGCATCTGCCGCAGAAGCACTCGCCAAAGGTGAATATCCGCGCATCAGTCCCTCACCGATTCAGGAAGTCGCCCTATTAGCCAAAGCCTTAGAATTTTCGGCTGACCTTTTGTTGCAGCGCGAGCGCGAGCGGGACGAAAACTTAAGGCAGGCTGAAGCAGCACGGGCTGAGGCAGAGGCAGCTAACCGCCTCAAAGACGAGTTCTTAATTACTGTCTCCCACGAACTCAGAACCCCTCTCAATGCCATCTCCGGCTGGGCGCACTTGCTGCAAGCCGGGAAGCTCAACCAAGAACAGACACAGCGTGCGATCGCTACCATTGAGCGAAATGCAAAAGCTCAGGCACAATTGGTAGACGATCTCCTCGACACATCGCAGATCGTCATCGGCAAGCTCCGCCTCGAACCACAGGTGCTAGATTTAGCTACCGTGGTCTTCAGTGCCCTCGATTCGGTGCGCCACGCAGCGGAAGTCAAAGATATCGATTTGCAGCTACAACTTGCCGAACTAGAACCTGTCTTAGGAGACCCGAATCGCCTCCTGCAGGTCGTATGGAATCTCCTCTCGAATGCGGTTAAATTTACTCCTCAAGGTGGGCGGATTGAGGTGGATCTCTCTGGGACTAACTCATTTGTCCAGCTCAGAGTGCGCGACACTGGTGTGGGGATCGACGCAGAATTCTTGCCACATGTCTTTGAACGCTTTCGCCAAGCTGATGGCTCAACCACAAGGAAATTTGGAGGCTTGGGGCTGGGGCTGGCGATCGTCCGTCACTTGGTCGAGCTTCATGGTGGGACAGTCCGGGCTGATAGTGACGGTGAGGGTAAGGGGGCAACTTTTACGATTCAACTTCCCGCAATCGCCAGCCAAGAGAGCATTAATATCCCACCGAAGACATCTGCGGATGAGGTTGATTCAAGATAGCTCGAAGGTGAACCTTCTCTCTTTCCTATCTGCGATCGCATGGATTGGTAATCGGTGCGATCCGATCGCATGGATTGGTAGTCGCTGCAATCCGTTCTCTCCTACTCATTATCTTTTTTTGGATAACTTAATTCCAACAAATAAATTCTGCCGGAAAGTGGAACGGGCGTCCCCAGCCCCGCAGATTTTCACGTTAATCATAATAAATATAAATCTTGTTTTGACAATTTTGAGGAACAAATATAGAATCATGAACAAATAAGTAGGTTGGTACAAATAAAGTTAACGGGTTAAGGTCGTCCTTTGTCATTTGTCACTTGTCATTTGTAAGGGCTATAGCATTTTTACAGTCCTTAACATACCTGATTTTATTTCTGCCCACTTACTTATCTGTTTTTTGTTCGTAAGATCGAGTTCCCATCTTCTGGGGTACTTTGATTTAAGCATTTTTTCATATGCAACATTTCTGCTTAAATGCACTTATTAATTATATTCTCTAATTTTTTGTAAAATCTTTGTAAAAAGAAGGAAAAGGCATTGATTGACTATCGAATTCGTGCTATTATTTTAACAAGTGTAGTTTGTGTATTTGCATTCTGGAGTACACCAGGAAAAACCGAAGAACAGAGTCCAGAAGAACAGAAAACAGAAAAAGTTCAATCTGCTCCCAGTGGAAATCCCAAACTTGCGGTTACAACTAAAAATCCCACAATTGCCGTTGACGAGTTGCAATTATTAGTTAAACCTCTGACTGTAGAAGAACTACAAAATGAATCAGCAGGTTGGCTGCTCTTATTAAAAGATAAAGTTCAAAAAATTAGTGACGCAGAAATAGCAATCAAAAGGCAAAATCAAAGCATTAACAAACAGAAAGAAGCCTCTGATTCCTTAGAGAAGTCACAGGAAGCCCTCAAAAGTGCAGAAGAGCAACTTAAGACTGCAACTCCCGGTTCTCCCGAATATGAAGAGGCTATAAGAAAAGTAGAAGAAGCCAAAGCAAACCTGAAAAGAGGACAAGAATCCATTCAGGAGGCTAAAGAAGCCAAACAGGAAATCCAAAAGGATGAAACCTTAAAAAAGGCTGTAGAAGATGCTAAAGGAACAGAAGAATTGTCCAAAGCAAAACAAGCCTTAGAGAAGGTGAAAAAACAGCGAGAAGAATTAACTGCTGGTTCGTCAGATTATAATGAAGCTACGAAAAAGATTGAGAAATTAGAAATAGCAATCAAAGCTTTTGAAGAAGCCCAAACCAAACAAAAAGGAACTGTACCCGATTCACCAGAATTTAAAGAAGCAACTCAAAAGCTAGATGCAGCCGAGAAATCCCTCAAACAAGTGCGAGAGGAAATAGAAGGGATAAAAACCTCAGAGACCACGGAAAAATCTTCCCAAGAGTTAAATAAAGCTGCAAGTGTAATAGACAACACCAAAGTAGAAGGTGATGGTAGCACAAAAGTTGCTGGACCAATTGATACTATTAACAATAAAGAAAATCTCAAAGACAAGGGAGATAAAATAGAAAAAGCAGCAGAGCAGTTGGACAAAAATGCTGATGTTGAAGCAAAATTAAAGAACCAAATCGTAGTCAACGTTACAGAACTTCAGTCAGATCGAACAGCGATCGTTGACCGATTCAAAGTTGTTCTAGCAGAACTAGAAGCTAAAGGAGGAGATTCTAAATCGTATCAACAGTACATTGAAGCCATCAGTATAGTTGCAGTTGACTTGAAAGATTCTGAGGGTTTAGGAGTTCGACTCCTGAGTTGGATTCAGTCGGGAGAAGGTGGCTTGCGGTGGGCTACAAACGTAGGCAAATTCGTAGGTATTGTCATTGCCTCTATCATTGTTTCTCAAATTCTGGGAATTATTCTTAACCGCATTTTAAAAAGGATGGGTGGTGCATCTGAACTATTGCGTCACTTTACAGTCATGCTGGTTAAGCGTGGTGGTATTGTTGTCGGTCTCATGTTAGCGCTGACAGCCCTGGAAGTCAGCCTGGGTCCAATTTTAGCCTTAATTGGGGGTGTGAGTTTCGTGTTAGCTTTTGCCCTACAAAGTAACTTGGGTAACTTTGCCAGTGGTTTGATGATTATGTTTTACAAACCCTTTGATATTGGTGATGAAATAAAAGTTGGTGGCGTTTGGGGTTATGTAGATTCTATTTCTCTAGCCAGTACCAAAATTAAAGGTTTCCAAGGTCAGATGTTTATTATGCCCAATAATACAGTTTGGGGCGAGATGGTAGAAAATTTAACTCATACTAAAATTCGCCGCGTGCAGATTTGGTTGCGGATTGGCTTTCAAGAAGATTTAGAGCGCGTACAAAACTTGCTGATGGAAATTATTACATCCCATCCCAAAATTCTCCAAGACCCCAAACCGGAAACATTTATCTGGTCAGTCGAAGAATACTATTTTTCTGTAGGGGTTGGTGGATGGACAAAAACCGAAGACTATTGGGGAGTTCATGAAAAAGTGATTCAAATGATTCAGGAACGATTTCTCAAAGAAAATATTCCTGTTGCAGCCACTCCTCCTCAAGGTATGGAGGAAATGTTCGTACAATCTGTAGCTGAAGAAAGGGTTCTAAAAAGTCATTATTAAATACCCCCTTTAATCCCCCCTTATTAAGGAAATATACTCATATCTTGCATCATCAACTCCCAAGCCAAAATCAAAGCCCAAAAAGCTTGTTATTTCCTAGGTAGGGCTAAAGCCCACCGCCCCCTTCTTAAGAAGGTGCAAGATGTGGATATACCCCCCTTATTAAGGAGGGAAAATTCCCCTTAATAAGGGGAGGGCTAGGGAGGGGTAAAACTAACACTTGCCCAAGGCAGTAGACTTAGGGTGGGCACTGCCCACCAGAAGCCTGTATAAGGACACAGTTGGGAGAGGGGTATTATTCATGTCCGGGTAAAGACTTATCATAAAGGCAGATGGGGAGAGGGGGAGATGGGGAGATAGGGAGAGGGTTTTCCGGTTTTTGCGATTATTGTTTAATAATAACTAATTAACCGGACTTAATATTATTCATGTATTGCATTCTTTTTTCCAATAGGTATAACAGCCAAATTTATTTATTCAAAACTAAATCAATCGCAGAGTTAATTAAGTCAAGTGCGTGTAATTCGTAGTGGTAAGTTTTAAACTTAAATTTACCCACTTGTTCTAGTTGTTTACAAGGTCGATGCCCATATCTATCTTCATACAGTTTTAGGACAAGAGTTCCAATAGAAGTCAATTGTCCTTGAGTTGCTTCAATTCCCATTTCTCGCAATCTACTGGCAATGGTAATTAAATTGGAATGAGTTGCAGTAGTTTTGCTGCTTTTCATTTCAGAAAAAGCTTGATTAAGCGACGATTCGGGAGATATGAGGAAATCAATCAATCCCGTGAGGCGTCGCGCTGGTTTATCCGTAGTGACAGCAATTTTCAGGGCTTCTTCTTGCCCAACTGCAATGAAAGTACCCTGAGCGCGAGTCATTGTTGTATACAGCAACTGACGGGTCAGCATGAGATAGTTTGACTTAAGTAATGGAAAAATCACATATGGGAATTCGCTGCCCTGACTCTTATGACAAGTCATCGTGAAGGCGTGCATTATTTGCTCAAAATGACCGGGGAAATAATCAACAATGGCACCTTCCTCAAACAAAACTTTAACAATCTTTTTTTCTGGATCTACGCCAATCACTTCTCCACTTTCACCATTCATGACTGCTGGTGATGTGTCGTATCTATTTTTTAGTTGTATGACCCTATCGCCTACTCTATAAATTACAGAACCAACTACTACTTCTGGTTTATTTGATGTTGGAGGGTTAAAAATAGGTTGCAAAAGTTTATTGAGATTATGGACACCTGCTGCACCTTCCTTTTGAGGAGCAAGTACCATGACTTGTTCCTTTAAATTTACCTTTTCTGCTGCCATTGCTTTGACTAATTCCACAATGGTATTCGCAGTGTCTTGTGCTAATTCTGCTGTCATCATCGCGCAATCCCCCACATCCATCCATTGAGATACGCGAGTAAATTTGTGGAGTGCGGGAAGATTTCCGATATTAACATCGCTAGCCGCATAGATAATTGCGCTTTCATGTTTCTGTCGGAATATAGTTTCCAATCGTGTTGTTGGGATTAATTCCGAATTGATCAAATCTCTTAACACCATCCCAGCACCAACACTAGGCAATTGGTCGGAATCACCAACAAGCAGAATTTTTGTTGTGAGAGGTAATGCTTTTAACAAAGAGTTGAATAGGAATAAATCCACCATTGAAAATTCATCAACAATTAGCCAATCTAAATGCAACAGATTGTGCTCGTTGTAGACAAAAGACTGCTCGGTACCCCGCCACTGTAACAGTCTGTGGATTGTACGTGCTTCCTTACCAGTTGCAGCCTGCATCCGATTGGCGGCTTTCCCTGTAGGAGCAACAAGCGCAAACGAAGCATTCTTAAAAGTAAGCCAAGCTACCAAAGTTTTAAGAACATGAGTTTTCCCGCGACCGGGACCACCTGTAAGGATGCTAATCGGGCTGCGTTCTGCCATATACAAGGCATTGATTTGTTCTTGGCTTAAACGCGATAACTCCCGATAATCAACGTTTTGATACTCTGTCAGCCATTGTTCTAAGTATTCGGTTGAGTTATTTTTTTGATTGAGGAGAGCTTTAATTTGGAATGCTACCGAGACTTCTGCTCGATAAGCAGCTTTCAAATAAATGCTGTTTGGTATACTGCCTTGAACCAATACCTTATTCTCAATTAGCCCGTTTAAAACTGTTTTTAGAGATTCAAGTTTGGGTTCGTGAGTGGGACGCTTTAACAAAAATATGGCTTTCTTAATAATTTGAAACTCCGGTAAAAAGCAGTGACCTTCAAGGAGTGCATCTTTTAAGGCTTGTATTAGTCCTTTTTCATATCGCTTTTCACTTGTTTCTGGTGTTCCAAGCAATAATGCTAATTCGTCAGCAGTCTTGAAGCCTACCCCATCAATGTCATCAATTAAACGATAGGGATTTTCTCTTAACACCGACTCGGTTTTAGAACCGTAATAGTCGCAGATTTTTAAAGTTAAGTTAAGAGACGCCCCTACACCCAAAAGTTTAGCCACAACCCCCGAGTTGGGATTGGATTTACTTTCAGCCCATGCTTGAATAATATTTTGAATCCTATAATTATTTAGCCCTGGAACTTCATACAGTTTCTCTGGTTCTTTGTCTAAAACCTGTAAGGTATTACTACCAAAGTGTTCTACAAGGCTCAAAGCCGTTTTTTTTCCGATTCCCCTAAAAATTGCGCTTGATAAGTATTGCTGAATTTCCAATTCAGTTAATACAGGGAGTTTGTTAACTTGGGCAAACGCAGTCATGTCGCTTTGCTCCCATTGCTAATTCGTAGTATGCGCTCCGCGAAGGTAATTCGTAGTTGTTATTCTAATTACGAATTACAAATTATTCTGTCATGTCTCTACTTCAAAAGTCTATGTTTTTCAATAGGCATCTCCAGCAATTAACTATGCTTTGTCTACAATCGTTGTAGAGACTAAACATGACTAGTCTCTACATTCTTTGTTGGAGATATCTGATATAGCAGCAAGGTTTCCAATAGATTGTTTACAAGAAAATAGTACATATGTTCAGTTCAAGGACTTCCAAATAACAAATCCGAGGCTAAAGGCGGCAATGAGAAAACGCAAGGAATTGTTGAGCGAGAATCATTGAACTGCTCTGTGAGCATTACGATCGCGATCGCTTTAACTGTGGCAATGAAGCATTGAAGCAATTCTTCAAGCAAACTGCAAAACAGCATATTCAAAAAGGGAATGCCCGTACTTTCGTCCTTGTTAATACAAAACAACCAGAGATAATTATTAGATTGACTTTGTGTGAAGTGCGCGTAGAAAAACTTCCATCGCCACTTACAATTCTTGCAACTTTTGCACCTCAGTTTCAGCTAAGCCAGTCAGTTGGCTTACTTGTGAAATTGACATTCCTGTCTGAAGTAAATTCCGCGCTACCTGTCGCAATTGCTCTACTGCTTGCTCTGCCCGGACTCGTTCTTGTTCTGCCCGGACTCGTTCTTGTTCCACTTGCTCCAAGGCTTGTTCTGTGTCAGTTGGTATCCAGTTGAGTTGAGCATCATACCAGCGCAACCACAGGCGAGGAATCCCAGCAAACTCTCCTTGCCACAAGCCAAGTCCAATTTCCAGTTCTGGAATCCAAATGCGGGGATTTTCAAAATCTACTGCCTGTTCCTGATACTGCCCACCGACTAATTTAAAGAATCGCACGCGATTTGTGTAGCGACTGAAGACGATATAGTAAGGCACGCGTAAACGTTGCTCATACACTTCCCACTTAGTAGGTGGTGTATCTTTAGTTACTAATGCATTCTGACTTTCTGGGGAAGATAACTCTTGGTTAGCTTGCGGTTGAAGCGGTAATGCCGTATCGGGTTCTGATTCAGCATAGATGCCAAGATCTTCTTTTTCAGTACCGGGCGAGAGGAGTTCAACCACGACAAAGGGGTTTCTTTGTTCCTGCCAGACTACGTAGCTTCTTCGCAAATCTTGCTCTGCATATAAGCGTGGCACACCCACAACTAAAAACCAATCAGGGCGTTTGTGCCACAGGGGATGTGCCACATCATAGTAGAGATTGAGGTCTGTTCCTGTAAAGAATTGCTCTGTCGTGTAGTTATTCAGGCGTAAGCTACGACTCAACAGTTGGGGTTGGAGGTAATGAAATTCGTCTGGCAAGCCTGGTTCCTCTGGATCTTCACTTTTGAGATCGTACATCGTTGGCAGGGTTTGCCAAGCAGGGAGGGGCGGATCGCTTTGAGGAACGGGGAAAGGCTTCATAGCGTCGATACGGGAATAGACACTTGCTCTACTTTATATATTAACTAGTGATAGCTACAGCAAATTTCAAACTTAGCAGGAAGCTGCAACTATTCAACCTATAAGGCAAGCAGACGTGAAACAGCAAGAGTTTGCACCTAGAATCCCACCAGTCTTGCTAACTATCTCCTTCAAGGTTCAGCAAAATTCCACGTTCTACTTAAAAAATATTATCCTCCATGATTGGTTGCCAGCCAGGTTTCAAGGTCAGCAAGACTTGTAAAATCAAGCAGTGCTTCTCCCAACGCTTCTAGTTGCGGTACAGATAAAGTTTTCACTTGCTCTGTTATTGTTTCTGGAAGTTGTCCCACTTGTCGATTCAGTTGTTTAAGGACAAGCGATCGCGTTGCCTGTTCTGTCCAACTAGTAACAATCTCCATAACTCCCTCTCTTTCTGATTCTTTCAGTTTACCAATTTCTTCTTGAAACCTTTGCTCCTCAGGAGGATTCAAGCGCAGATACGCATCGACAAATCCAGAAATTAATCGTGTCCTTGCTGGGTCTAATCGCAATGTTGCTAGTAACCGCAAACACTCAGCTTTGACTCTTGGTCGTTCATCTGGTTTAATTTGCATCTTTGCCATCAAAGCCGCTGCTACCGGGTTAGGTTGCTGCACAAAATCTCGCCAATTTAAGCGATTTAGTTGGATTGAAACAAAGTTAAACTCTAACACCTTCAAATTAGTAAACTCTACTGTATGCGTGTGAACTTCCTCACGCTGAGGTTCATCAAAGGAAAACACGACGATAGGATATACACGTTGTAGATACTTTTGATACAAACGAGCAAAGTAGAAGAACATACGACGAGGAAAATCTGTTTCGGGATAGGATTGAGCTTCCACGTGAAGTAAAAAACCTACATCTTCACCTGCTTGTTTGACTTCCACCAATAAATCAATGATTTTATCTTCACCAGATGTCAAATCTGCAAAATACTCCTGGGGAAGAAAACGAATAGAATTCCGGTCGATTGTGCTTGCCACCTCGGGAAGGAATAATTCGAGAAATTCAATAAAAAATGTTGAAAGAAGTTCTTTGAATAATCTGTCGTGGTCAATCATGTAACAAATTTTGAACGTAGGGTGGGCACTGCCTAGCGTTTGTTATTATACAGTACACTTATACCATTTTACTCTCAAATATCCGACCGGAGGCAGGGCACGGTTATAGGATATTTTCTTGAGACAGTTGTTTGACAATTCCTTCGAGTTCTTCTGTCATCAAATCGGAGCCTGTTTCTCGATAAACTTGCACCAAGGATTGGTAAAACCACAATGTTCCTTCTTTACCACTGCTAAATTCAGTCCAGATGGAATTTCCCAATTTTCTCCAATCTGCTAGTAAGGATCTGGCATTGTGCAGTTTATCTGCCAGGGATACCAATCTCACAGAGGGGTTAGCTAGGCGGAGGTTTTCTAGGTATCGATTCTTGCGCTGTTGCCACGGTGGTTTGGGTGGCGTATCCCACTCCGTACAGCCGTCAATAATTGCCGCAACTGTTTCGCCGAAGTGCTGGCGGATTTCCTCACGGATGGCTTTGCCGCCTTGGTCTTCGATACTATCATGCAACAGGGCTGCTATCGCTTCATCTTCACTTCCTCCTGCCTCCAGAACCAATGCCGCTACACTCAGCAAGTGAGCGATATAAGGAGTGCCGCCAAACTTACGGGTTTGATGAGCGTGGAGACGAGTGGCGTAGACTAACGCCGCTTCAAATCGTTCTGTCAATTTTGGTGTCATGGCTCAATTCATTATGATAAAGGTGAAATTCCGCAGCAACATCAGCAGCAATACTTTTTCGCAATTCCCAAGGCATGATGACTTCAGCTTTTGGTCGCCATGCTCGCAAACGCATACTGACATTGTTATCTCCATGTCGATAATAGAGGCGATAGTATGCATCTTTGGCTGAACGATGTTCCAGAAGTGTGAGTAATTCTTGCTGTTCTGGTTGCTGGGTTTGTTGCCGAATCAGATTCTTGGCAAGAGGATAGCTAATGAGCTTAAAGGTTTCATGTCGAACGGTATTCTGAATATACCGCTCGTGGTAGTCTCGGTCAAATCGCAGCAGCATCAGTCGCGGCGGCAAGTAGAAATCAAAACCCCAAGCTTTAGACATTTGCACTTCAATGATTTCTGGAACGGGTAAAGTTGCTTGCTCTTTGCGTTGTTGCAGAAGTTTGGGAATGGCAGAGTTTGACCATTTAATAGGGGTAATTTCTTGAATTCGGTCTAGACGATAGTTGTACCAATCGGTTTTTCGATCCGGGCTTTCTCCAAAGGCACAGAGGTAAACTGCACGTTGTACGTAGTAGATACAGACTGGGTAGACTACACATTCAACAGCATCTCCTAACCTGGCACTATTGTAAGTTAATCTGATAGGAGGCACTGGGGTTTTTCCCCAAAGTTCCCTCAATTGATGCTGCCAGTCATCAACTAGGTCTATGGTAGTGCGGGGAATAACGTAGTCGAGTTTGAAGAAAAACCTTTGTACACCAGCAATTTTTTGGCTGTGATTTTGGGCGATCGCTGCTAAATCTTCTTGATTGAGAAAATGTAGATCGTAGTTGCTGACTTTGATGTGTGAGGTTGGTGGAGTTGCGATTGTGGGACGAGAGGGTAAGTTGCTGACACGGTGATATTTCTGCTGTTGATACTCCAACCAGCCCAGTTCTTGCAGAATTTCTAAATCTCCTTGGAGAGAACGACGGGTGACCCCAAACAAGCGGCGCTGTAGAAGTTTCTCCAAATCCGATTCAGAGATAGCAGCATGAGATAGGAGCGATCGCTTCCATTGTGGCTCACAAAGTCCTGTTTTGGCATCAAACAACCATGCAGCAGTAGTTTGAGCGCAATAGCAATTGGGGTCATGGCAGTTGGGAATGGCTTCGCCCTTAGGGTGTGTCGGGCTGAAGAACGCATCCCGCCAGTCTGCTAGGGTAAAATCATCCAGCAGCAAGCGGTCTGGCGGTTCTCCGTACAAAGAACGCAACCACACCCACAAGCGAATTGCTCGCAGTAGGTTTTGCTTGAGAGAACCGCATGAAGGATAAAGGATAAAGGATGAAAAATAGGTTGATAGATGGATAAAAGCTGAAGGCAGTTGCTTTAAGCTTTGAGCAGAAACCCAACGCACTGCCTCCTTAATTTATTAATGAAATTGACTTCATACTTCATATTTCATACTTCATACTTCCTATGAACTTACCATCGCAATCGACCCCACAATTTTTAACACTAGAAGAGTCAGCACAAGTCGATGCTGCTTTGCTGTCCAATCCCGAGAAATTTTTAACAAGAATAACTATTTCATCACTGAGATTATTGAAGCATATAGCTCAAGAATATGACGTGGCTATTGAGGATTTAACTGCAGAACAAGTCATTGCTTGGTTTGAAAAAGATGGCAAAATTCGTCGAGAGCAGGGAATAGAAGCCGCTTATTTGAAGTGGTAAAGGTTAGTGGTTAGTCAGTTAGTCATTAGTAACAACTTAAAAATAAGTGCATTTTGTCAATCCGTCCAAATGTAGAAATAAACTTGTTAAATAATGATAATCATAAAAGAAGGAGAGGAGGGGTAGAGGCAGCCTACGACTGCCTCTACCCCCTAGTCTTACGTGTCAGACCCAAACCCACGAGTACCCGAAGGCACACTCGCGTGTACTCGTAGAGAAGGAAGTCCTGTTTTGTCGTGGTTTCCCCCAACTCCCAATTCCTCAACAAACTTATCCAAGTGCTAACAGGAAATAATTAAGTCTTGTTATAACAAGATTAAAGCTGTTCATCAACTAAAGTAAAAATCATGAATATCCAACTTAAACCTGAATTAGAGCAAATTATCGTAGCACAAATTGCTACAGGTAGATATAGCAATCCTGAAGAAGTAATTAGTAAAGCATTAAAGCTGTTATTAGAGTGGGAACAAGGTTATCAACAGTGGGTAGAAGAAACACGACAAAAAGTTGAAGTGGCTATTGAACAGTTGGATAGAGGGGAAGGCATTGAGGGGGAAGTTGTCATTGAAAGATTGCGCTCTAAATTGCGTCAAGCAAGAGAGGCACAAGGATGAAACAACATATTATCTCTCCTGCAGCCAGCCTTGATTTATTAGAAATTATTGATTATTTTACTGTCAGAAATATTGAAGCTGGAGAGCGTTTTGTTGATGAGTTTGAAAAAAAATGTAAATATTTAGCTAATTTTCCGAATATGGAAGGAGTTATGCCAATATTAAACCTGATTTGAGGGGTGTTCCTTTAAATGGGTACATTATTCTTTACCGAATTATAGATAGTGGGATTGAAATTGTGCGTGTAGTTAGCGGTTATCGAGATTTAGAATCTTTATTTGCAGAAAATACTTAAATAAAGTTATTAGTTAGTAGTTAAAATTCCTCTGTTACCTGTTCCCTTCTTCAAAGCAAAAAGCCCGCCAGTGCGGACTTTGTTCGTGTAGCAGCACCCTTCCAAGGTGAAAACACTTTCTTAAGAGCAAAAGCTTTAATATTAGAGTTTTTCAACAAAATTCTGAGGTTTGATTGTTAGTAGCTGGCGTTATTGCGTGGACTCCGGGTTCCTGCAGCAGCCCCAATCATGGAAGCCAGTAAACCTAATAAGGAACCAAAAACAAACCACCACAATCCTCTGCGTAAATTGCCTGCAATTTCAGCGGCTTGTTGAGCACTGACGTTAGGAGTGTTTTGGGGTACATTCACACCACCTTGCTGTACTTGGTTAACAACTTCACCAGCGTTAGAAGCAGCAATACCAAAAGCACCCGATACTCCACTTGCTAATAACCATGAGCTAACAGCTAGAGTAGTTGCCCAAAGTATTGCACCGTTGAGAAGAGCTGTATTGCGGTTCATCGGACCACAAGCACGAGCTGTTACCCAACCACCAGTAAACAGTGAAATTAACAAAGCAATTGTTGACCAAAGTCCCACATTTCCTGCAACATTTGGTGCAAGAGATCTAGGCGCTCCTGAACCTTCAATTGTGCCAGCCCCAATTGCAGCAAACATAGAACTCAAAATTAATTGAGTCGCTAAAGCAACTAATAGACCGGAAATGATGGGACCCCAACGAACGCGGTCATGGTAATCGCCGACTCGACCAACTACAGCAGGTTCGGTAATAACTTCGTCACCTACTCGATTTGTGTATGACATAATTTACTTTCCCCTTACCACTCCAGTAAAGTTGTTTCTTTAAATAGATAACTATTTACTCAAATTAAATTACTTTTTAGGCTTTTCAATATCTATCACTGGAAATACTTATTGTATCTATCTTTGGTTATAAAAAAAATATAAATTTAGAAATTTGTTTAAAAAATATTAAGTAGAGAATCTTCATGATAATTCCTCTTTCTCTATTGTAAAAAGAGTGAAATGATAATGTGGCTTTAGTTTGGTTTTCAGCTATATCCCAATTATAGTTAATATTTTCTCAATATCTAATATTTTTTAAAAATATCTATTTCCTGTTATTCAATAACATTTTCATTGATGGGTTAGTGCAAAATAATGAAATAGGTTAACGGTCAGTAGTTAGTTGTATTTCCTACTAACCATTAACCACTAACTACTAACTAACGCACTTTTACAGCAGTGCCTGTTGCTGTAATAAGTATGAGTACGCCGGATTGGTCAACATTGATAGTGCCAGTATCAATTTCAATGCCGATAACAGCATCTGCCCCCAAGCGTTGTGCTCGTTGCGATAATTCTTGTAGCGCTTTCTGTTGACCTTGCTCAAATAGGCGTTCGTAACTACCAGTGCGTCCACCAACAATGTCGCGAATACCAGCAAAAAAATCTCGTAGGAAGTTGCTACCGTAGACAACTTCTGCCGTCACAATGCCTAAATATGACTGAATGACGGCTCCCTGGATGACATCAGTTGTAGTCAAAATCATAGATTGAACCTCGACAACACAAAGATTAAGGGTAAGGGACTCTCAAAGTATGAACTCTTAAGGGTAAAGGTTTCATCTTCGATAGTTCATAATTGGGCTCACTCCTTAAGTGTAAGAATGCAGCAAAACTTCCTGAAGGAGCAAAAAGCCTATGGAATAGATGAATTACGGTACACACTTGTAGGAAAATAGTTTTTGCCCGCTCATAAGGTCAGTGTCAGCGGGTAGCGATGCTGAGACTTCAACTTCTTGAGGTTAATGTCTTAGGCATAACTACCAGCGATGTTTTGTTGCTCGTTCAAGAATTGTATTAAATAAAACTATGGGATTAACGTACTTTCACAGAGCAATGGAAATTCTTCATAAATCTTGTGCAAAAGTAAATGCAAGCAGTGTGCAAAACCAGATATTTTTGTTTTAATGGACAAGCAATCAAGAAATCTTTAAAAAGTTGCAAAAAATATCAGGAAAATTACTGTGTACAAACCAACAGCTTTTATAGTAAGTGTTCTCATTATTAGCAATATTGCAGCAACAATTCCATCCGTGGCTCGGGCTCAAAGCATTATGCCACAACAACAAAGCAGTCAGGAGTTGAAGGAACTGCTAAACGAGGGGCGCAGGCTAGTGGATACAGGTGATTACAGTGGTGCGATCGCCATTTATCAAAGAGCCGCTACTCTAGAACCAAGAAATGCCACGATTTATTCTGGCATTGGCTATCTCTACGCCCAGCAAGGGAATTTTCCCGCATCACTGGCAGCTTATCGGCGTGCTGTTGCTTTAAATCCCAACAATAGCGATTATCAATACGCTTTGGGTTACGTCAGTGGCAATTTGGGAGATAACAAAACAGCCAAAGACGCATATCGGCGAGCAATCCAAAGTAACAGAACTAACGTTAATGCTTATGTAGGGTTAGCAACAGTTCTGCTTCGCCTTGGAGAATACAACAGTGCTAAATGGGCATACGAACAAGCTCTAAACTTGGAACCTAAAAATCCTCAGGTTTATGAGTTACGGGGTAACATTCTCATGAAGCAAGGAAAATCAAAAGAAGCGATCGCAGTATTCAAAAAAGCCCGCGAGATGTATGAAAAGCAGGGTAAGTCTGAGAGCGTAGCAAGGTTAGAAGCCATGCTGCGTGACTTAGGTGTTTGATCGGTTAACAGTTAACTGTTAATAATTCACTATCGACAGTTAACTGTTAACTGTTTACTGTTTAATCCAACTTACGCCCGGTAAGTTCTACAAAAATATCTTCCAAATTAGAGGGACGTACCATCATCCCTGTTTTGTCTTCCTGCTGATTGAGATACAGATTTGCATCTTCTAAAGTGGGGAAAAAAAGATATTCCCACCGGTCTTCTACTTGCTTCATGACTAAACCCTCTCCATGACGGAAACGCAGTTCTTGTAGAGTGCCCAAAGAAATGAGCCGACCACTATCCATAATTCCGATACGATTGCACAAATACTCAACCTCATCCATATAATGAGTCGTGAGTAGCATGGTCATGCCCTGCTTGTTCAAATCCCGAACGATCTCCCAAAGACGTCGCCTTGTTTGGGGATCTAGTCCAACAGTCGGTTCGTCGAGAAACAGAACTTGTGGTTGATGTAACAAAGCTCTTGCTATCTGTAAACGTCGCTTCATACCCCCAGATAAGGTTTTGACCAAATCATTGCGTCTGGATGCAAGTTCAACATAATCCAGCCATTGATTAATCAGTCGTTGTCGTTGGGGATTGGGAATATGATGTAGCCTCCCATGAAGTTCCATATTTTCCCAAACAGTCAAATCACCATCCACGCTCAGTTGCTGCAAAACCACGCCGATCTGCTGCTTGGCAAGTACTGATTGCCGAACCACGTCATAACCAGACACCTCAATTCTTCCTTGTGTGGGTTTGGTCAACGTAGTTAGCATCCGAATTGTAGTAGATTTTCCTGCACCATTGGGACCGAGTAAGCCAAACATTTCGCCCTCATTAATAGTAAATGAGAGGTCATTCACCACCGGAGCATTATTATAAACTTTACAAACGTTTTCTAAATAAACAGCAGCAGTCATAGGTAGCCCATGTGAGGGGAGATAATTACCTATTTTGGCTGAAATTGTCAACAGTGAACATCCTAATAAATCAAATTAGGACGGAAACAATGTCCTAACTTCCTTCGTCAATGAGAAAAATTACTTTTCACCTCCCTACATCAATGGAGTGGGAATCCACTGAAAACGGATAACTATCAATAATGAGTATTGTGCTAGAAGTGGAGGCTATCGTAAAAAAAGCAAATTCCCTTGACTCAAGAGTGGGGAGTCAAGGGGGATCGTTTTTTACCAATATCATGAAGAACGGTTTACAACTACTTGAACTTTAACTGGGTTAGCGTATAGAATAACGCAGAACAAAAAATCAACATCAAAATCCCGTGTCGGGGAGTTAGCCCGCTCACTTTGGTTAACTTGGTCGCACCATCAGCTTCAACGATACTAGTTACTTTTTTTGGGCAACTGTTGTATGGGCTGAGGCGGTTCAAGCAGTTTGAGACGGTTGGTGTTGGAAGAAGAATCGACTTTGGCAATGATTTCGCTCAGGCGATCGCTACTTCCGATTGATCTGTGTTGTCTTGCCATAATGTGTACTCCTTAGTCGGTAGAGACCCTAATAAAAAAGACAAACTAAGATTATATACTGAGATAGGGTTTTGTGTCAAGACCCAATATTGGTATTGGATCGTTATATCTATGGTGTATCATCATTTGTGCTTTTGAGGATAGTACTCCCGATACTATTTTTTTAAAAAAAAGTGAAGAAAATCTAAAGATTTGGGTTTGTACGCAAATCTTACTACGTTGCGATCGCATGGGGGCAGGGAAAATCCTAGTGGGAAGGTGGCAGAAAACCAGAATTACATAGAACCGCAGCGGCTTGTCTACTCCGAACAAATGCGAGAAAACCTTTAACCTTAAGGTAAGAAGATTTTTTTGAGATAATTCCAATGGTACGTACCATCGGATATTTACCTGTCTGTACATTGTCTGGAGTGGCTGCTACACCATTCAGGCTAAGATTGTTCGCAGATAAACGTTTAGAAGTCGCATACCCAGAGGAGAAAGCCCCAATACTATAGGGAACATTCTGTACTGCCGCGATTGCATCGTTTTCTTCTCTAAGCAAAATTGCTGTCTTTGAGTTTTTCAAATCTTCACCCAAATAGTATGAACGAAGAAGGCGCTTAGCTGACTCCTCCTCAGGTAAATCCAACACAATAATCTCAGCATCTGGTCCCCCCATCTCTTTCCAATTCTTAAGAGTGCCGGTGTAAATTGCCTTGAGATTGTCCGTTGTCAAGTTAGTAATACCCTCGACGCTAGAATGAGTGGCAACTAAAATGGCATCCTTAGCAACTTCCCGATACTCCAATGTCCTATCTTTTAAGGTCAACTGTTCGCTCACACTTCCAATATCAAACAGGTCATTTTTCACTCCAGCCAGAATAGCCATTGATTGGTTTGCTGGCACAAAGGAGACTTGGGCGTTTTTAACCTGAGATATATAGGCATCAGCTAGTATGTTCATAGCTAGATAAGTGCTAGCATCGCCAACAATCCTAATTTCTTGTTGCGTTGGAGAGTTTGCTGACAGCTTATGACTATAGCGAATGCTATTGTCGGTCGTGCAACCAGATAATGCCCCGAAAAATGTACATATAAGAGGGATTGCTACCAACCATAAGTGCCTTAATTGTTTTAGGTTACTCCTTATGTAAAGTCCCTCGCATCGCCCAAACAGGTTAAACCACGAATTCATCTATCGCTCCTGCCGAAGTATATCATCTCTGTCGCCAGAGAGAATTGAAAGTGCCTACCCACACAGCTACACTTATAGCTCAATATCCCATACTCCTAAAGCAGGAAGAGACTATTGGGAATTGATTTGATAATCTTAGAAAGAACAGAAAACTTAGTATTTGAGCAGGGTTAAATTATATGCCCAATCCCCCTGCATTTTCATCTAAAAAAGCCCTCATTTTAGCAGCACTTGTAGCTAGAACTGGTTATGAAATCATTTTTTCAGTGGCAGCTATTAAAGATTTACGTGGTTTAAAAGGAAATGTCCGCCTTCATATACGCAAAGCCATAGCAGAAAATTTAAAATATGAACCAATTAAAAACAGCAACGCTCAAATAAGCAGCTTACAACATCTATCTCAAGTGCAGTATCAAATGGCTGTGGATAACTTTTGTATTTTTTACACTGTGACAGAAACAACAGTTGAGATTTTGGCGATTTTACCTAAATCAAAAGCTAAGTCTTGGTTAGAAAAGATGGGAGAAATAGAAGAATTTTAAAAACAAGGCACTTTTAGAAGATATTTGAAGGTCTTCCTTTGCAGGATTTCCATTCGTCATTAGAGGGAGTTTAGGTAAATTTAAATTTTGTCACATAGTCTTGGGAAAGACATCTTTGAAGTATCTCTACAAAAAGGTGGATGCCAAATTTGCGTTGCTTGTAATACATATCAATAATGTAAAGACATTTTTGCAGCGTTTCTACCAAAAGGAAGGCGTCAAATTTTAAGAAAAATAATGTAAGTATAAATTACAGGTAAATTAAGTACACTTCTTAATTGGAAAGCTATTTGTACCTATATTTAACTATATTTGAAAGCCTTTAATAGTAAAGGCTGTAAGTAAAACTACCATAAATTTGATAAGAAGATATATCGGTTCGGCTTTATTTGATGAAATTCAGTAATTATAATTAAATTACTTTTCGTGTTAAAAGAGAAAATTTTAAACAATAGATCGATTTTAAAATTATCTTAAAAGTATCTATAAATATATAAGTAATTCCCTCAAATCAGTAATTTTACTGAAAAATATATTAAAGACAAAATTATAGAAAAACTAGGTTTTTAATCGTAAGTTTATACACAGAGCTATTTTTTTTGTGATATCACTATATTCAGTGAATCGCAAAAGCACTTAACTGAAAAGGCAATGAATGAACTTATATAATAGAGGGAATCTAAACTGGATATCAAAAGACGAGACTCTATAAAAACTACTAAATCTTGACGTTCTAAGTGAAAAATTGTAAATTGGTGCGTAATAGAAGCAATCAGAAAAGGCATTTAGAACTTGTTGAAATAACATTGCTAACGCTAGCTCTGTTTTATTGATTTTGCGAGTTTTTACTCATTAATAAAATCAAAAATTGCTGAAAAAACAAATATATGGGAACGCTGAGAGAGCCGAGTGATGATTATACGCAAGCCTGTGCTGACAATTTTCTACCAATTCAATCCTTGGAATAGTACAATCGGAGGAATTCAAACACTAATCAAAACTTTTATTAAATATGCTCCTAGTGAATTTGAAGTAAGACTGGTAGGAACGGGATGCGATCGCGATGGAGCAATCGGTAAATGGGAAGTCACAGAATTTGCTGGTAAAAGAATTAGTTTTCTGCCGTTATTTGCATTAGAGAATGATAACGTTAGAAGCCGAATACCAACAACTCTCAAGTATACAGCTTCTCTTTTACAGCATTGTTGTGACTCGGACTTTTTGCACTTCCATAGGTTGGAACCCACCTTAGCATCTCTTCGTTGGAGTGGTGAGAAAACTCTGTTTATTCACAATGATATTCAGACACAGATGCAAGGAGCAGGTGATGCAAAGGCAATACTTTGGCGGAAATTTCCTGCTGCTTATTTTACTCTAGAAAAGTTTTTAGTCAGCCAGTTTAACCAAATACTGTCATGCAATACGAATGCAACAGAGTTATATCGAGAGCGTTATCCACAGATTGCAGATCGTGTTGCTTACATAAAAAATTCATTCGATGATGAAATTTTCTACCCCTTGAATTTAACAGACCGGGAAGCTCAAAGACGCAAGTTGGCTTCTAAGTTAGGTTTGTCAGAGGGCACAAGTTTCATTTTGTTTGCTGGTAGACTCCATCCACAAAAAGATCCAATTTTGCTAGTACGTGCGTTAGCACAACTCCTGACGACTTTAAGAGAACCTAACGTTCACCTACTTATAGCAGGTCATGGGGAGTTAGAAGCAGAAGTCAGTGCAGAAATTGGTCGCTTGGGGTTATCTGGTAGAGTCACCATGCTGGGTGCAGTGACCCAAAGAGAATTGGCACAGTTACATCGTATATCCAATGTCTTTGTTTTAACGAGTGCTTATGAAGGTTTACCTTTGGTAGTTCTGGAAGCGCTTGCAAGTGGCACACCTGTTGTGACAACTCAATGTGGGGACACTCCAAAACTACTGACGCCAAATAGCGGAGTTGTGTGTTCTGAACGTACCCCAACTTGCATAGCTGATGCTTTAAAAAATGTACTGCTACATCCAGAAAAATACCCAAGCAAGGCTTGCGTACATAGCGCTAGCCCCTATGCAGCAAGTGCTGTTGTGACCCAAGTCTACAATCAAATGTGGCAACGTTGGGAACAGCGCTATCTCGCTACTGCTAGCTAAGGTTTTTTCTTCCTCTGTTGAAGTTTTCACATGAAATCCCTGGATTGAGGGATAAATAAACACTTTATCTTACGTACACCTAATATTTGGAGCAACACAAATGAGTCTGAAAATTGCTGTTATTGGCGCAAAGGGTCTTCCTCCCAAGCAAGGTGGTATCGAGCATTATTGTGCAGAAATTTATCCTCGCATGGTGGCACGAGGCAATGAAGTAGATTTGTTTGCGCGATGTTCTTATACTGACAGTGGTTGGGCGGAAAGTTACGACTATCAAGGAGTGAGAGTTATCCCTCTACCTGGATTCGATGTGAGAGGAGTAGACGCCTTTGTTACTTCAGCGTTAGGAGCGATCGCCGCGACAGGCAAAAAATATGATATCGTACATTTCCACGCTCTCGGGCCATCTCTATTTACTTTTCTACCGAAAATTGTCACCTCTGCAAAAGTTGTCGTTACCTGTCAGGGTTTAGACTGGCAACGTGCAAAGTGGGGTACCTTTTCGACTCGCCTGATTCAAATGGGAGAAAAGGCAGCTGTCAGGTTTGCCGATGGGCTAGTTGTCGTATCTGATGCACTTCAAAATTACTTTTTACAAACCTATGGTAGGGAAACTTATTATATTCCCAACGGTCCTGCTACCTACGGTGAATCAGATCCAGAGTTTACCTACGGTACCTCCCTTGGTTTGGAGCAAGAACGCTACATCTTATTTTTAGGAAGAATTGTACCCGAAAAACGCCCCGATCTTCTTGTTGAAGCCTTTAGCCGCTTGAAACCCTCTGGATGGAAACTGGTATTAGCTGGAGGGGTTAGCGATACTAAAGCATTTACCTCCCAACTTCTTGAGAAAATTGCAAAGAATGGCGATATCGTATTTGCGGGTGAACTTCGCTCATCCCGACTTTGGGAGATTGTCCGTGGCGCTGGCTTATTTGTTCTGCCATCAGATTTGGAAGGATTACCTCTAGCCATGTTAGAAGCAATGCAGCAAGGGGTACCGGTGGTAGCTAGTGATATTCCACCCCACCAGCAATTGATTGATGAAGATCGGGGAATGTTGTTTGAAGCTGGAAATGTAGAATCTTGTGTTCGTTCCTTGGATTGGGCGATCGCGCATCATGACAAGATGAAGCTCATGGGTAGTAAAGCACAAAAGTATGTGCAACAGAACTATAGTTGGGAACGGATTACAACTGACAACTTAAAACTGTATGAAACTCTCTCTGGCCTACCTGGTAAGTCCTTTAACGAGAAAAATGAGAGTTTCCAATTAAAACCCGCCAATACTTAGTGCTAGCCCCAGATGTCATTGTTCCCTCCGCAAAGCATTTTTGCAATCTGAGAATGTGAATGCAACGAAGTGAAGCATGACGTTTTTATACCCACAAATGCAATCTGGAAAACAACGTAGGGATTGCACCGATGGAAAAAAAATCCCAAAGATTATACCTAAAAAAGTTGTTTTTACTGCTTGAGCCAGTCACCGGAACAGTCCAGCGCTACTTGCTTTTGCAATCGAAAACACGCGCTAAATACTGGCTTTGCTTGCTTTATACTGCTCCAATCTTCATACTATTATCAGTGTTTTTGCTGAAAACAATAGTAGCTAATAGTGCTAAGGTGAATAAGATTACAGGATTGGAAGTTGTACAACCAAAGTTAACTTCTGATTGGCAAAATGTAGCCATAGGCGGGGGGGGTTATGTCACTGATATATACCTCCACCCAAAGGAATCAAACTTGGTTTACATAAGAACAGACAATGGTGGTTTCTTTCGTTGGAATCCCAAGGAAGAAAGTTGGATAGCACTTACAGACCATCTGACTTCTTCGGATATTAATTATTCTGGCGGAGAAGCGTTAGCTATTGACCCCAACAATCCAAATTTAGTGTACATAGCAGTGGGTAAGTATTTAGGGTATCCAGGTGCGGTCTTTAAATCCATAAATCGGGGTGTGACTTGGGTGAAATCAGATATGCAACTACCAATGGGAGGCGATCTTAATAAGCGTTGGACGGGAAATAGACTCACAGTCAATCCAATTGACTCCAACATATTGTTATTCGGTTCGCGACAAAACGGTTTGTGGCGCTCTCAAGATGGGGGAATGACTTGGTCTGAGGTGAAGGGTTTATCAGCAAAACCTGACCCGGAAGTTGGAATTTTAGCGATCGCCTTCAATCCAAAAGTACGCGACCTAGTTTACTTAAGTGCTTACGGAGATGGGATATATCAATCCAAAGATGGGGGAATAACCTGGAACAAAATACCAAATAGCCCCACAAAAGCGATGAAATTGGTCGTTAGTACTGATGACATCTTATACGTAACAACTGCGGGTTCTCCCGGTGTTAGTAAATTTGTTAACGGAAAGTGGCATGATATTACTCCCTCTTGGTTTGCCCATAAAGTTTTCAATGGTTTGAGCATTCATCCAAAAAACCCTCAAGAGGTACTGGTTGCTCTAGGAGAGACTGGTTCTGCCAAAATTTTCCATTCTCAAAACGGAGGAGCCTCTTGGACAGAAAAGCAAGCCAAGATTAACAACACAGTCGCTTGGTGGTCTGAGAAATTTTTCAGCGACCATACCTCAGCTATTGAGTTTGACCCCCTGGTTCCAGATCGGGTGTGGTTAACTGATTGGTTTGGAGTGTGGCGCACGGAAAATGTCAACACCAATCCTGCTCGTTGGACAAACTACACCAAAGGACACGAACAACTTGTCACTTTTACCCTAGTTTCCCCTCCATCTGGCGCATTATTGTTAAGTGGTGTAGCTGATGTCGATGGGTTCTACCACGGTTCTTTGTACACTTATCCAACCCAACGCCTTGGTTATACAAAATTAGGCTTCTTTCAAGAATACTTGCAAGACACATATAGCATTGCCTTTTGTGCCAACCAACCCCAATATCTCGTGCGCGTTGGAGGAAATCGCTGGAACTCTACTTATGGTGGAGCAATTTCCAAAGATGGAGGTTTGACATGGCAACCCTTTTCAACATTTCCGACGAACACCATACCTCTAAGAGTATCCATGTCAGCCGATAATCCTAAAAACTTTGTGGTTGTCGTTAAAGAAGGTCAACCATTGCAAACAAGTGATGGCGGTCTTTCTTGGCAAGCAATTTCCAGTTTACCAAAAGGCTTTCCCGGTTCTAAATTTCGCGGACCTTGGAACTGGTCTCAACCTTTAGCCGCCGATGGAGTCAACGGAGATAAATATTACTACTATGCTGACGGCAAATTTTACCAAAGTGGCGATCGGGGTTTATCCTTCAACACCATAAACACTTCCTTGCCAAAAGCAGACTATTACCTCGTCAAAAGTACACCAGATGTTGAAGGAGAAGTTTGGGTTAGTTTGGATAAACACGGTCTATATCACTCCACAAATGGGGGTAAGACCTTTAACAAAATTTCCCAGGTTAAAAGAGCGAAACTTTTTTCCCTTGGTAAAGCACCAAAAGAGAGTTCTACATCTGTTTTATATGTTTATGGAACTATGACTAACCAAGCAGAAGGAATTTTTGCCTCTCTAGATAAAGGTAAAACTTGGAGAAATATAACTCAATCATCCACTCCTCTTGGCGAACAAGTGAATGTTTTAGAAGCAAGTCTACAACAGTTTGGTTTGGTTTTTATGGGTACGAGTGGCAGAGGAGTTTACTTTCAAAAAGTTTTTCAGAAGAACTATTAATTTTTCTAAAAAATCCTGATAACAAGTAATTAAATTTCATGACTAAGACCATAACAATTCCTAGTTCTCATAGTCCTTGGGTTTTCAAAAAATGGCAAGGTTATTTGTTACTTTGGCTCGTGATGAATTTCATGATTTGGAGTGTGGCTTTACTTTATTTAAAAAATCAATCTCCTACTTACAAAAGTCAATGGACTATTAGTCTGCCTATTGCTAAGTCATCTACAAACATCAGTGTACCGGGCATTGGGGAAGCATCTTCTTCAAGCGATTCTCCGTTTGGGAGCCAGTCATCCGATCCCAGAGAAAATTACAAATTTCTTGCTCAAACTGAAGAAGTTCTTACAGCAGCTGCCAATGAACTCAAGATACCCGTTAAGAAATTTGGAAAACCAAAAATCAAAATTTTAGATAATACAACTCTCATACAGTTTGAAATTGAGGGAGATAGTCCAGAAGCGGCTCAAAAAAAGGCAATTGTTCTTCAAAAAGCCTTAGAAGCTAAATTAGACGAATTAAGAAAAACAGAAATAGGCAAACAAGACCGCAATTTAGAGGTTGTATTGGGTACAGCGGAAAAAAAATTGCAAGCAGCCCAGCAACGCCTTGCTGAATATCAAACTCGTTCCCGCTTAAGTTCCAACGAACAGCTACAAGATCTATCTCAGAATATTGAGGGATTACGCCGGCAGAAAGCAGAAACTTTCGCGCAATTGGGACTTGTCAGTGCAAGATTGAGACAACTTTCGGCAAGTTTAGGCTTGTCTTCACAACAAGCCGTTGATGCTTTAACACTGCAATCCAATCAGATATTTCAGCTTTACCTAGCCGATTACAGCAAAGTCAGTGCTGAGTTAGCTAATTTAAGCGCTAAATATTTGCCTTCTCACCCCACAATTATCACCAAGCAGGAAGAAAAAGAAGCTGCGTTGACAGCACTGTTGCAACAGGCAAAATCCCTGTTAGGGCGGTCTGTTTCTTCATCCTACCTACAACAATTAAACATCAGTGGAGGTGGTTCAGCGAGCTTGCCCGGACAACGAGCAACCCTCTTCCAAGAATTAATTTCACTACAGACACAACAACAAGGGCTGCAAGCGCAAGGTCAAGAACTTGGGCAACAAATTAAGCAACTAGAATCTAGGTTAACAATACTCACCCAGCAGGCTTCAAAATTGGATAGCTTGCAGCGGGATACCAAAATTGCAGAAGCAGTTTTTTCTTCTACTTTAACAAGATTAGATGTTAGCAAATCTAATATTACTGCTTCTTATCCAGAAACCGCAGTCTTATCGATGCCAAATTTACCAAAAGAAACTAGTGGTCTTAAAGAAGAATTTGTTGTGTTAGGTACAGTTATAGGTTCTCTCTTTCTAACAACAGGAACGATATCTGTATGGTTAATTACTAACAAAAATAAACGTATTAGAGCTAAAAAATGGTAAGTCTAAATGATAGTTAAGAGAACATTTAATTACATTTTAAAAAAGTGAACGATAACCCAATCAAGCCACAAAATTTACCTGAAGTTCTCATTTGGTATTACATTATATTTACTTATCTTATATATTTGCTGGGAGCGCAATTTGTACTTGCCCCTATTTTGGCTTCTTTTTTAGCATTTTGTACCCTAAAAAAGTGGTGCTTTCAAAATGAAGGTACACCCTTAGAGGAAAGAATACAAATTTCACCCATCGTTTGGGTGTGGCTCATTACCGTACTTGTTATAGAATTTGCTTTAATTGTTGGACATTCAAATTTTGATTTAGGAATTAGTCAAATTTTGAAATCCACATTAAACTGGTATAGAAATTGGGTATTATTAGTTTTATTTCTAATAGCAGGTCATCTCAATATCAGACCTCAATTAATATATCGTTCTATTTGCATACTGGGATTGCAAACTTTAATTATAGTCATCATTGCCTACATTGCTAATATCTTACATCTACCAGATCTTTACTATATTTCTCCATTAAAAATTTTTGGAGGGGTGAGAAATAGTTACGAAGTTTATTTATTTCATATTCTTGATGACGGTCAAAAACGCATGCAATTATTTGCTCCTTGGCCTCCTGCCTTAGGCATGATAGGTAATTTATACTTTTGTATCGCCTTACAGGAAAGCAATAAAAAGTGGCGATTGGCTGGGATGGCTGGTGGTGTAGCAATGATTATTGCATCTGTCTCTAGATTAGCATTGTTGTGCTTACCCTTGGTTTTAGGAGTAGGGTGGCTACTAACAAATTTTCTCCGACCTTGGGTACAGTTAGCAGCAGGTTTTGCAAGTACTCTGGTAACGATATCTGCTCCAACTTTAATAAGTTTAATAGCAACTCTTAAAGAGGATTTTAGTAAAGCACGTGCTGGTTCTTCAAAAGTGCGCGAAACTCTACAACGTATAGCAGTAGAACTTTGGTGGAATGAGGCTCCTATTTGGGGACATGGACGTTTGGAAGAATATGGGCCAGCACTTGTGGGCAGAATGCCAATTGGTTCCCATCATACCTGGTTTGGAATTTTATATGCTCACGGATTGGTTGGTTGTTTAGCCTTAGTGTTAGCTTTATTGTCTAGCTTTATTTACTTACTTATTAAAGCAAAAGATAACCATTTTGCCCGGTTGGGTCTTAGTATTCTGATAATTATGGGTTTATTTAGTTTTGCTGAAAATCTTGAAGGTTTTACATATGTGTATTGGCCAGCATTACTGACTTTAGGTATTGCTTACAGTAAAACCTAATAGTGAAAAAAGCACTTTTCGCGATATTTATTCACAATGATTTTTTGGAGATTCAAAATATGTACAAAGTTTCTGTAGTCATTCCCGCCTATAATGCGATGCCTTATCTTCGAGAAACAATGGAAAGTGTTCTCAACCAAACTTTTAATGGTTTTGAAGTTATCGTTGTTAATGATGGGAGTTTAGATGAAACAGAAAATTGGGTTTCTCAGATTCAAGATTCTAGAGTTAAACTGATTTCACAGGAAAATCAAGGTTTGGCAGGAGCAAGAAATACAGGGATTTTACATGCAAAGGGTGAATACATAGCATTTCTCGATGCAGATGATACATGGGAACCAACAAAATTAGAAAAACAAGCTTGTATCCTCGATCGCAATCCAGAAGTTGGTTTGGTTTATACATGGGTTGCTTACATTAACGAGCAAAGCCAATCGACTGGAAAAGTATTCAAAAATCAGTCAGAGGGTAATGTTTGGAAGCAGCTGACAGAACACAATATTGTGGAGTGCGGTAGTGTTGCAATGGTACGTCGCACCTGCTTTGAAGATTGTGGGGTATTTGATAGAAATTTAGGTTCCTACGTAGAAGATTGGGATATGTGGCTTCGCATAGCATCTAAATATCCCTTTAAAGTCGTAAAAGAACCTTTAGTTTACTACCGTCAGCGCTCAAACAGTGCGTCTAAAAATTGGGAAGCAATGGCACAAAGTTTTCAAATGGTAATTGAAAAAGCGTTTGCGACAGCCCCAATGGAGTTACAGCCTTTAAAGAATAAAAGTTATGCTGCAGCGAACCTTTGTTTAGCTTGGAAACCACTACAAAGTCAGCAAAAAGAGTATAAAAAATCAATTTATTTTCTTGAGCAAGCCTTAGCATATTTTCCTAAAATACGCTTTTCTAAGGAATTTATTCGTTTAAGTGTAGCCGTGACTGTTATGCGCTGGTTGGGAGCAGATACTTACAAGCAATTACTTGCAATATTTCACACTTTACGTCGATATGGAGTAGCTGTTGTACGCTAAATCTTTAATTTTCATCGCTAGTAAATTATTCTGAGGTTTTTCAATATGCCCAAAATTTCTGTTATTATACCTGCATACAATGCAGAAAAAACTATCAGGGCTACTATAGATTCTGTTCTGGAACAAACCTTTAGAGATTTTGAATTAATTATCATTAATGATGGTTCAACAGATAACACTTTAGAACTGCTTCACAGTATTCAAGATGCACGATTAAAAATTTTCTCCTATGCAAATAGTGGTTTACCAGTTGCTCGGAATCGCGGTCTTGCTCGCGCCACTAGCGAATACATTGCCTTTCTTGATGCTGATGATTTATGGGCATCAGATAAGTTAGAACTACAGTTACTAACTTTGGAGCAAAATCCAGAAGCTGGAGTTGCTTATAGCTGGACTTATTTTATGGATGTGGATGAACAAGGTAATCCAGTCTCATTTCTTCCTTCTCCGTCATATTGTTTTGTAGGCGATGTTTATAAAAACTTGTTGGTTAGTGATTTTATACATAGCGGTTCAAATACGTTGATCCGCAAGGAAGCTATAGAGTCAGCAGGAGAATTCGATTCCACATTGAAATCATGTGAGGACTGGGACTATTGGTTGCGTTTAGCAGCCCAATGGGATTTTGTTCCAGTTTTCAAGCATCAAATTTTCTACCGCCGCACTCCTGGGGCAATGTCCTCCAAAGTTGAGGTCATGAAGCAAGCCTCACTCATTGCAATGGAAAAAGCATATAAAGCTGCCCCACCAGAACTGCAATATCTCAAAAAATATACCCTTACTAATTTTCATAAATACTGTGCTAGTTTGTACTTGCAATATCACACAGATATAGATGGTCTCAATCAAGCACAGCAACATTTGTGGTCTGCAATCTACTTACACCCTCAAACTTTACTTGAACGAGCTACTCAAAAATTGCTGATCAAGTTGTTGGTGAAACGAATATTTCCACCAAATGTTACCAGGCATTTATTCTACTGGATACGAAAAGCTCTTGCTATAAGCAATCCACGACTTCAAGCATGAAAACTCTCAAAATTTCACAATGTGCGCGATGAATTTATCTCAGCTCTAGACCGGGCAAATGTATGTACTGCCAAAGTTTGCTGCGAGGAAGAACTAGGCTTATCCTTGTTAAATCCTTCTCTTTTAGAGCGAATAAGACAAAAGGTTGTGTATAAAGCAAAATCTCTCAAGGAGCAGTTAACACACGCCATAGTTAAGTTGCTTTTAGGCAATAAAAAATTTAAATCCTGCAATAAACTCATCAAAAAACATAGTACCTGTGTAAAATCAGCCAATCTTTATGTCACCAATAGACTATCAAAACACCAAGCATTGTGATTTAGAATATCAGGAGTTACTTTTCAAAACCACTGACCCAGAGCCGACAATTGCTTTATTTCCTGTGGGGGATTTGCTCGAAGACTTTCTGGACAGCATTGGGATTTCATTCGAGGCTTTCTGTAACGAGTTTGTCGGTAGCTGGATGTTCGGATATGTCGATGCTCTGCAAAGGGTTGGTGTACGAACGATCCTGTTCTGCTTTTCGGCTCAGGTTGCTACAGTGTCGCGTTTCACCCATAAACCCACTGGCGCTACTATCTGTGTTTTGCCCCCAACTCGGATATATAGGGGTTTCCGAAAACTCCGGCGCAATTCACTTAAGCTTTATGGCGCAAGTGAAGGTCAATCTTTTAAAGATATTCAGGATGATAATCACCTGCGCCGTTCTTTACTTACACCAATTAAGGATTTAGCAAAAAGTTTAGGAACTTACTTATCTACACCCCTGAACTTATTAGCCCGCGAACTGGCGCTAGAGGGTTGCCAAGCCATCTTATGTCAAGAGTACGAGTATGCTCGCTTTGATGTGTGTGTGCTTTTAGGAAAGTTAATGCGTATACCAGTGTTTGCTACTTTTCAAGGCGGCGATCGCACCTTGAGTTGGCTTGAATCTCCTCTACGACAACTGGCATTTCGAGGGTGTACGGGGGTGATTATCGCAACACAAACAGAAATTCAACGTGTTTGCGATCGCTATCAAATACCTGCATTCAAAATTGCTAGAATTTTCAATCCCCTAGATGTCACCTCTTGGCAACCGATAAGCCGCCAGCTGGCAAGGGAAATGCTGAACATTCCCTTAGATGCTAAAGTTGTTGTGTGGCACGGACGTGTTGAAATTAATCGTAAGGGATTGGATATCCTTTTGCAAGCTTGGCAGCAACTGTACGACCGAGGCTGCGGACAAGACCTAAGATTGTTGGTTATAGGAACGGGGAGCGAGGCTGAAAGATTTCAGCAACAAATCGATCGAGAGCAACTTCAGGGCGTGATGTGGCTCAACGAATTTGTTAGCGATCGCACCTTAATACAAAAATACCTTTGTGCCGGTGATGTTTACGCTTTTCCCTCTCGAAAAGAAGGCTTTCCTGTTGCCCCAATTGAAGCCATGTCCTGCTGTTTGCCATTAGTAGCCGCTGCAGCACCTGGTATACCTGATATCCTCGAATACGGTGAAGATTCTGGTGGCATTATTGTGTCTCGTGAGGATGCTGCAGCATTAGCAACAAAGCTTGGTGAAATTCTAGATAACCCAGCCCTTGGCTTAAAGTTGGGACAGCGTGCCCGCGATCGCGCCATAACTGGTTTTGCACCTGAGGTCATTGGCAAGCAACTACGAGATTTACTATTAACAGCAACTAGAAGTCAAACAATGTGCTAATACACGCATTGTGCAAACAGCAAGCAAAATGCCATTTATGACCTTCACTTTCAATACCTCTAAATGCTAAGCAATAACTTAAGAATCGCTAAATTTAAGCAAATACTATCCGGTCAATTTATTCGCAACGTTGGCTGGCTTGGAGGAGCAGAGTTAGTCAATAGGATTTTTCGTTTGGCAACGACAGTCACTCTCGCTCACACATTCAGTTCTCAAGATTACGGTTTAGTAGCAATTGTTTACACAATTGTTGACTTTTCCAAGGTTGTCACCCTTCGAGGTGGAATTGGGGCTAAGATTATTCAGGCTGATGAGGAAGATGTTAAAACTATCTGTGATACAGCCTATTGGTTGAATTGTATTTTATCTGTTTCACTGTTTATTCTTCAATGTATTGGCGCATTTATTATTGCATCTTGGGTAGGTAATAGCCAAATTATTTTGCCTGTTTGCACTGTTGGTTTAATGTATTTGATGTTACCTTTCTTTACAATACACAGTGCATTAATTGAAAGAGAAAATCGGCTGAAAGTTACCGCAATATGTAATGCGACTCAATCAATACTTGGGAACCTCATTACTGTCATTTTAGCTGTTTTAGGTATGGGAATCTGGGCTATAGTTTGGTCTATGGTTTTAACAACTCCAATATGGATTGTTATTAACTGGAGAAATCACTCTTGGCGACCTCCTAAAAAGTTTCAATTACAAGGATGGCAGAAAATTTTAGAATTTGGTAAAAATATTCTTTTTTTAGAATTATTAAATAACCTTAGGATGAACATAGATTATTTAGTAATTGGTAATTTTTTAGGAATTAATGCTTTAGGTATTTACTATTTCGCCTTTAATGCCGGATTGGGAATTAGCATGAATGTTATAAATACATTCATGTCAGCTTTGTATCCTTACATTTGTGCTGTGCGTTCTAATTATACTGAATTTAAGCAGAGATACTTTAAGAGTCTGAGAAAAATTACCTTAGTTGTCGTGCCACTGATTCTAGCTCAATCATTTCTAGCTCCATTCTACGTGCCAATTATATTTGGACAAAAATGGGTAGAAGCCACTCCAGTATTAATAATGATTTGCTTATCAGTTATACCACGCACCTTTGCTTGGGCTGCTTCTTTGTTACTCAATGCTATAGATAAAACCCATATTCGGCTTTATGTAGACATAATTTTCACTGTTGTATTTGCAGTTTCTATAGTCTTGGCAGTCAATTGGGGAATCTTTTGGGTAGCCGCAGTAGTCCTGTTATCTCATGTTCTAGTTTTGCCTCCTTTCATCATATGGACTCATCGATACGCATTTAATAGAAAGTTACATTTTTCTGACACCAATTAACAAATGGCTTTCCAGATGCTCTAAAGCACTCCTAAATCATTAGTACAAGGAAACAGGGATGTCTATAGGAGTAAATGAAGTGAATAATAATCCTCTTGTTTCAATTATAGTTCCAGCTTACAATGCCGAGCGTACCATTTTAGACACTATCCAATCCGTTCAGCAGCAAACCTTTTCTAATTTTGAAATCATTGTCATCAATGATGGTTCCACAGATAACACCTTAGAATTACTTAAAAGTGTTTGTGATGAACGTTTAAAAGTTTTTTCCTATAAAAATGGAGGAATTTCGACAGCTCGCAATTACGGAATTTCTCACGCCAGGGGAGAATTTATTGCTTTTCTTGATGCCGATGATTTGTGGACAACCGATAAACTCGAACTACAATTAGCTGCTTTACAAAAACATCCAAAGGCTGGAGTTGCTTATAGCTGGACTTATTTCTGGCATGAAAAAAAATCTGTATACGAGGGGAAACCTATATTCTTTCAAGGCAATGTACAAGCCAATTTATTGGTTGATGACTTCATTTCTAGCGGTTCCAATACTTTGATTCGCCGACAAGCAATTGAATCAACAGGGGAATTCGATCCGACACTCATCTCATGTGCGGACTGGGACTACTGGATTAGGTTAGCAGTTAATTGGGATTTTGTTGTAGTTCCCAAACACCAAGTTTATTACCGTGTCTCTCCCAACTCTATATCATCCAACATTGAGGTAGTGGAAAAGTCAGCTATGGCGGTGGTGGAAAAGGCATTTGAAAACGCCCCTACTAACCTAAGATACCTCAAAAATCAAAGCTTGGCTCGAGTTTATCAGTATTGCACTCAAAAATATTTACAGCGCAAGGAAAACAGCTTTGATGCAGTCAATCAGGCAGCTAAGAGGCTGTCGATAGCAATCTACTTGCATCCACCAATTTTGCTACAAAAATACACTCACACTTTACTGAAGTGGTTGCTTAAAAAGTGGGTACTCGTCTTAACTGCAAAATCCGTAAGCTTTAGCAATTAACCGTAAGGATTCAGGGCGGAATAGTACGAGTGCAAAATAATCACGGTTGCTGTAATCGAACCTTTCCTTCTTACAAAGCAACAAAATCTCCTATTTTGCCGAAAGAATATCTCTGTCCAATTGTTTTCGGAATTCCTAGACTAGTGAGTGAAGTTAATACACGAGCTACCAACTGAAGTTAGAAGTACAAATTTACCTCACCCGTAAAGGGAACGAGTATGAAGACAAAAGGGTGTCATTGGTTTCGCCTATCAAGGGTGACCGTACAGCTACTCCGTTTTGACTTCATCTTTTATCCTTGAGACTTCTTTAATAAAAGTTGGCGTTTTTCTCGTGTTTTGGACTAACTCGATGGGTAAATTGTCTTGGAACATCGCGACATTTAGAAGAACTTTTATCAAGTGTTCATTCGGTCACCACCTATTAGTTACATGTATTGACTGCATTATTTAGCTAAAGTTCCCCTTGATAATTGTAAAGCAATCAAAACCATAAAGTAAATCAGGAGTTGATGACAGTGGAGCAAAATACTTCCCAAAAACAAGAAACAACCAAGATAACGACTCAAACTGAGAAGTCATCCCATTATCAACGGCAACAAGTCCCCATTGCGATTGTCGGCATGGCTTGCTTATTTCCCAAAGCTAGGAATTTGCAAGAATATTGGAACAATATTGTTGGCAAAGTCGATTGTATAACGGATGTTCCCCCTTCCCGTTGGGACATAAAAGACTACTACGATCCAGACCCCAAAGCCCCTGACAAAACCTACTGCAAGCGAGGTGGATTCCTTCCAGACACTGAGTTTAATCCAATGGAGTTTGGGTTGCCTCCCAGTATTCTGGAAGCGACTGATATTGCCCAGTTACTCTCGCTTGTTGTTGCGAAAGCAGCGATAGAGGATGCGGGTTACGGTGAATCTCGAAATTTTAGTCGAGAACGCACTGGAGTTGTCCTGGGCGTGGTAGGGGGATGTATGCAATTGATTGTCCCTCTGACTACCCGATTGCAATATCCTGTTTGGGAAAAGGTTCTCAAAAGCAGTGGTTTGTCGGAGCAAGATACACAAAAAATTATTGAGAAAATGAAGTTGGCGTATGTGGGCTGGGAAGAGAATTCCTTTCCTGGTTGGCTAGCTAATGTAGTTTCTGGACGTATTGCTAACCGTCTGGATTTGGGAGGCATGAACTGTGTTGTGGATGCTGCCTGCGCCAGTTCGCTCACATCCATCAAAATGGCAATGAGCGAGTTGATTGAGGGTCGAAGCGACATGATGATTGCTGGTGGGGTTGAAGCGGATGCTTCTGCTTTCAACTATATGTGTTTTAGCAAAACGCCCGCCGCATCTAAAAAAGATTTTTTGAATCCCTTTGATGTAACGTCGGATGGCATGATGATAGGTGAAGGGATCGGGATGTTAGTGCTGAAACGTCTTGAGGATGCAGAACGGGATGGCGATCGCATTTATGCAGTTATCAAAGGAATAGGAACTGGCAGTGATGGTCGATACAAGAGTATTTACGCTCCTCGTCCGGAAGGGCAAGCTAGAACCTTGCGTCGTGCATATGAAGATGCAGGCGTCCCCCCTGCAAGTATTGGTCTGCTCGAAGCTCATGGTACGGGAACCCCAGCAGGTGACCTATGCGAAATCACTGCCTTAAAAGAGGTTTTCAGCGAAAATAACCCCAATAAACAGCACATTGCCCTTGGAAGTGTTAAATCCCAGATAGGACATACAAAGGCAGCAGCAGGAGCTGCAAGTTTAATCAAAGCTGCTCTATCTCTACACCACAAGATTTTACCACCGACTCTGAATGTGACCCAACCGAATCCCAAGTTTCAGCTTGAGGAATCTCCGTTTTACCTAAATACGGAATCTAGACCTTGGTTGCCAACAGAACCCGGTACACCAAGACGCGCTGCAGTGAGTTCGTTTGGTTTTGGTGGAACAAATTATCATGTGGTTTTGGAAGAGTACACCAGCGAACATAAAGATGCCTATCGCTTGCACTCTGTTCCTCAGTCAATCCTAATTTGGGCTGAAAGTCCAGAACAGTTGTTAGAAAAGTGTGAAAATGCACATTCACAGTTACAATCCGATACTGGCAATCGGTATTACAACCAACTGATTAACTCTTGTAAATCTGTCGTTCCTGTCGCTGCTGCTAGGGTGGGGTTTGTTGCAACATCCCAGGATGAGACGAGTGAATTGTTACAGATAGCAATTAACCAGCTGAAAAAACAACTGCAAGCCGCATCTTGGGAACATCCCCGTGGTGTCTACTACCGCAAGACGGGTATGTCCCTCCAAGGCAAAGTAGTGGCTCTCTTTCCAGGACAGGGCTCCCAATATGTAAATATGGGAATGAAATTAGCTACTAACTTTCCCGTCCTGCGCCAAGTCTACAACTCTCTGGACAATCTCTTCGTTCAAGATGGTTTGCAACCCCTGTCTCAAGTGGTTTTCCCAAATCCCATATTTGACAGCAATCAAAAAGCTGAGCAAGCTCAAAAACTGCAGCGAACAGAAAATGCTCAACCAGCTATTGGCGCTTTTAGTGCAGGTCTATATAAGATACTGCAACAAGCCGGGTTTAAGCCAGATTTTGTTGCAGGTCACAGCTTTGGAGAACTAACGGCTCTTTGGGCTGCTGGGGTTTTAAGTGACGCAGATTACTTTTACCTCATCAAAGCTAGGGGTCAGGCAATGAGTAGCCCACATAATGGTGCTGATTGTGATGCGGGAACCATGTTGGCTGTCAATGGGGATGTGAATTCTATCCTGGAGATTATCAAGCCTCTGTCTCATCTGAGTATTGCCAACTACAATTCCCCAAATCAGGTCGTGCTTTCTGGAGCTAAACCAGAAATCGCAGTTGTACAACAAATTCTGACCAAACGCGGCTATTCTGTCACTCCACTACCCGTATCAGCAGCATTCCATTCCCGTTTTGTCAATCATGCCAGCAAACCATTTTCTCAGGCTATTCAGTCTGTCACCTTCAATAGCCCGAAAATCCAAGTTTATTCCAACACCACAGGGGAAGCTTATTCCAGCGAGTCTGAAACGATTAAAACAACTTTAGAAGCTCATCTTCTCAAATCAGTTCGGTTTACGCAAGAAATTGAGAATCTTTACGCTGCTGGTGGCTATTGCTTTGTGGAAATTGGTCCGAGGCAGATTCTTACCAATTTTGTCAAGAGTATCCTTGGCGGTCGCCCCCATCTAGCTATAGCCTTGAATCCCAGTCGGGAAAAAGACGGGGACTTACAGTTGCGACAAGCAATGATGCAATTGCGTGTAGCTGGATTACCTTTACAAGATCCAGACTCTTATCAACTTGAGCCTTCTGCGGTTGGAGTTGTAAAAAGCAGCCCATTGAATATAGTCCTCAGTGGCAGTAATTATGTCAGCGAGAAAACAAAAGCAGCTTTTGAGCAAGCTTTGCGAGATGGTCATAAAATAGGGTCTCCTGCTGCTGTGTCCAGTTCCCCCGAAATGACTCCTGTAGCTGCTCATGTCAACACGGATATCATTTCTTGGCAAATGCCTGAAGCTACTCCTTTAGCTACAGATATTAATGCAGAGATAATTTCATCCGAAATATCCAATGCTGACTGTGTAGCTATAACTATCAATAAAGACGTGATGTCTTGGAAGTTGTCTGAAGCTACAAACTTCGACACCGACGCGATACCAACTGAAGTTATTGCTACAACATCTCAGTACGCGTTCACAGAGACTCACAGTTCAACGGATTTTGAAACCATTGTACCTATCATTGAGACAAAAAACATGTTGCAACCTACTCTGACTCAACCTTCCTCTTCTAATATGCAAGGCACAAACAATACTGTAGAGAAAATCTTGCTTCATTTTTATACTCATCAGACAGAAGTACTGCGGGTACACGAGCAATATCTTAAGAGCCATGCAGAATCTTCTCGCTCGTTTTTCCAGTTGATGCAACAATACAATTCGCATTTAACAGGTAATAACAGCTCCCACTGGGTACAGTTTGCACCAGAGATCGCATCAACTAACCCTCCACAAGCTAGCTTAGTTGCAAATGAAGTCTCTAAACCAGATGCTAAAGAACACCCTAATTCGGTTGTGACTCATACAATTGAGCGAGACAATAAACCGCAGGCTACCGACCATACCTTGGCTTTTACCGTACCAGTTGCTCAACCACAGGCTACCCCAGTCAAGACATCAGACACTACATTGACACAGCCAGACATAGAAGCAAAGTCTCCTGCAGCAAAAGTAACAGCACCTGTTGAGTATGTTCCAACCCCCACTCCACAAGCCAGTCCATCTCCTCAATTTGTCTCTAATGACACCTTGACCCCACCATCGGTAGAGACCGGCAATGACCTTTCTATCACCCAATCCCTCTTAGAGACGATTAGTAGCAAGACGGGCTATCCAACAGAAATGTTAGAGATGGAAATGGATTTAGAAGCAGATTTGGGTATTGACTCAATTAAAAGGGTAGAAATTATCGGTGCAATGCAAAACCAATTCCCCGACTTACCCAGGTTAAGTCCAGATGAATTGGGAGAACATCGCACCATCGGCAAAATTGCAAATTACTTGGGCAAAAAGATAGCGGATACTAAAAAAAAATGCCTTAGTCACGTATGATAAACAGCAATGTCCGGTAAACCACAACATTCGGCGCTGTCTGGTCAAACTTATGCCTCTACCTACACCTGATTTTTGGGAATTTACTTTACCTGAGTCTCGTACTTGCTTGCTCACTGATGACGGTTCTTCTACTACCAATACGTTAGCTCTGATGTTAATGGAACGAGGTTGGCAGGTAGTTGTTTTAAGTTTTCCTCTAAGTGTAATAGCAGAACGTCAACCTCTACCTCCAGGAGTTCACCGCATTGCACTCACTGATTTAAGCGAGGAGCAACTGCAACAGCAACTGGCAACGATCGCTAACACTTACGGTTCGATTGGTTCTTTCATCCATCTACACCCTGTCAGTCAAGAGTTACAAACACAGAGACTCTTTTATCCCAAATCAGAAATGTCAATCCTTAAGTACGTCTTTCTTTTAGCCAAACACCTAAAGCAATCCCTTAACAAGGCAGCACAAACAGGACGTAGTAGTTTTCTTACTGTTGCTCGGCTTGATGGTGAGTTTGGACTGGGAGCAAGAATTGACTTCAGCGCCCTGAGTGGTGGTTTGTTCGGTCTCGCAAAAACTCTCAATCTAGAGTGGGAAGAGGTATTTTGCCGAGCCATTGACCTGAGCCCTGAATTAAACCCAGAAGCAATGGCAAACTGCATTTTGAGTGAAATGCACGATCCAAATTCCTTAATTTTAGAAGTTGGATACAACTTACAGGGAAGAGTGACTCTGGCGTGCGAAACAGCCGCCGCCTAATCATCCACGGGGTTAACTTTGATAAATTCTACGATGGTTCACTTATTGGGTTTCTTGAAGCAAGAAGCCCACCATCCAAATCCCTGGATTAGAACATTAGGATAAGCACAATGAATATAAACACAAAAATTAATTCATCATCAGTTATTCTCATTAGCGGTGGAGGAAGAGGGGTTACGGCGCAATGTGCGATCCAGCTAGCAGAACAATATCAATGTAAATTTATTCTGCTTGGTCGTTCCGAACTGACTGAATCCGAACCGACATGGGCTAGGGAGTGCTTCGAGGAAGCTGAATTGAAAAAGCGCATTATGCAGGATTTCATCAGCCGAGGTGACAAGCCTACACCTGTAAAAGTCCAAAAGGTCTTCAATTCCTTGCTAGCTCAACGAGAAATTTCGACAACCATTTCTGCAATCCAGCAAGCTGGCGGACAGGTAAAATACCTTAGTGCAGACATTACCAACAAGTCTACTTTACAAGCAGAACTAGCGTCAGTTGTTCAAAGCACCGGACAGATTACAGGAATTATTCATGGCGCTGGCGTTTTAGCAGATAAATTCATTGAAAACAAAACAGAGCGAGATTTTGATACTGTTTACGCTGCTAAAATTGAAGGCTTAGAAAATTTACTGAACTGTGTAGAACCCAATCGATTAGATTTCATTGTTTTATTTTCCTCTTTCGTAGCTTTTTACGGCAATGCAGGTCAGTCTGATTATGCGCTGGCTAACGAAATTCTTAATAAAACAGCTTATCTGCTTCAAAGGAAATATCCATCTTGTCACGTTGTTTCCATCGGTTGGGGACCTTGGGATGGCGGTATGGTGACACCAGAATTAAAAAAGGTTTTCTCTCAACTCAACATGGAACTGATTCCTCTGGAAGTTGGCGCTCAAATGTTAGTTGATGAACTTAAGCCTTCCCATCACGGAACCGCACAAACTCTAGTTATGAGCAGTGCGATCGCAGCTTCACCCAAGCCTCTCTATTCTCAATCACGAACATTTCGATTTCGCCGTAAATTAACCTTAGCAGCCAACTCTTTTGTTTGCGATCATGCATTTGGTGGCAAAGCTGTTTTACCCGCCATGTGTAGTATAGCATGGATTGCTCGTGCTTGCGAGCAAATCTATCCCGGTTACACATTTTTCAGTTGTAGCAACTACAAAGTTCTGAAAGGGATTATTTTCGACCAAAGTTTAGCCACAGAATACGTTTTAGATGTAAAAGAAATTCAGAAACTAAATTCTGGGGAAATAGATTTTGAGGTATTGGTCTGGAGCGAAAGCCCAAAAGGAATACCCTATTATCATTACAGCACTCAAGTTAGACTTATCAAGGAAGTTCCCCCCACCCCTTCTCAATCTTTAAATATCACGCAAGACCCAGCGCTTCTCAGTCTTTTCCCTTATCAAGATGGAACTTTATTTCATAAACGTAATTTTCAAGGAATAAAGCAAATTCTCCATATGACTTCTGAAAGACTGATTGCTCGGTGTAAACTAGACAACATTGACATCAAAACACAAGGTCAATTCCCAGTACAAACATTTAATCCCTACACATCCGATCTTTTATTTCAATGTTTTTTAGTTTGGGTCAGGCATTTTTATAATTTAGCAAGTTTGCCATTACAAATTCAAAAGCTCGAACAATTCCAAGAAATTCCTTTCAATAAAGAATTTTATATTTCTTTAGAAATTACCTCAAATCAAGAGACAAATTTCTTTGCTAGCAGTACAGTGTATGATTCTCAAGGTCAAATCTACATGCAGACTTTTGATATGCAAGTGACTGCTAGCGAACGTCTCAATCATCTGTTTTTAAACAATTCTTTGGTTAGTTGTTAAGTAGGTCGGTAAGAAAAAACGTAACTAGTAAGGGCCGTCTCAGTCATTTGTCATTGGTAAGGGCTTCAGATATATTTACATTTTGTAAAGTAATTCTGTTTATTCCCGCCCACTTCCTTAGTTGTTGGTTGTAACTCGCTATCTACCAACAATCAACCACTAAATACTAACCAATAACCCTATTTTAAGGAGTCTAAATAATGGTGAAGCTTGCAATTGTTGGCATGGAAAGTTTTTTTGGAAACTGTTATGGATTGGATAACTTTCAGCATAGTATTTATGAGGCAAATCAACATTTTATTCCTGTTCCTCATACACGATATCAAAACATACAAACAACGCAAAATATACATTCAAAAAACGATTTTGACAGCGAACAAAGCTCATTGGGCGCATACATTGAAAACTTTGAAATCGATACCTTTTATTTCAAAATTCCACCCCACGATCTAGATAAATATGACACTCAGCAGCTGTTAATGCTTAAGGTTATTGACAATGCTTTAAGGGATGCAGATTTAGATGAAAAGGGTAAATTGCTGCAAAATATGGCTATTGTCACAGTCATAAAAGATGAACCCGTTTTAGAAATGAAGACTGGCTCCGATTCTAGTGACAAAAGCTTTCTCAAGCAGCAAAAAAATCTTGTTTACAATAAAATTTCTAGTTTGTGGAATATTTCCGGACCGAATTTCAGTGTATGTGTTGAAGAAAATTCCGTCTTTGATGCGCTGGAAATAGCAAAAATGCTTCTGACAGTTGGTTCTGCAGACGCTGTTGTTGTAGGTGCTGTGAATTTGGCTAACAACTCTGCTTTGTGGTACGATCGCCTAGCAAGCATGAATACTGGCAAACCAACCTTAAGTTATGACCGTAATGGTAACGGTTCGATGTTGGGGGAAGGTGCTGGAGCGATCGTGTTAAAGCGCTACGAAAAGGCTAAGCAAGATAGCGATCGCATCTATGCTGTCATTGATTCTGTTGTTGTCACTCATAAAGCTTCTGCGACCCCGAGTGAATCAGCCCGCCAATGCTGCTACAGGGCTTTTGAGGAAGCAGAAGTTGAACCAACAGACATTGGTTATCTTGAAGTTTTTGGCAGTGGGATTGAAGAGCAAGATAAGGCTGAAATCAACGGCTTACTCCAAGCTTATCACGTCCCTGGTGCAGAATTAAGTTGCGCGATTGGCAGTGTCAAATCAAACATAGGACACACTTATATTGCTTCTGGAATTGCTAGCTTAATCAAAACTGCTCTTTGCCTTTACAATCGCTATATTCCCGCAACTCCACAATGGTCTGGTTTCAAAAAACCAGAGATTTGGGAGAACAGCCCTTTTTATGTCCCCACGGAGTCGAGACCGTGGTTATTGACAAAAGAACAAACAAAGAGGGTAGCTGCAATTAATAGTTTGGATAAAAATGCTAATTTCTCACACGCCATAATATCAGAAGACCCAAGTCAAGAAAACCGCAGCAACAAATCTTTACAAGAAAGTGCTTGTTATCTTTGTCCCATTGCAGCAAACGAGCTATCGGCTTTACTCGAACAACTTGATGTACTAGAACAGAAGATTAAAAACAGTTCCTCTTTATCTGCTACAGCCAGCGAAATATGGAGCGCTTTTCACTCGAATTCCCAAGCAACCTATGCTCTAGCAATTGTGGGACATAACAAAAAGGAATTGCTGCGGGAAATTGAGCGCGGAAGAAAGGGTGTCGCAGATGCTTTTGCTCAAGGCAAAGAGTGGAAAAGCCCTGTAGGTAGTTATTTTACCGCCAAGCCCTTGGGTAAAAAGGGTACTGTTGCCTTTGTTTACCCAGGCGCTTTTAATTCCTACATTGGCATGGGTCGAAAACTTTTCAACTTGTTTCCTAAAACTTACGATCGCGTTGCCAGTTTTGTCTGCGATCAAAGCCAATTTTTTAGAGATAAACAGCTTTATCCCAGAAGTTTACACCAATTATCGAAAAGGCAACTCGAAGACCTCGAAACACAATTCCTCAGCGATACCTTGGGATTACAGGTCTCTGGAACGGGTTTTTCTGTACTGTGGACCTTCATCATGAAAGAATATTTTCAAGTGCAACCTCAAGTCGCATTTGGATATAGCATGGGCGAAAGCAGTATGCTCTACGCCTTAAATGTTTGGGTCAGTGCCGAAGAAGTTAGCAATTTTGTACATTCGTCTCCCATTTTTCAAACGCGGTTAGCAGGTTCTAAAACTGTACTTCACGATTACTGGGGCTTATCCCAAGCAAATGCTGGCGAAGATTTATGGCACAGTTATGTTCTCATGGCTCCAGTATCTGCAGTCAAAACCTGCTTGGAACGGGAAAGTCAAGTCTATTTGACAAATATTAACACCCCTACAGAAGTTGTTATCGGTGGCGAACCTCAAGCTTGTCTTAGGGTGATTCAAGCTTTGAAATGTGAAGCCTTCCGCGCACCAGCTGACATGGTGTTGCACTGCGAACCGACAGTCTCTGAATATAGAGAGTTAATTAAACTTAATACTACAGATGTTAATAATGTAAAGAATATTAATTTCTATTCTTCGGCTCACTACGACTTGCTTCGTCTTGATAAAGAGTCCCTGGCTCATAGCATTAGTCAAGGATTTTCCCAGCTGGTCGATTTTCCCCGACTCGTTCACCAAGTTTATGAGGATGGAGCGAGAATATTTATTGAGTTGGGTCCTGGGAATACCTGTTCCCGATGGATTTCTGAGAACCTTCAACAGAAAGAACATATAACCATGTCCGTCAATCGCAGGGGGGTTGATGATTTCACTGCGATCGTCAGAGTTTTGGCACAACTCCTCAGCCATCGGGTTTCGATGGATTTATCCCCACTTTACTCCCCGATATTGGAGAGTGTTAAGACAAAGAAAACTCTAATTAAAACTGTCACTCCGGATAGTTTACCGCTTATTCCCGCCAATAATACCACATCTGAGACCAAACGCTCTGAAAATTCTGCCGTTGAAAAGCCATCGAATATCGTTCTTGATGAATCTCAGGTACTGGAGTTTGCCAAAGGACAGGTTTCACGCGTACTGGGTAAAGACTTTGAAAGTATCGACCCCTATACCAAAAGAGTCCGCCTTCCGTCTCCGCCTTATCTGTTTGTCAGTAGAGTTACCAAACTTGAAGGTCAACGAGGTGAGTACGATACTGGTTTTATTCAAACAGAGTATGATGTTCCTCAAGATGCTTGGTATTCAGTTGATGGTCAAATTCCCTTAGGAATCTATGAAGAAGCGGGACAGGGAATCTTACTTTTACTCGGTTATTTAGGAACGGACTTTGAGAATCAAGGGAAAAGGTCATTTCGCTTACTAGATCTTACTGCTACATTTCTATGTGAGCCGCCTCAAGAAGTAAAAACACTTCGTTATGATATCAAAATTGATTCTTATGTAAGGACGACAAGCAACTTAATTGTCTTTTTTCACGCAGATTGTTTTGTTGGGGATAAACAGATTATAAAAATTTCTGGAGGCTGTGCTGGGCTATTTTCTGAGGAGGAGCTTGAGCAAGGTCAAGGTATTATTGTTACCGAGCGTGAAGAGAAAGAAAGAAGCCGCATTCAAAAGAAATCTTTTCAACCATTACTGTTGTGCCAAAAATCTACTTTTGAGAAGGACGATTTACTTCACTTAAGCCAGGGTAATATTGCTGCTTGCTTTGGAGATAATTACGAACAAAATGGTTTGAATCCGTCACTCCGGTTACCCTCAAAGATGCTGACAATGGTCGATCGCGTGATATCTGTCGATCCCAAAGGAGGTGTTGCAGGATTGGGTCTAGTCATTGCTGAAAAAACTGTAGAGCCAAAGGATTGGTATTTTCTCTGTCACTTCAAAAATGACCCTACCATGCCCGGTAGCCTGATGATTGAAGGGAGTTCGCAGGTATTGCAATTTTACACTCTTTTCTTGGGACTGCAAAAGTGTACTTTAGATGCTCGGTTTCAACCAATTTCCCAGCGTCCTCAAGTGTCGCGTTTTCGCGGACAAGTGACTCCGACTTCCGGAAAATTGATCTACCGATTGGAAGTTATGGAAATCAGTCTGTCCCCAACACCTTTCGTTATATGTAACGTCGATATTATCTTTGGGGACAAAACAATTGCTACCGCTCAAAACTTGGGGTGGCAATTATCTGAAAAGCCAGAACAAACATTATTGGTAAAACAAAATTTGCTTCAAAAACCAGTTTTATTTAATGAATCACAAGTTCAAGAACTGACTAAAGGTGCTGTTGCTACCTGTTTGGGTCCAGAATATCAAATTTATGACAATCGTCGTTCGGTGTGTCTGCCAAACAGAGATTTATGTTTGGTCAGCCGTATTCTGGAATTTGAGGGCAAACGACACGATTTGACAAAAACTGCCAATCTGGTGACTGAATACGATGTTTCTCCAGAAGCCTGGTTTTTCCGTCATAATTCTTATCCTTATTTGCCCTACTGTACGTATATTGAAATAGCCGGTCAGCCTTGTATTTTCTTGGGTGTTTACCTTGGAGCCCCTTTATTATTGCCAGAGGAAAATCTTCATTTTCGCAATCTTGATGGTAAAGGCACAATTCTGAGGGATGTGGATGTACGTGGTAAGACTATTACCGACAAGGTGCATTTAAAATCATCAACTGTAGTCCAAGGAGCAATCATTCAAAAGTTTGATTTTCAGTTATTGTGCGATGGCGAACTTTTTTATCAAAGTGAGATGGTGTTTGGCTATTTTAGCGACCAAATGCTGGCTAATCAAGTAGGATTGGATGGAGGAAAAGTTGTACGTCCTTGGTATGAGGATGACAAGAATGAGTATTTATCAGCGATCGCTATCAATCTCAAAAATCCCCTCTTTCAGGAGAAATTCTATCAAGCTCCACTTAGTAAACCATACTACCATCTAGCTCACGGGCAGTTAAATTTTCTCGATGAAGTGTTGATTGTTGAAGCAGGCGGAAAATACCAACAAGGTTACATCTATGGCAGTAAGGATATTAGCCCAACAGACTGGTATTTCCCCTATCACTTTTATCAAGACCCTGTTATGCCGGGGTCGTTAGGTATTGAAGCTATCTTGCAAGCAATGCAAGTTTATGCATTACAGCTTGACTTGGGAAGACAGTTTAAATCTCCTCGATTCGGACAAGTATTTAACCATGAGATGACCTGGAAGTATCGCGGTCAGGTTACTCCTGAAAATCACAAAATGTATTTTGAGGTTCATATCTCAAAGATTGATGTTAATAACGAACGAGTCATCATTGTTGGTGATGCAAGTTTGTGGAAAGACAACATGAGAATTTACGAAGTTAAAGACATAGCAATTTCTTTATTAGAATCATAGGGGTTTCAAGATGTTAACTAATGGCAATGGTAATGGAAAAAAAGCACAAAATCTGCCTACATCTCTCATCGAGAGTGGCGGTAATGTGACAAGCTATTTCAACGATAAAAACAAAGCTTGGAAAGGTTATTTAGATTTAATTTCCTTTGATGAAATCGGAATCAAGGCTCGACTTCTGAATTTGCATCAACCTTGTTACATCCTTAAAGATCGAGATCGAATTGGTATTGCCAACCACGGTTGTTCCTACGATTTTGACAACAGTCAAGGTGGGTTGATAGAGATTTTGATGGTTGCCCCACCAATGCTACCTCAACACTTAGGCGATCGCAACTTCTTAGATTTTCACGGGGTCAAATATGCTTATGCGGCTGGTGCCATGGCAGGTGGCATTGCGTCAGCAGAATTAGTCATAGCCCTTGGGAAAGCAGGCTTTCTGGCTAGTTTTGGCGCTGCTGGCTTGGTTCCGTCGCGAGTTGAAGCAGCTATTAAGCAAATCCAGCAAGCCCTTCCTAATGGACCTTACGCATTTAACCTCATTCACAGCCCCAGCGAAGAAGCCTTGGAAAGGCGGGCTGTGGATTTGTACCTCAAATATGGTGTGAGGACTGTAGAAGCTTCTGCATTTATGGATTTGACACCCCATATTGTGCGTTACCGGGCGGCAGGTTTGAGTGTCAATGCACTCGGTCAAATTGAGATAAAAAACAAAATCATTGCCAAAATTTCTCGCCCAGAAGTTGCCTCGCAGTTTTTACAGCCAGCGCCAGCAAAAATTCTCAAGCAGTTGGTTGAAGAACAACTGATTACAGAGTTACAAGCTACTTTAGCTCAAAAAGTTCCGATGGCTGATGACATCACGGTGGAAGCCGATTCAGGTGGTCATACAGACAATCGTCCCTTGGTTTGTCTGCTTCCTTCTATCATCTCTTTGCGAGATCGGATGCAGCAAAAGTACTGCTACCAAAAACAGGTTAGGGTTGGTGCAGGAGGAGGTATTGGAACACCAGAATCAGCATTAGCTGCCTTTATGATGGGCGCTAGTTATGTGGTGACGGGGTCTGTTAATCAAGCCTGCGTCGAAGCTGGAACCTCTGCCCATACAAAACGTTTGTTAGCTCAAGCTGGCATAGCAGATGTCACTATGGCTCCATGTGCCGATATGTTTGAAATGGGAGTGAAAGTCCAACTGCTCAAACGCGGTACTCTTTTCCCAATGCGGGCACAAAAGTTATACGACCTTTATAGAAACTATAATTCAATTGACGAAATTCCCACTGAAGAAAGACAAAAATTAGAAGAACAAATCTTTAGAAGAAGCTTGGAAGCAGTTTGGCAAGATACGGTTGCCTTTTTCACCGAACGAGATCCAGAGCAAATCACCAGGGCAAACAACAATCCCAAGCGGAAAATGGCTCTTATTTTCCGGTGGTATCTGGGGTTGTCCTCCCGATGGGCTAGTTCTGGGGAAAACAACCGGGAGATGGATTATCAAATTTGGTGCGGACCTGCAATCGGTGCCTTCAATGAATGGGTTCAAGGAACTTACCTAGCCGCCCCAGAAGCACGGCACGTAGCAGATGTTGCCTATCATATAATGACCGGAGCCGCTTATTTATACCGATTGCAAAGTTTGAAACTGCAAGGCTTGCAGTTACCAGCCCACTTCAGCTACTACCACCCAGTTTCTGGGGAGTAGAGAGTTGTAGTGGTATGTTTCTAAGGGAGTGGGGAAAGAATGATAGCCAATTCCTATGTCCCTCATCCCCACTTCGTGGGAACCCCAAGTTCTCCAATTTTATATAAAGTTTTGTAAATTTCGCGTAATTCTACTTTCTCGAAGTGAAGAAATTAATAACGGTTGATTATTTTTACAAAGCATCAAAAATCAACCTTTAAGACTTAGCCTCAGGAATATCACTTAATAAACTTCAACGTCAACTCATATTTAAAGGAATCGGTGCATGGCTATTTCAAATACCCAGTCTCAAACCGCAGAAACAATTCAATCTTGGTTGGTCAATGAGTTTGCTGAAAGACTTGAACTTCCACAAGATGAAATCGATGTGAATGAACCATTTGATAACTACGACCTGAATTCTGCCGAGACGATGATTCTACTTGGAAAACTGGAAAAGTGGTTGGGAAGCAAACTGAATCCCACCTTGATTTTCAATTATCCAACTATTGCAGAACTTTCCGAGCGGTTAGCTGAATAAATGAGCAGTCTGTCATCTTATATCTTGCACCATCGCCTTCTTGCAAAAATGAAAGCCCAAAAAGCTTATTATTCAGTAGGTAGGGCTATGCCGCACACTCCGTTATTGAGAAGGTGCAAGATGTCAGTCATCAGAACTTTGCTGGATTTTTCAAAGTGACAGTTGAATATTTCTTAGCGACCTTCACCTAGCGGGGACGCTTCCCGTTGCCGTAGGCTATCCCCGCAGGGCTACAGGCGTCTTCGTGGTTATTTAAATATTTTGGGTCGCGATCGCAGAGAGCGAGCTTCTTGCTGAGCTTGGCAACGAAGGAAGCATAGACGCTAAGAGGACAAAAGCCACAGGAAGCAAAGTTCGTTTTATGAAAGACTTATGTTTTCAAGACTCATCTAATTAAGATATTAACAAAAATGGAACCAATTGCAATTATAGGCATTAGCTGCCGATTTCCGGGTGCAGATAATCCAGAAGCTTTTTGGCAACTTCTGCGCGATGGAGTCGATGCTATTACAGAAATACCCTCGAGTCGCTGGGATATCCGCCAATTTTATGACCGAGACCCAGAAATTTCCGGTAAAATGAACTCGCGCTGCGGTGGCTTTTTGCCGCAGGTAGACCAGTTTGACCCTCAATTTTTTGGAATTTCACCACGAGAAGCGGTTTCTATGGACCCCCAGCAACGACTCTTACTAGAGGTGGCTTGGGAGGCATTGGAAGATGCCGGACAGGTACAAGAACAGTTGTCTGGCTCGCAAACTGGTGTGTTTGTTGGCATTTCCACAAACGATTACACTCTCATTCAGGGGGAGGAATATTCTCAGCGACCTCAAGGTTATGATTTAACGGGTAACGTACTGAGCATTGCAGCTGGTCGTATTTCTTACCAATTTAATTTGAGGGGACCGAGCATGGCAATTGATACTGCTTGCTCTTCCTCACTCGTTGCCGTTCACCTCGCCTGCCAAAATCTATGGAACAAAGATGCAACCATGGCTTTGGCTGGTGGCGTGAACGTCATCGTTTCACCCACTGGTAACATTGGTCTGACCAAGCTGAAAGCGTTGTCTCCCGATGGTCGCTGCAAAACCTTTGATGCCGAAGCAAACGGCTATGTTCGGAGTGAGGGAGTAGGTTTTGTTGTTCTCAAACCTTTATCACAAGCTTTAGCAGACAAAGACCGGATTTATGCGCTGATTCGAGGTAGTGCTATTAACCACGATGGTCGCAGCAAGGGATTGACTGTGCCTTACGGTCCTGCTCAGGAAGCACTCATTCGTCAAGCATTGGAGAAAAGCGGGGTGGCACCTGCTGAAATTAGCTACATCGAACTGCACGGTACGGGAACTCCTTTAGGCGATCCAATTGAAGCGATGGCGCTGGGAAATGTGCTTGCTAAAGAGCGTCCGCCTGAGAGCTACTGCACTGTAGGTTCAGTGAAAAGCAATATTGGGCATCTAGAGGCAGCTTCTGGGATTGCTGGTTTAATTAAAGTTGCACTATCGCTTCAAAACAAACTCATACCACCAAATTTGCATTTTCACAAGCCCAATCCCTACATTCCTTTTGAAACTTTGCCAATACGGGTATCACGGGCTCTGACGCCTTGGTCTACTGGGTCTACCCCAGCCTTTGCTGGCATTAGCTCTTTTGGTTTTGCTGGAACCAATGCTCATGTCGTCCTTGAAGAAGCTCCCTCGCTCCCTCCCTCCCTCGCTCCCTCCCCCCCTTCCTCCCTCCTATTGCCCCTGTCCGCCCATAGCCCGGAAGCTGTCAAATCTCTTGCACGAACTTATCAAAGCTTTCTAGGATCTCAAGAATTTGATGCTGCTGCATTGCAAGATATTTGCTACACAGCCAGTGTTCGGCGCACGCACCACGAACACCGTTTAGCAGTTGTCGTTAACTCTCCCGCACAGGTCAAGGAAAGTTTACAAAATTTTATACAAGGCAATGCAGACGTTAACCTGTCCGTTGGTCGGAAAAACCGCCGTCGCCGCCCGAAGTTAGCTTTCGTTTTTTCCGGTCAAGGTCCTCAATGGTGGGCTATGGGACGGGAGTTACTAGAACAGGAACCAGTGTTTCGCTCGGCTATAGAGGAGTGCGATGAACTCATCAAATCGCATACTGGTTGGTCTGTGTTAGAAGAACTGACCGAGGAAGATGCGTCCCAATCCCGCTTGCAAGAAACAGAGTTTGCCCAACCAGCTATTTTTGCACTGCAAGTAGCACTTGCTCGGGTGTGGCGTTCTTGGGGTATTGACCCAGATGCAGTTGTAGGTCACAGCTTGGGAGAAGTTGCAGCAGCCCATATCTCTGGTGCTTTAACCTTAGCAGATGCAGCGTACTTGATTTGCCATCGAGGACGCTTGATGCAACAAGCAACTGGTAACGGCAAAATGGCGGCGATCGAACTCCCAGCAAAAGAGACAGAGCGTTTGTTGTCTGGATACGAAGACCGTCTTACGATCGCAGCAATGAACAGTCCGACTTCCACTGTCATCTCAGGAGAACCATTCGCGGTCGAATCAGTGCTCAAGTTACTCGAGCAAGAGCAACCACAAGTTTTCTGCAAGCTGTTACCTGTGAATTATGCATTTCACAGCCCGCAGATGTCTCCCTTTGCTACGGAACTAGTACAACGGCTGCAACAACTTCAACCACAAAAAGAAACGATTCCTTTCTTCTCCACCGTTACCGGTCAGAAGAGTCACGGTGCAGATTTAGATGCGCTTTACTGGGGTCGAAATTTAGAACAACCCGTCCGCTTTGCAAGAGCGATTGAGGAACTGGTGAACGCAGGTCAAACAATCTTTATAGAAGTTAGCCCGCACCCGGTACTTTCAGGTTATATTTCCCAGTGTCTCGGTCATCTGAATAAAGAAGGTACAGTCCTGCACTCTCTGCGACGGGGACAACCAGAACGAGCTACGTTACTGAGTGCTCTAGGAAACCTTTACACTCAAGGATTTTCAGTGAACTGGCAGCAGCTGTATCCATCTGCAGGCTCGGTTGTTAGTCTACCTTCCTACCCTTGGCAACGCCAAAGATATTGGTTTGAACGGAAAAATCCGTTGCCAGTTTTGCAAACTAGGGATACATCGTTACATCCCCTGCTCGGTCAACGCCTGCGATCGCCACTTAAGGAAACCTTATTCGAGTCCGAGTTAAGTGTTGATTTGCAACCTTTCCTAGTCGGTCATCAGGTGTATGGTATGGTAGTGCTGCCAGGAGCGGGTTATTTAGAAATAGCCTTAGCCGGGGCGGCAGCAGCTCTTGGGTTAGAACCGTACTGCCTACAAGAAGTATCAATTCAAGAACCGCTCATCTTGCCAGAAAATAGCAGTCGCGTTGTACAGTTAATACTAACACCCTTAGGTGATGGGCAAACGTCTTTTCGTATAGTGAGCGTTGAAGCCGAGGGAGCAAATGACGCCAATAATTGGACACAGCATGCTGCGGGAAAAGTCAATGCTGGGCAATCAAATTTGGTGCAAACATCCGTTTCTCTGAAAGACCTGCAAGCACGTATTCAAGAACAGGTATCAGTTAGAACCTACTATCAACAGCTGCAAGAGCGGGGACTGGAGTATGGACCGAGCTTTCAGGGAATTGAACAACTCTGGCGGTACGATGGAGAGGTTTTGGGGCGAATTCGACTTCCTGAGGCATTAGTATCAGAAGCAACAGCCTATCATCTGCATCCAGTGTTGATGGACTCTGGTTTCCAGCTTTTGTTTGCAGCCTTGGCTGGCGAAGGTGAAGAAAATACTTATCTACCGGTAGGTTTGGACAATTTGCGGCTTTATCATCGCGCTGATACTCAACTGTGGATTCACGGTCAGATACGGCGCAAGGATGGTTTAAATCAAGAAACCCTCACAGGGGATCTGTGGCTGTTTGATGATGCGGGACAGGTTATAGCAGAGATAGAGGGTTTCCACGTCAAGCGTGCAAAGCGTGAGATGCTCCTACAATTTGCTCAAAAAAACCTGAGTCATTGGCTTTATGAAGTAGAATGGCGACCTCAGGCGCGTGAGTCCAACTTGCAGCACCAAGCAAACCATCCGGGTAACTGGTTGCTCTTTGCCGACCGAGAAGGGACAGCAGCAGAGGTAGCAGAACTACTGAAGAACCAAGGCGACAATTGTTTCATGGTCTTTGCCGGTGAAGCCTATGAGGTTTCAGAGGAAGGACACTACAAAATCAACCCCGATTCTACACAAGATTTTCAGAAACTGTTTAACGAGGTCTTGAAGAGAAATAAAGCCCCGTTACGTGGAGTAGTTCACTTATGGGGATTGGATAGCTCTTTAGAAGAAGCGATGACAGTAGATTCTCTCAAAGTTGCTCAGACCTTAGGCTCTCAAAGTGTGTTGTATCTAGTGCAGGAGCTAGCCAAAGTTGATGATAAATCAGCATCTCCTCGGCTTTGGTTAACCACAAGGGGTGCTCAACCAGTGGAATCGCGAACAACTTCACCGGGCGTCGCCCACTCCACCTTGTGGGGGCTAGGTCGTGTTATCGCCCTAGAACATCCCGAAATTTGGGGAGGAATGGTAGATTTGGAGGCAAGCACCTCTGCTAAGGCAGCTTCCTTGCTGTTTGCAGAAATGTCACAGCCCGATAAAGAAGATCATATAGTTTTTCGAGGCGAGCAGCGTTATGTTGCCCGTCTAGTTCCCAGCAGCCATAGCAAGAAAGCAGCAAAACCATTATCTTTGCGCCAAGACGCCACTTACCTAATTACTGGTGGTTTAGGCAGTCTCGGACTTCAGCTTGCTGGGTGGATGGTGCAGCAAGGCGCACGGCACTTAGTGCTGGTAGGACGCAGTGGTGCTTCTGATTCTACCCGCGAAGCTTTGAACGAGTTAGAACGTTTAGGTGCCAAAGTTTTGGTTGCAAAGGGAGATGTCTCTCAACAGAAAGATGTTGCGAGAATCCTTGGGGAAATCAGTGAATCAATGCCGCCACTGCGAGGAGTCATTCACGCAGCTGGTATCCTTGACGATGGGGTACTCCGCCAACAGGAGTGGGAACGCTTTCACAAAGTGATGGCTCCGAAGGTTGAAGGAGCTTGGAACCTGCACCTTCTGACACAAAACTTGCCTTTAGACTACTTTGTGATGTTCTCGTCAGTCGCCTCATTGCTTGGCTCACCCGGACAAGGAAATTATGCAGCAGCCAATGCCTTTTTGGATGCACTTGCCCATCATCGTCGAGCACAGGGGCTACCAGGTTTGAGTATCAATTGGAGCTTTTGGGCAAATATGGGGATGGCGGCTGGCTTAGACAGTCTCAACCAAAACCGTTTAGCTGCAATGGGGATGGATACCATTGCACCAAAGCAAGGATTACAAGTGCTGGAGCAGTTACTCCAACAGCCCTCTGCCCAAGTTGGGGTGATACCCGTCAACTGGGCGCAGTTCATGCAGCAATTTACACCTGAGACCGCTCCACCCCTTCTCACCGAGTTAACTCCTGAGCGAGTACAGGTCAACACCGAGCAACTAACAGTACCAAAACTTGAGTTTTTGCTGAAATTAAAGCAAGTTTCTTCCCACGATCGCCAAGAACTTTTACTTGCTCACATTCAAGACTTAGTTACCAAAGTTTTGGGTCTAACTTCATCCCATCGATTGGAAGCGCATCAAGGTTTCTTTGACCTTGGCATGGATTCTCTGACTTCGATGGAATTAAGGAACCGTCTCCAAGCTTCTTTAGGGCACTCCCTTTCTTCCACACTCATCTTTGACTATCCAACTCTCAATGCTCTTGCTGCGTATTTGAACAGTGAGATGTTTCCTGAAGAAACTGACGATGACAATTTACAAACAGTTTCACAGAACAATCATCATCAGCAAACTATGACTGCAGCAGAAATCGAACAGCTTTCAGAAGAAGATGCAGAAGCATTACTGCTCCTAGAACTAGAAACTATGAAATTCTAAGACAGTTTGCTCTACTCAGTAGGTGGGTCGGAATAAACAGAATTGTATTACAAAATGTAAATGCATCTGAAACCCTTACTAATGAACGCCACTTGCTATCACGGGTTTCACCCGTGATAGCAAGTGGCTCCCAATGACAAATGACTAAGGACGGTTCTTACCAGTTACGTTTTTTGTTACCGATCCAATACTACAAGGGCTGAGAATTTTTGTGGGTTGCGATCGCCGTGGAGAAACTCAACAAATGCCTGTCAATGTTGGGTTTCGTTCTTCAAGCAAAACTTACGCAGTCAATGTTGGGTTTCGTTCCTCAACCCAACCTACGTATTTTCGTATTTTTATGCACAACTTACGCAGTCAATGTTGGGTTTCGTTTTTCAACCCAACCTACGTATTTTCGTATTTTTATGCAAAATTTACGCAGTCAATGTTGGGTTTCGTTCCTCAACCCAACCTACGTTACAGTGTAAGCCTTTTAATTTCATCCTTTATCCTTGATACTTCTCCAGAGGAGACGCTACGCGAACAGCCTTTCTCTACTAGCTAGTGCCAATCTTGCGAATTCTCACTGAAAAGGTGTTAATTTAAGCAATGCCAATCTCAGTGGTGACAATCTTGACAATGCCAAGGTGAGCAGTGTTAATTTAGGTAGTGCCAACTTTAGAGGTTCCTGTCTTCATGATGCTAACTTTAAGGGAGCTAATTAGAGAGGAACTCTTCTAGATGGTACAAACCTCAGTGGTGCAACTTTACCATAGGGTACGTATAGTAAGCTGTTGATTTGTGTCAGTGACGATAGTCACCGATGCAGGCGATATGGGTCACTTTCCCCAAATTCGTTTATCTCTTAGGTTGGGATGGAAACAGGTTATTTTCATCCCAAGATATAGAAACGAACGTATAAATAAGCGGTTGCGGGGACTGTTATGCTTGAAAAACTATTATTAGCGGCTACTTTAACCTTTGCCTTAAGTCTATTTGCAGATCTGAGTTTGTCTTCTTCATTGCAAACAGTGAGAACGGGGAAAGGGCAAAATCAAAATGTTTTCGCCTTGACTCAAAATCAAAACTGAATAGGTACTTTTACTGCAGTGTAACTGCCGAAAGTCTAAAAAAATTATAAACTATTTTCCTGTTTCTTAACTAGCCAGGAAAAAATATAGCAATACTCAGTTATGAAAAGCCAGATTCTTGCCACAGCCGCACTTTTAACTATCATTAGTACCAGCCAAACTGCCCACGCAGCCAATCCCGAACACCTCAGACAGCTACTTTCAAGCAAAAAATGTCCCAATTGTGACTTATCTGGTGCTGGTTTGGTCATGGCTGACTTATCAGGAGCAGATTTAAGCGGAGCCAATTTAGCCGGAGCTAACCTCAGCCGTGCTAATTTAACAGGTGCCGATTTAAGGAATACTAACTTAAGCGGTACTAGTTTGTTTGGTGCCAACCTCACTGCTAGCAAACTCACTGGGGCTACTCTAGTGGGTACTGATTTAAGACACAGCTACTTACACAGTGCAGAGTTAACGGGTATAGATCTCAAAAGTGCTAACTTACAAGGAGCAATAGGTATCCCCTTGCAAAACGCCAAGCCAGAGGAATTTTATGCTTGGGGTATTGCTGAAGCACAGAAAGGTAACCATCAACAAGCCATCGACTATTTCAATCAGGCAATTGCCGTGAAACCAGATTATGCAGGAGCATATCTCGCTCGTGGTATTGCTCGCTATCAAATCATGGACAAACAAGGTGCATTCCAAGATGCTCAGGTTGCGGACAAGCTATTTACAGCTGAAAAGAATGCTGCAGGAATGCAAACAGCACAGGCATTTATCCAAGAATTGCAAACACCTTATACCGACCCAGCTATCAAGCCTAGTAAACCCACTTTTGTTGATTTTGTAGGCAGTATTGGTTCTCTCTTACTACAATTTTTGCCGTTTTAAAAGTAGTTGGTGGTTGGTTGTTGGTGGTATTCTTAACTACTAACTACTAACAAGTCACTTATGACTCTTTCCAGTGAATTGTGGGAAGCAAATCTTGATATAGCCCAAGTTTGTTTAGAACATCCCTTTGTTCGAGGTATTGGAGACGGTACTCTCGCTCCTCAGAAATTTGCCTATTATGTTGGGCAAGATGCCTTTTTTCTTGAAGCTTTTGCTCGTGCGTATAGCATAGCTGCTGCTAAAGTACCGGACTTTTCAGAATTTCTTACGTTTCACTCTTTAGCAAGTGGAGTGTTACAAGAACTTAAGTTACATGAAGGTTATGCGGCTAAGTGGGGAATAGATTTACGTTCTGTAGAACCAGGAGCAGCAACTCGCCGTTATACAGACTTTTTGTTATCAACCGCTTGGACTTCTGATGTGGGTACAACTGCTGCTGCTATGTCCCCCTGTATGCGTTTATATGCTTTTTTAGGCGAACAATTAGCTCGTAATGGCATTCCGAATCATCAATATGGAGATTGGATTCGTACTTACAGTAGCAGTGATTTTTTACCATTAACTCAACAATTAGAAAGTTTAGTTGAGCGTTACGCCAGTCATACAGGAGTAGTGTATTCAACATACCGCTATGCTATGTTTTGCGAGCAAGATTTTTTCCAAGCAGCATGGAGTTTTAACAGCGATCGCTGAATTATGCTCGATTATAGTTTATCAATTTTGGTCGCTAGTAACCGTTTTACCAATCGCCGATCTTAGGCTCATTCCCTAACAAATCTGCATATGTCAGTTGTTCACAAATGACTTTGTTCCAGTTGCTGTGGTGGTAATTTTGTAGTAAATAATGACAATATTTGTCAGATTACCATCTTGTAATGCAATTAACTGTAAAATATGCTGTCTGAGGTTTACTGCAAAGAAATTTGTGAAAATCGTGCTATGGATGTGGATGAATTGTTGAGACGCTATCAGGAAGGTGAGAGAAACTTTAAGGGTGTAAATCTGATAGGCAGTTACTTAACAGAAGTTAATCTGAGCGGAGCTAATTTACAAAGGGCTTCTCTTAGTGAGATTGATTTGAGTAGAGCAAATTTGGTTGGCGTTGATTTAACAGAAGCATCTCTTGTGAGAGCCAACTTAACAGGAGCTAACCTCACAGGAGCTAACCTGAGTGGAGCCAATTTGTTTGAAGCCAAGCTCACGGGAGCCATACTTGATGGGGCGGAATTGAAAATGACAGATTTGATAGATGCAGACTTGACTGTGGCAAATTTACAGGGAGCCAATCTGTATGGAGCCTACATGATGGGGACTCAGCTCCAGGGCGCAATTATGCCAGATGGTAAGAGCTACAGTTGATCTTTGGCAGTTGACTGTTAAGTGTTAACTGTCAACTGTTAGCAAATGTACTATTTCTGATATTTTGAGATAATCTATAGAGCAAATGCGCCATAGGAAAGATGACGGCGCTGGGGAATGTCAAAATGTCAGAGAATTTCAGAAGCCAAGTTGTTACACAGGGAGTGCAGCGATCGCCAAATAGAGCAATGCTGCGTGCCGTTGGTTTTAAAGATGAGGATTTCACCAAAGCGATTGTTGGGATTGCCAACGGCTACAGCACTATTACTCCCTGCAATATGGGGATAAACAAACTGGCAGAACGAGCAGAAATCGGGGTGAGAGACGCTGGTGCAATGCCACAATTGTTTGGCACAATTACCATCAGCGACGGTATTTCGATGGGAACCGAAGGGATGAAATATTCCCTCGTGTCAAGGGAAGTCATTGCTGATTCTATAGAAACTGCCTGCAATGGACAAAGCATGGATGGTGTCCTAGCTATTGGCGGTTGCGATAAGAATATGCCAGGAGCGATGATTGCCATTGCTCGGATGAACATTCCCGCCATCTTTGTTTATGGGGGTACAATCAAACCCGGACACTACAACGGACGTGACTTAACCGTTGTCAGCGCTTTTGAAGCCGTAGGTCAATACGTTGCGGAGAAAATCGACGAAACGGAATTCATGGAAGTAGAGCGTAGAGCTTGCCCTGGTGCAGGTTCTTGCGGTGGTATGTACACGGCAAACACCATGTCTAGCGCTATTGAAGCAATGGGTATGAGCCTGCCCTATTCTTCCACAATGGCAGCAGAAGACGAAGAAAAAGCTGATAGTGCAGAACAATCAGCCGTGTACCTGGTAAAAGCAATTAGCAAGCAAATATTGCCCCGCCAAATTATCACCCGCAAATCTATAGAAAATGCTATTTCCGTTGTCATGGCAGTTGGTGGTTCAACTAATGCCGTGTTACATATGCTGGCAATTGCTCATGCTGTGGGTGTAGAGCTTTCCCTAGATGATTTTGAAACTATCCGCGCCCGTATTCCAGTTCTGTGTGATTTAAAACCAAGCGGACGGTATGTAGCTACGGATTTGCACAAAGCTGGTGGAATTCCTCAAGTTATGAAAATGCTACTTACCCACGACCTTCTCCACGGAGACTGCCTCACCATTACTGGAAAAACAATTGCGGAAACCCTATCAGACATTCCAGAGGAACCACTTGCCAATCAAGATGTCATCCGCCCTTGGAATAACCCCATGTATCAACAAGGACACCTTGCTATCTTGAAAGGTAACTTGGCAACAGAAGGAGCAGTAGCAAAAATTACTGGGGTAAAAACACCACAAATTACCGGACCTGCAAGGGTGTTTGAATCGGAAGAATCCTGCTTGAATGCAATTTTGGAAAAGAAAATTAACCCAGGGGACGTTATTATTATCCGCTACGAAGGTCCTAAAGGTGGCCCCGGAATGCGAGAAATGCTAGCTCCTACCTCAGCAATTATTGGTGCTGGCTTGGGTGATTCTGTAGGGCTGATTACCGATGGACGCTTTTCCGGTGGGACTTACGGCATGGTTGTTGGTCACGTTGCACCAGAAGCAGCTGTGGGCGGTGTTATTGCTCTGGTTGAAGAAGGCGATACCATTACAATTGACGCCCATGCTCGGTTGTTACACTTAGACGTGTCTGATGAAGAATTAGCCCGTCGTCGTGCTAATTGGCAGCCACGCCCACCCCTTTACACCAGGGGTGTACTGGCAAAATATGCCAAATTAGTATCTTCTAGCAGTCTCGGTGCAGTGACAGACCTGGATTTGTTTAGCTGAAAACGGTGGGCTTTAGCCCTACCTACGTGGGGTGGACGGGCGGGACGCCCGGACTACAAAAGTTAGATGTAGGGTGGGCAGTGCCCACCATCGGTAAAAACTTGCATTTGTTTATTGTAAGTAGGTGCAGGTTTTCCTCCTCTGTCACTCTCCAACAACTTTTGCTATTTCTGAATTTTAGAGCTTTTGTATACGAAGCAATCGCAAGATTTTTTGCTAATAACAAATACAATAACCAAGTTTTTGTAATAGGATAGCTTGTATTGATTTGCTGATAAGACTTCTAGAGATTGCCCTCTCGGAAACTGACAGAAGAGGGACACCTGCATTTTGAATGACTCCCTAAATCACTCTCTGAGATATGGAAGTGTTTTTTACTCAATATTTATACTTACTAAATTTTAAAACTGAGTTTTAAAATTTTTCTTCTAGTTAATGGTCAGTGTTGAACGGTTAGCTTTTTCAGTAAGTCTTTACTTCCCTGAAATTGATTACTCATCGTATTTTTGCCTATGTCATTATAATTACAACGTTTTGTATATCTAACCAGTTATGTTATTTTTTGAGTACGATCCCAAAAAAAGTAGTATCAATAAAGACAAACATAAAATTGATTTTATTGAAGCTCAAGAATTATGGCTTGATAGTAACAGGTTAGAAATACCTTCATCAGTCACTACAGATGAGCCAAGATTTCTTGTTATTGGTAAAATAGGGACAAAGCATTGGAGTGCTGTTATTACATATAGAAATGATAATATTCGCATCATTTCTGTAAGACGTTCACGAGAAAATGAGGTAGCTGCTTATGAAGGCGGAGGAATTGGATAAGCTTTTTGATGAAGGCGAGGAAGATATTCTACAGTATTTTGATTTATCCAAAGCTTCCCGTCCTGGCTTACAGAAAGTATTTAAGATAACAAGACTTAGACCTATCTCTTTGAGATCACCTCGTTCCTTAGAAATATTGAGAAGAGAAGTGTTCAGAAGAAGCCGTCATAATCAATTTTCAGTCGTAGCTAGGAAAGTAAAACATAAGCCTTCTGGCAATAATCGTTAAAAACAGCTGAAAACGGTGGGCTTTAGCCCTACCTACGTGGGGTGGACGGGCGGGACGCCCGTCCTACAAAAGAATCCATCTTACAAAAGAATTAGTATCAAACCCAGCTAAAATCTCATCTCAACCAGGGGCGGCTAACCTCTTCTAGCTGCCCAACCTCATCGTCAGTCAAAGTCCATCCCAAAGCACTTGCATTCTGCCGTACCTGTTCGGCGGTTTTTGCTCCAGCAATAGGAATGACATTGCCTTGTGCAATTAACCAATTCAGAGCAACTTGAGCAGGAGTGCGCCCGTGTTTCTCTCCTATCTGACGTAGCACGGATAACAAGGGCTCAATTTTTTTCAAACCTTCTCGACTAAATCGGGGGTCTATTCTTCTGGCATCTTTAAAATCGTGAGCGCTGCTGCTTGTGTATTTGCCTGTTAATAACCCCTGAGCCAATGGGCTGTATGCCAGTATTGTTACACCCAACTCACGGGCAGTCTTCAGAATACCATTGCTTTCAATCTGACGGCTCAGTAAAGAATAGCGGACTTGATTGACAGCTAAAGGCACGCCACGAGCAGCTAATATTTGGTGGGCTTCTCGCATCTGCTCTGCTGAATAATTGCTTACACCTACAGTCTCAATTCTGCCCCGTTGCACCTCATCTGCTAAAGCATTCATCAAAGTTTCTTGACTCATAAAAAAGGCGAAGGGCCAATGAACTTGGTACAAAGGCACTCGCTCTAGTTGCAAGCGTTTGAGACTCGCTGTCAGCGCATCACCAACAGCCCCACCTGTAAATCGCCAAGGCACAGGCCCGTATTTTGTGGCTATTTGCACCTGTTTATCGGTCTTTTGCATGAATTGCCCTAACAATTCCTCGGAAAGACCAAATCCGTAAACTTCAGCAGTATCAAAAAAGGTGACGCCTGCTTCTAATGCTGTTTTGAAAGCTCCTTCGAGCTCTTCTGACCCGTAGTTGTTGCCATAATTCCAAAAGAGTTTATCACCCCAAGCCCAAGTCCCAATGCACAGGGGTGTAACAGCCGGACCTTTTTGTCCCAGTGTGATACTTTCCACGTTGTAAAGCTCTATAATTTACACTTCTTTACATTTCCAGTGTATCTTCTTGTGAAATTCTTTAGAAACTTTCAATAGAGTTATCTCGAGCGATAATTTATTTTCTGTGAACTGTTAAGCTTTGAAATAACGGACAGATAAGGGCTTGGTGTTTGCTATTATTAGCTTTCCTCCAGCTTAAACTTGAAATTTTGAATTTTAACGGCTTGTAGTGGGCTATGGCAACCAGCGAATTTTCACCCGATTCTGAATCAAATAAATCAGCAAAGCCAGTAACGTTACCCAAGGTTAACGTATTTACCATGTTTCGCTTGGGCTTATTTCAGATGGGGTTGGGCATCATGTCGGTTCTCACTTTGGGAGTGCTGAATCGGATTATGATTAAGGAATTGGCAATCCCAGCGACACTTGTAGCGGGTACCATAGCAATGCATCAGCTGGTGGCACCGTCTAGGCTGTGGTTTGGACAGAGATCCGATGCTAAACCTTTTCTGAACTATCACCGCACTGGTTATGTCTGGCTGGGTACCGCTTTATTTGCGATCGCAGCTTTTTTAGCAGTACAAGTCACTTGGCAACTGGGCGCTAGTTTTTACAATGCAGGTTGGACGAGTCAAACCTACGGTTGGATTGCTCTGTTAGCAGGGATTTTTGCCTTCTACGGATTGGCATTGAGTTCAAGTTCCACGCCCTTTGCAGCATTGCTAGTAGATGTTTCCGATGAAGACAACCGTTCTAAACTGGTTGGTGTTGTCTGGTCAATGTTGATGGTAGGCATTGTGATCGGCGCAATCACCAGCTCAAAGTTACTCCCTGCGGCAACAACTTGCCAAGAAGCAGCAGTAGGAACAGTCTCTTTATACAGCCAACCCCAACAACTTGCAGCACTACAAAATTCTATTAACCGCTTGTTCTTGATTCTCCCAGGGGTTGTTTTTGGTTTAGCAGTATTGGCGACAGCAGGCGTAGAAAAAAAATACTCTAGATATAATATACGCTCCACTGCCGTAGAAAGAGAAGACCAAATTACTCTCAAAAAAGCACTCAAGGTATTAACTGCTAGCCGTCAAACAGGTTTGTTTTTCACCTTTTTATTGGTGATGACAATCAGCTTGTTTATGCAAGAGGCTGTGATGGAACCTTATGGTGGCGAAGTGTTTGGAATGTGTGTTTCGGAAACAACCAAGCTGAATGCGTTTTGGGGAACAGGAACCCTAATAGGTATTAGTTCAACAGGGTTTTTAATCGTGCCACGCTTGGGCAAACAAAAAACTGCTATGTTAGGATGCTTAACAGTCGCTTTCTCCATATCATTCATCATACTATCGGGATTTACTGCCAATCAGAAATTCCTACAAGGAGCTTTATTGCTGTTTGGTTTGACTTCAGGTATCACCACAACAGGAGCACTTAGCCTCATGCTAGATTTAACGGCAGCAGAAACTGCAGGAACATTCATTGGTGCATGGGGTCTGGCACAAGCGATGGCAAGGGCACTGGCTACAGTCAGTGGTGGTGCAGTACTGGATGTAGGCAAATACTTGTTTGCTCAAAAAGCAATGGCATATAGTCTGGTTTTTGGGCTGCAAGCACTGGGCATACTCCTAGCAATTTGGTTCCTTACCAGAGTGAACGTTCAAGAATTTCAGATCAACGCTCAGAAAGCGATCGCCTCTATTTTAGAAAATGAACTGGATTAGATCCAGTAACAGATTTCCTAACAGATTTAGCGGATAGTTCAACTCCAAGCCATACAATAAATCTATCCGTTATATCTGTTACCTATCCGTTGCCCCATGAACGAATTTTGGACTACCATTATCGACTTTGCCCAAACGACAACTACCAGAGTTGGCAAGCAATTGATGCAAGATTTTGGGCAAGTGCAAGCCGATAAAAAAGCTGATGGAACTTTGGTAACCCAATCGGATAAATGGGCGGATCGGGAAATTCAAGACGCGATAGCATCCACCTTTCCAAATCACGGTCTTCTCACTGAAGAAAGCAACAGGATTTTTCCCGGTACAGAATGGTGCTGGGTTATAGATCCCCTAGATGGCACAACCAATTTTACTCGCGGGATTCCCATTTGGGGAATTTCATTGGGTTTGCTCTACCAAGGGACACCAGTTTTTGGTTACGTTTACGTGCCACCAGTGAATGAAGCTTTTCATGGTTTCTGGAAAGGTGACTCTGAGTTAGATTTACCAGATGCAGCATTTCGCAATCATAAGCCCATTCAGACAAGTGATGATGCTCCCAGCAACAATCATTTTTTCAACCTTTGTTCTCGCAGCACCTCAGTGATTCAAAAAGGGTTTCCGTGTAAAATCCGAATGCTAGGTGTTGCAAGCTACAACTTTCTGACTGTTGCGGCTGGTTCTACACTGGGTGGTGTTGAAGCGACACCCAAAATATGGGATTTCGCAGCGGCTTGGGTTATTGTGAAAGCTGCAGGTGGTAGCTGGATATCACTTGAATCAGAACCATTTCCTTTAACAAAGGGAGAAGATTATACGACTCGCTCTTTTCCTACTCTAGTTGTAAGTCGTCAGAAATTGATTCCAGTGTTTTCTCCTTTTGTAGAAAAAGCCAAAATTTAAATCTCCCGTTGCAAGCTTTCTAGCTCCTTGTAAGTAAATTCTAGTTCTGCACTAGTAGCGTCTAATAACTCTTGTGTACTCTGTAGTTCCTGAGTCACTTCTAAAAGAGCTGAGCTTAAACGTTCAACATCATTTACAAGGGATAAGTACCCAGTCACATCAATAAAAGTGAGGTTTGCGCCTAGTAGCTTACCACTCGACTCTAATATCGGTATGATGTAAACATCTAGATAAGTTGTGCCAAATTTACTGACCCACTCTACATTTTTCAAGCTGAGCAGGTGGCGCGATCGCTCTAGCTGCCTCATAAAAGCAATGGAATTTACAACTTGCCCGATTTCTAAATCTTGCAGTCGCGCACCTAAATTGGCCTTCGTCAAACCAAACAGGGCATATGCCTGTTCATTAGCCATAAGCAGACGATGATTGCGAGCAACTGCTAGTTGGGCAAATGGACTCTTCTCAAAAGCTGCTTGAGTAATTTGGATTTGGGTAGTTAGAGGGTCAACCTCTGTCTTGTTAGGAGTCTGAGGTCGGATCAGCAAGTGATCTTTCAAACTGAGCTTCTCCGCTTTGGCAAAAATACGATGCTTGAGACTGACAGGGGCGAAGATTCGTTGGTTGTTAGCCAAGCTTTCTGCTTTGCCCAAGAAAAGAAAGCCGTTATCGGTTAAGGCAAAATGAAAGCGAACCAGAACAGTTGCTTGGGTTTCGGGTTTGAAGTAAATAAGCACGTTGCGGCACACAAGCAGGTCAATTTTTGACATGGGGGCATTAACAACCAAGTCATGGTGACCAAATACGGTTGGGCGTCGCAGTTGTGGGCGCAAGACATAGCCCAGCTCGGTTTGCTGAAAGTATTTAGACAGTAGGTCGCTCGGAATCCCTGCTATCTCAAGATTGTTATAGCTGCCCTGCCGTGCCTGATTGAGTGCATCTTCATCTATGTCCGTAGCAAAAATTTGCACTCGCTGCAAATATTGCTCGATGCCAAGTACTTCTGCCAACAACATAGCTAGTGTGTAAACTTCCTGCCCAGAAGCACAGCCAGCACTCCAAACTCGGATTCTTTCTCCAGGTTGCTTGTTTGCAATGATTTTGGGAATGATGTTGTTAGCTAAATAATTCCAGTGGTCGCGATCGCGAAAAAAGCCAGAGAAGTTGATAAAGATGGTATCAAGTAGAAAAGTGCATTCTTCGGGATGCTTAATGAGATATTGCAAGTAATTCTTATAGTTTTCAATATTTAACTGCTGCATCCGGCGTTGGAACCGACGCGTCAAAGAATCACGTTTGTTACCTGTCAAATCGCAACCACAGTTTTGCTTGATATAGTCTAATAGGGCTTCAAACTCTGGGTTGAAATTTGATGTGCTCATGGTATCATTACCGGGAAGGGTTAGTTTTATCGCTCAAGTGCTGACTCTACTTAAAGCTGTATTTCCAAAAAGTGGAAGCAAAATATTTGACAAGGTATTGTACGGCATATTCTTTGTTATATGAAAGCTTAATAATTTATTAAGATATTTCTTCAAGGTTAACACCAATCGCAGGTAAATTAACAGTAAGAGTCGCGCCCTGCCCAACTCAAGGGCTCTCGGCAGATGGTGCCACTGTGGAGTTCTACTAGGTGACGGGCGATCGTAGACCCAGCTCAAGCCCTTCACAAGCGAATTAAGCGCGGGCTGTACAAAACTTCCACTGGCAAAACAATAAATGCAGATACCAATGGAAGTATAAATATAGCTAGTAATTGCTCTTGACGTTCTTCAAAAGGTCTATGCAAACTCCACAGGGACTAAAGTTGCGGGGTGTACTGCCGCCTATATGCTGCGACAATGTGCCTGCTAATACATTCCAGCGAAAGATTTCTTCTCCATTAGTCAACACTTTAAGCAAACTGAGTCCTGCGGTTCCGGCGTTGCATAACTCTAGTGCAGTGTCAACCGTCGTTTGGAGCATCATTTCCGGCTGAGTTACCAATTGCCGTGCTAGTCTACTCAACGCTTGATTTTCTGAGAGTAAGTTTACAGGACGAGGGGTTTCTCTTTGAGGTCTTTGCATAGCAGTTACGGCTTTGGTAATTAAGCAGATATTGCGAAACTTCGTTCAGAATATAGTCAAATTTCATCATTTATCGAAAAAAATGGGTTTAAAACCCCGTCCTAAAGGAGCGGCTTTTCTTGATTTTGGATATATTTTTTAAGAACTTCAATTGGTGCTCCACCCACAGAAGAGACAAAATAGCTAGGACTCCAAAGAGCATCCTTGCCATCGGGCTTTTTAAATCCAGCTTTTCCATACCTACGACTAGATACACCTTTTAAGGAATTTACGATTTGAGAGATTGAGAGTTTTGGAGGATATTCGATTAAAGCGTGAATGTGGTCGGCTTCGCCGTTGAATTCGAGTACTTGAAAATCCATCTTTTTTGCTACATCACGGAATGATTCTTCAATTAATGCAAGACTTTCGCCTGTAAATACAGACCTACGGTATTTCGTCATGCAGACCAAATGAACTTTTAGGTCAGAAACAGAGTGTCTTTCTCGGCGTAAAGCAGTTGTCAAGTCTTACAGACCTATATATAATGAAATTGACAGACCAACTATAGCACGAAATAAAACAGGAGGTGGTAAAACTTGCTAACAAACTACGTGTATAAGCTACGTCCTAATAAGTCTCAATCTGAAAAAATGGACAACTGGGTTGATATGCTCAGAAGTCATTACAACTGGTGCTTGAATGATAGGATTGCGGTAGGTAATCAGCAATTCATTCAAGGGGACTATTGCGATATTAGAACGGCATCTGAAGCTTGTCCTATAACGTGTTTTGTTAGCAAGAATGGTGCTACAGGGTTCCCATGGAAAGATGGAAAGCTAAATAAAGAGGGAAATCTTAAAAATCCTCGAAGAAGTGCAGGAGATATTCAGATAACCAGTTTACCGATACTTAAGCAGGCTAGACCCTGGTATGCGAATATCGATTCTACTGTGTTGCAACAAAACGTTAAACGTCTTGATGTAGCGTACAAAAATTTCTTTGAGGGTCGAGGGTTTCCACAATTTAATTTGACAACGGCAACTTGATGGTAAATGTTGCCCCAAGCCCTTTTCCCTGACTCGCTGCCTCGATTGTACCTCCATGCAGTTCAACGAGTTGACGAGAGATCGCCAGTCCAATTCCCACACCCCCTGGTGAATGACGGCTTGGCACCTCAGCCTGACGGAAGCGATCGAAGACATAGGGGAGAAAATCCGCATTTATTCCGCAGCCTGTGTCTTTGATTTGGATTTGAGCGAATTTGTCCGTTGTTTGTTGTTCCTCTTGACCACTAGCGACTGACTGTTGAGCGCTGACTAGTGACAGTTGAATTGCAATTTTTCCGCCTTGTGGTGTAAATTTGATGGCGTTGGAGAGCAAATTGGCAATAATTTGTCGGAGGCGCTTGGGTTCTCCTTTGACAGTAAATTGTGAATTTTGGGTTTTGAATTTGGAGTTAACTCCTGATGAGGCTGGGTTGTCCGAATCCAATCCAAAATCGGCAATCTCATATCCAAGAGCTATCGCCTTTGCTTGAGCCGTTGGATACAGAGTATTGAGCACGTCGTCAATGATGAAAACCATATTAACGGGCTGACGATTCAAGCTGCGTTTGCCAGCTAAAATGCTGGAGACATCCAATAAATCTTCAATCAGCTTTGCCTGATTGCTGGCATTGCGCTCGATCGCCTCCAAAGCCCGTAACATCATGGGGCGCTCGAACGGCTTCGTCTGCAACAAGCGTGCCCAGGTGAGAATTGCAGCTAGGGGGGCATTCAGTTCATGGGTAACTGTGGCTAAAAACTCATCCTGCAAGCGGTTTGCCGATTGCTCAAAGCCCAGGCGTGACATTTGCAGTTGCGTCTCCACCCGCGCCATCAATTCATGGGCTGAGAAGGGTTTGATCAAATAATCGTCTGCTCCCGCTTGGAGTCCTTCGACCGTTGCTTCTTCTCCTGCCCGTGCTGATAGCAGAATAATCGGAATACTTTTGGTTACTGGGTCAGCCCGCAGCGCCTTCAGCAGTTGAAATCCGTCTACCTCTGGCATCATTACATCCGTCAGTACCAGATCGGGGAGTTGTTGTTGGAGTAAATTGAGGGCGATTGCACCATTGGCAGCAGTTTCTACCTGCCAGCGTTCACTCAACAACCGCCTCATATAGTCACGCATATCACCATTGTCATCGACCAGCAAAATGCGAGATCTTGAGGGTGAGGAGATGAGAGGGTCAGGGCGTGAGATGGTAGAATTATTCTCATCTCCCCCTCCCCCGATCCCCTTCTCCTCTTGGGTCAGCCACTGTAATGCTTCCTCCACGTAGGGAGAAGCTCCTATTACTGTTGAGGTAATGGTACGAGTTACCCCAATCCGTTCAGGGGGAAGATGGGCACATCCGGTCGGAATTGACACTTTAAAGCAACTGCCTTCCCCTTCAACACTGCTGACCTGAACGGTTCCACCATGCAGTTTTACCAATTCCTGCACCAGTGATAAGCCAATACCAGATCCTTCAAACGTGCGTCCCTGTGACCCTTTTACCCGGTGGAACCGCTCAAACAGACGCGGGATTTCTTTAGAGGGAATGCCAATGCCCGTGTCTTGTACCGCTAGCTCAACCCGATCGCCGACTTGATGCAGGCGAACGATAATCTCACCCGTAAAGGTGAACTTGAAAGCGTTTGAAAGGAGATTAAGGACAATCTTTTCCCAGATTTCGCGCTCGACATAGATTGGTTCAGCTAGGGGAGGGCAATCAACCACCAAGCGCAAATTTGCCTTCTCGCTCGCCGAGCGAAACATACTGGCGAGTTCAGCCGTAAAGGTTGCTAGATTGGTCGGCAGGTAAACGGTTTGAACGCGATCGCTCTCAATGCGCGAGAAAGCGAGCAGGGTGTTGACCAGCTTCAGCAGACGCAACCCATTGCGCTGCATCATTTCAATGCGCTGTCGTTGATGCGGTGAAAGGGGATTATCTCGATCGGTTAAAGCATCTTCGGCAGGACCCAGCATCAGAGTTAACGGTGTGCGAAATTCATGGCTGGCGTTGCTGAAGAAAGTCGTTTTGGCTCTGTTCAGTTCTGCTAGAGCTTCAGCTCGTTTGCGTTCTTCCTCACAGGCATAGGCATTGGAGATCGCCGTTTTCACTGATTTACCCAGCAACGTGTAAAACGTTTGGTAAGCTTCATCTAACGCCCGCCTGGGACTTACCCCAGCAACAAACACGCCCCACGGATGCGTTAACCCTGGCAGGGTGATGGCAATGGCAATAGCAGACCGAACGCATTCCGGGTAAGGGTTGCACTGAAGTGAGCCGAACTGTTGTTCCAAGTCATCGACCTGTCGGACTGGATCGGATGACTTTCGATCGGTCGGAGACCATTGCGCCAAATCTGCGAGTGCCCAAAGTTCTGGCGATGTCTCTAAATCTACAACCGTTGAGCAAGCCGCACTTTCCGGAGCTAGCCCAGTCATGCTCATTAAATACGCCTGTTTGCCGTCCGTATCAAGCCTATAGAACAGCGCGAAGGGCAAATCGAGTTCATGAGCCGCAAGGGCTTGGGCGCTCAAGCGACAAACCTCTTCGATGGTCTTCGCATCGGCGGTGCGCTCTACCAGGTCACGCAGCACTTTGAGCCGCCGTTCTGTTAGGATTTGCTGGGTCATTTCTGTGACCGGGTGAAACAGCCCACCCACACCGCCCGTTTCATCGCGGATGGGGCTGAGGGAGAACGTGAAGAAGGTTTCTTCCAGGTAGCCGTTGCGATCCAGGAACATCCGCCGATTTTCCAGGAAGGCAGTAACTCCTGCAGTGGCACGCTCATAGGGTTCCCCAACCGCATCCCAGGCGGAGAGCCAGCATTCTTTGTAGTCCTGTCCCATTGAGTGGGGGTGCTTGTCGCCACAGATGGGCCAATAGCCATCGTTGTAGATCTGAACGCGCCCAGATCCCCAAACGATGTTAATTGGTAAGTTGGAGGCAAGACAGAGGCTGACCGCCGTTCGCAAACTTTGCGGCCAAGATTCAATCGAACCCAGTGGCGTCTTTGACCAGTCCATAGAGCGAATCAATTTGCTCATTTCACCGCCGCTACTGAGCCAGTCTGTGGCTGAGGATTTCCCGTTCCCGCTCATAAAATTTCTCCTGCCTTAAACTGAAAACTGACTCCAGGCAATGTTGATAGAGAGCCAGATAATCCATCGTGCGCCCGGTCTTGCGATCGCCCATAATAGCCCATTATTGAACTAACGGTAGCTTCGCCCAGCAAGTTGTGCAACCATTGCAACTAACTCTGTTGGCTCAGCAAGTTTGTGCAAGTGGGACTGAAAACCTGCTTTTATTGCCTTTGCTCGGTCTTCTGCAAGATAAGCTGTCAACGCAGCCTTGGGAATTTGCCATCCCTTTTGAGCCTCCAGTGCCCGTACTTTCTTAATCAACGCATAGCCATCTTCATCGGGCATCCTGATGTCACTGAGTAACACATCGGGGCGAGATCGCTCCAGTTCTTGGAGTGCCTCAGCAACTGTTGCAACTGCTGTTACAGATATCCCTTCTTGCTCCAAAACTGTGGTAATAAACTCGCGGGCATCGGCTTCATCATCGACAAATAGTACCCGCAACCCATCAAGGAAAAGAGGGCTTCCTACAGCTGCTGCCAAAGGCAGCTGGCTCGCTGTTGATTGGAATTGTTGTAAATGCACCCGTTTGTACTTAGTAACATCGCGTATAGCAATTTGTAGGGAAACAAGTGACCCGGAAGAGTCGCAGACAGGTGCTACCAAAAGCGAAGCATCAAAAGGTTGACCGCCAAGGGGACACATAGTTATTTCCCACTCTTGCACGGAAGAATATACCTGTAATATCTGGTTCAATTTTGCCCGAAAGACCGAACGCTCTGTCTCAGCCACAAAATAGACTATTGGTTTGCCAATGAGGTAGTTCTGCCAGCCGTTGAATAATTCTGCCGCAGCGCGGTTAGCTTCCAGAATCATTCCTTTAGTATTTGTTAGTAAATGGGCGTCAGGTGCAAAGTGGAACAGGTCATAATAACGCCGACTTTCTTCTGCTAAATACTGATTCTGCCCTAGCAATTCTTCCTCAATCACCTCCATTGCTTCTAAGCTAGCCTGCATTTCCTCTTGAACTAACTGGAGGTTCCCAACAGAGGTGGTAATCTTCTCTATGTCTTTAGCTAAGACTTCCCGTTGCTGTGTTGGCAACAACATAATATAGTTGTGCATTGCCTCTATCTGCTGACAGATAATAAGGATACACTGAGTAAATTCTTCTTCGCTCACAACGCAAAACCGCCGCTTATTTCTTTAAAATTAGAGTCAGTACAGGAGTTTGGCAGGAGAAAAACCCACATTAGAAATTTTTTATAAAATACAATAGCAGCATCCTTATTTCTCCTGCCTCAATTATATAGGTGACACTAACTTTTTTCTCGCTTTTATAAAGAATAATGAAAGGACTTTGGCTCGAAAACAACCAGCTTCAACTACGTACTGATATCCCGATTCCCGAAGCACCAGTAGGAGAAGCTTTAGTACGTGTTTTGTGTGCTGGTGTGTGTAACACAGATCTGGAATTGAAACGAGGTTACTACCCGTACAGTGGTATCTTAGGGCACGAATTTGTCGGTGTTGTTGAACAAGGTCCGCAACATTTAGTCAATCGGCGAGTTGTCGGAGAAATAAATGCTGTTTGCGGGAAATGTCGGTTTTGTTTGAGAGGAGAACCCACTCATTGTGAAAACCGTACTGTTCTTGGCATCGTCAATCGCAATGGAGCCTTTGCTGATTATCTCTGTTTAGCTGTAGAGAACCTACACCTCGTTCCCGATAATGTTCCAACAGAAATTGCAACCTTCACCGAACCTTTAGCAGCCGCACTGGAAATTCAGCAGCAGGTACAGTTACACTCAGATAACCGGGTGCTGGTTGTTGGAGATGGCAAGCTAGGACAATTGGTAGCCCAAACACTAGCTTTGACTGGATGCGACCTTTTAGTCGTTGGGCGTCATCAAGATAAACTTGCTTATTTGGAGGCACGAGGTATTAAAACTGGCTTGCGTGATGCCGTGACTGATAAAGCTTTTGATATTTCAGTGGAGTGTACCGGTAATTCAGAAGGGTTTGCGATCGCTCAACGTGCTTTGCGTCCAAGAGGTACTCTAGTACTCAAAAGTACCTACGCTGGTAAACTCAGCCTTGATGCTTCTTCTTTAGTCGTAGACGAAATCACTCTTATCGGGTCCCGTTGCGGTTCTTTTGCGCCTGCACTTGAGCTTTTAGCCGAAGAGAAAGTGGATGTAAAACCTTTGATTCATGCTCGCTATCCACTTACGGAAGGGCTTGCTGCTTTTGAACGAGCTCAAACAAAAGGTGTTTTAAAAGTTTTGTTAGAAATGGGTTAGTGGTTAGTGGTTAGTGGTTAGTTGTTGTAACCACTATCTACTAACTACTATCCACTATCCATTTTTAATAAAGCAAAGAATTAGTTTTTGCTTGATAGTCCAAACAAGTTATAGCTTCTTCTGTATTGGCAATAGAAGGATGGACAGTACATTTAAGACGATAATCACCCGTAAAATACTGGCAACCAGAACAGGGAATTTGATGCATTTGCTTTGCTGTTGTCAAACTGTCTCTCGCTGCTGTCCAAAGACTCCAAACTACGATGAAAGTTAACGCCCAAGCGCAGGAAAAGCAAACAGGTACTATAAAAGGTTGAATTGCGTGAAATAATTGATTCAGTAGTAGCAACACGGCAAGTCTCTGTACAAATTATGAATGAGAAATAAGGAGTTGGAGAGTCAAAAGTCAAGTAAAATTTCTTTTGATTTTCGACTTTTGACTGTGCTCTTAACTCCTCACTTTATTTTCACACCTGATTTTTAACTTCTCGCTAGAGAGGGATAAATTAAATACCAGCATGACCAATGGCTAAACCAGCCACAAGCATGCCTAAAACGAGAAATGGTTGGGCACTTGCTTGATATTTCACGTCATTTTTTAATGGATCGCGCAAGAAGTACATATCTTGGAGTGTGATTTGTGGAATAATGAGCAAGACAAGAATAGCTGCGTATAAGTTTTCGTGGAGGTAAACGAGATATGCAGCAGCTCCTGCTTGAAAAACATCAATCATAATCACGCAAATCCAAGCTGCTGTGGTTACACCAAACATGACAGGTAGTGATTTTAATCCGAACTGGCGATCGCCTTCAACACTTTTAAAGTCATTGACAATGGCAATACCCAAACCTGCCAAACTATAAACCACTGTGAAAACCACAACTTTCCAATTGAGTGTACCGAACAAAGCGTGACCCGTACACCAAGGCAATGCGATGTAGCTAGCACCAAGGGCATAACCACCTAACCAACCGTTCTGTTTGAGTTTCAGAGGTGGTGCAGAGTAAATGTATGCAACGAAAGCACCAAACAAAGCCAGCACCGTGATATTTGGGAAATCATGACCTGCCCAAACATCTAGAATAAATGCCAGTCCGATGCCAGCAATCAGTAAAACTATAATTTGTGTAACAACCTGAGGTAAAGGAATTGCGCCGGAGGGAATTGGGCGGTAGGGTTCGTTGACGGCATCAATTTCGCGATCGTAATACTCATTTAAAGTTTGAGTATAGCCTGCCATAATTGGACCAGCCAGCAACATACAAGCTGCTGACTTTAGGAAATTCTCCAATGTCCATACATAATGACCGGAAGAAGCTGCACCGCAAACCACGCCCCACATCAAAGGAATCCAGGTAATGGGCTTCATCAGTTGCAGGCGGATTTTCCACATTGCAGTTTCCCCAGGCGCGGCACCTTTCATACCCAGCAATTGCCTGGTTTTTGCACTGCGTTCGGCAACTTTAACCTCTTCTATTGGTACTGCGGTGTTTACTGGTTGAGGCGAATTTGGGTCTGGGGTAATGGGACTTAATTCAGGCATAGAATGTAGTTGTTAATAGAGAGTAGGGATTTGTTAGTAGTTAGGCGTTAGTGGTTGGTTGTCACAAATAACTACTAACTACTAACTATTAACCATTCCCTGATACCTAAAACGAGATTATCAAATAATGATTTTGAAACTTCGCGCCAGTGATAGATTTGCCACTGAGGGCAGGCGGGAGGAAGATATTCCGTCGTTGGTCTGCTGCTTCTACCGTGACTTCTGACCCGTACTGGGTAAGTTTGACCTGTTTCTTATCAAATCCAGGCAGAAATAAGCGTACTTGACGGGAGTTGGCATCTATTTCAATGGGTCTTGGAGCTGTGGCGGTTTGCTCTATAAAGTTAGGTAGAGCATTTACCAGAGGTTGCCAGTCACCTGCTTTTAAGTCGGGTACAACACTGACTGAGAGTGGAGAAAACTCTTCTCTTAGGCTGTTAGTTGTATCAGATGAGACGTGAATCACACCCCCAACAGCTAAACCGATTTGCTGGGAACAACCCCAGAGATAGCGGGCTGTTGCAATTTCCAAAGGGTCATCGGTAGTCACTAAGAATGCAGCCACTTTTTTGGAATCGGCAAGGGCTGCTTTTCCTCTGTCTAAGAGATTATTGACTTTATTTATGGGTTGTGAGAAGTTATCTGCTACCAAGCTAGCGTTTAAGAAGCTGCTAAGAAATGATTGAATTAAGGGGGATTCGGAAATTGTTTTTCCTATGTTGAAATTGATCAACAGTTGCCGCAATCGCCCGATGTACCAACTCATAGACTCAGGCATTCCAAACATCCGTAAGGTGGTAGTGTCCCCCGTGCCATCGTAGACGATCGCGTCATATTTGCCGCTCTCATAGTACTCTCGAATGGCGTTTAGGATAAGGGCATTATCCATTCCTGGTAAAACTGCCAGTTCTTGACCGTAAGTGTCTTTTAGTATTGGCGTGCGGAGATATTGCGCCTCAAATTTTTTCGCGTCCTCCCAACTTCTTTCTAGAAGCACTGCTGCGTTCAATTGCACGACTTGCAAATTGGGAGCAATTTCTTGGGGATCGGGACCTAGGGTTGTATCTAGCAGTATTGGCAGTGTTGGTTCTGGTTGTCCTGCTAGAAGTACGCGATTGCCTTGGCTTGCTAGTAATTTAGCCGCAGCGATCGCTATTTTTGTGCGTTCTGTACCGCCCTTGCCTAAAAATGTCAATATCAGGGACATTACTTTATTCCTACTTATACCACCGATTTTTTCAACTCCAACTTAGCACTGGCGTACCGCTACCCACTTCCCCCTAAGTTAGCAATACCAATGGCTTGCCCTCACAAGAGGGCATCTGCGCCATCAAGCTAACAGGAAAAGAGTTCCCTCTACGGCATAACTTTGAGTTCGTCTTCAAAAAACCACGTGGCAAAATTATCCTCAAATTTCACCACAACTCCAACGCCGCTACCATCGGTCATTTTGAAAGCTTCAATTGTACCGACTTTTCCAAGCCTTTTTGCAATAGGGGGCGAAACGCGATCGCGCAAACGAAAGACTTTAACCTTTTGTCCAATTTCCATGCTAGTTTACAAAACGATAAACCAAAAATCAGTGTAGCTGAATCTGGTACTTACAGGGAGTAGGGATTATATGGATAGTGGATAGTGGTTAGCGGTTTAAGGGTGATAACCACTATCCACTAATTAACCACCAACCAACAAGCACCAACCAGTATTAACGCTCTTAAAGAATCGATCCGGATAACTTGCCTTCCACATGAGACAATAGTTTACGAAACAGGAACTTTCATAGAAAGTAAGCTTCATTGAAAGGAATTTGGTGTGTAGGTAGTGAGCGAGGAAGCTGAACTTGTTGCAAACAATGCGAGGAGTAGTACGAAAGGTAGGGAGACTGAGGCGAGTACTGCCTGTTAGCGAAATCTGGTGGGTAAAGTTCGACTTGCTGAGAACCCTGGTAAGGCGCGATTTAGAAGCAAAGTACAAAGGCTCTGTTTTAGGTAATTTATGGCCTTTGTTGAATCAGTTATCACAGTTACTAATTTACGTGTATGTGTTTTCAATTGTGCTCAAGCTGAAAGTCAACCTGAAAACCTTACCAGATAATAATTTTACCTTTGGTTTGTGGCTATTTGCTGGATTATTACCTTGGATTGCTTTCAATAATGGTTTACTGCAGGCAGCGACGTCTGTGATTGTACAACCAAATTTGGTTAAGAAGGTCGTGTTTCCTCTTGCCTTGTTACCACTAGTGCCAATTTTATCAGCGTTTATTGAGAGTTCTTTTGGCTTAGTAGCGTTAATTTTTTTTGTAGCGCTTACTTCTCATACTTTGCATATAACCCTAGCTCTCCTACCGTTAGTTTGGGTGCCGCAGCTATTGTTAACAGCAGGGTTAGGTTATTTTGTTGCTGGGCTAACAGTGTTTTTGCGCGATATACCGCAAACTTTGACAGTCATTTTAAACCTTTGGTTTTATTTGACACCTATTATTTATCCAGCATCAGCAATACCAGAACAATGGCGGTTTTATGTTTTCTGGTTCAATCCCATGACAGCTATTGCAGAAGTTTACCGCGACTTAATTTTAGCTGGAGAAGTAAAGCATTGGGGAGAATGGGAAGTTGCTTCATTGGTTGCAATCGCCGTGTTTTACGGTGGTTTGTGGTCTTACAAGCGTCTGCAACCTGCTTTTGCTGATGTCCTGTAAGTTTGAAAGCAGTATGGACAGGTAAAATTTAATATTAATATTCATGATGACGCTAGACTGAAGCCGTTTATGGTATGAGTTGTGATTTTGGCTGAACAATTTCAGCAAAGATGAAAAATTGTATAGTGGTGTGTAAGTTTTAAGGATTAATAGCACGAGCATGAGCGAGGAAATTGTAATTTCCCTGAATAATGTTTCCAAGTGCTACAAGCGGTATGCTCATCCTGTAGATCGGCTTAAGGAACTGTTGTTACCAGGAAAGAGCAGATCTGATGAGTTTTGGGCACTGAAGGATATTAATTTAGAAATTTCTAAGGGAAAAACCATAGGGATTGTAGGGCGAAATGGCTCTGGGAAAAGTACGTTACTGCAAATTATTGCCGGGACTCTAACACCTACGACTGGTGAGGTAAAAGTTAAGGGTAGGGTGTCGGCACTGCTGGAGTTGGGTAGCGGATTTAATCCGGAGTTTACCGGACGGCAAAATGTATTTTTTAATGGGAGATTGTTAGGGTTAAATCAACAAGAAATTGAAGATAAGTTTGATGAAATAGCTGCCTTCGCAGAAATAGGAGATTTTATTGATGAACCAGTAAAATCATACTCTAGCGGGATGTTTGTCCGTTTGGCTTTTGCTGTAGCAATTAATGTTAATCCTGAGATTTTAATCGTGGATGAAGCTTTATCGGTAGGAGATGGAGTTTTTGTACACCGCTGTATGGCGAAAATAAAAGATTTTCAGAATTCTGGAGGAACAATTTTGTTTGTTTCTCACGACATTGGCTCAGTCACTCGCCTTTGTTCTGAGGCAATATGGATTAATGATGGTCAGGTTGTTGAACGAGGGTTGCCGATAGATGTGAGTAAATCATATCAAGCTTGGATATATGAAAAAATTAATGAGGGAATTAAGAAAAAGTCAGATGATTCCCTTGAATCTTCGCCAATAGATGAGGATCTTGCTAAAGATCTCAAGGTCTGTTTGGAAGTTCAACCAAATTCTTCTGAAGATGTGAAGAGAAATCCATTTACGGAACAATCTTACTTGTCATATCCCAATGTGAAAAGATTTGGTACGGGACGTTGTGAAATTATTAGCTTGGATATTTTAAATTCCCAAGGGCAAAAAATCGGTTTTGTTATGCCTAATGATATTTTAGTACTTCAAGCAAAAATTATTAGTCATGATGAAATCGATAGCCCAATTTTTGGCATTATGATGTTTGACAGGTTAAGGGTTGCTATAGCTGGTTGGAATACAACACAGTACAAGCATCGACTACCCCAGTTTAAAAAAAACGACCTCATTAGCGTGTCGTTCCAAATAAAGTGGCCTCACATCAAGAGCGATAGTTATTCTCTTGAGCCGGCGATTGCAAATGGTAGTCAAGAAAATCACGAGATGATGGATTGGATTCAACATCCTGTGGCATTAGAATCAGGAGTTACAGATTTAACTTTTGGTTTTATCAGATTTTCTGACGTTAAAGTCTCTCACGCTGTGGATACTTTTATTAGCTCCGATATATTATCTGTGGATACCTTAATGAAATGATTTGCTATTGTTGCGGTTCTACAAGCTTTAAGGAACAAAATGTTCTGTGGAAAGAATTAATTGATGAATGGCGCATAGGGCACCATGAAGTAGAATATATAAACAGGCAGCAAGGGCTGCATTGTACAGAATGTAATTCTAATTTACGTTCAATAGCCTTGTCTGTCTCCCTTATGAAATGCTTTGGTTATAAAGGGTTATTTAAGGATTTTGTTAAAGAAAGCAAGCTCCAAAATTTACAGATATTAGAAATTAACGAAGCAGGTAGTTTAACTCAATTTTTAACCCAAATACCAGGTCATTACCTCAAAGTCTATCCGGAGATAGATATGATGAACATTAATTTTGCGGATATGACTTTTGATTTGGTCATTCATTCCGATGTTTTAGAACATATCAAACATCCAGTTCGAGGTTTATCGGAGTGCTACAGAGTCTTAAAGCCAGGGGGCTACTGTGCTTTCACCATACCTATAATTGTTGATAGGTTAACCCTCTTTAGAGAAGGTCTACCTCCAAGCTATCATGGTGCTGGAGAAAATCAGGCAGATTTTTTAGTTTATACGGAGTTTGGCTGCGATGCATGGAAGTATGTAATGCAAACAAGATTTCAAGAGTGCCGGATTTTCTCTCTTGAGTATCCTTCTGCTCAAGCATTAGTCGCAGTTAAGTAATTATATATACATTAAAACTATGGAATTTACGGGTGAGAGATACGTTCCTTCTCTCGGTGGTGAAATTAAGTACGAACATTTACATAGATATGCTCTATGTATAGAATTTATTCAGGGGAAAAAAGTACTGGATATAGCTTCTGGCGAAGGGTATGGTTCTGCATTACTGGCAAGATATGCCCAATCAGTGATAGGAGTGGATATTAGCCCTGAAGCTATAGACTATGCCGCACAGGAGTATAGCAACTACCACAATCTTAAGTTTATCGTGGGCTCGTGCGATGCCGTACCCTTACCAAACAATTCAGTAGAAGTTGTCACATCTTTTGAAACTATTGAGCATCATGACAAACACCAAGAGATGATGCTGGAAATTAAGAGAGTTTTGAAGCCAGAGGGCGTACTTATTATTTCGTCTCCCAATCGCTTAACTTATTCCGATGAACCAAACTATAAGAATCCTTTTCATATTAAAGAGCTATACTATGAAGAGTTTATATGTTTGTTAAGTCAGCATTTTAAGTACGTGCAAATTTACGGTCAAAAATTGGCTGTAGGTTCTTTTATATTTTCTACTGAAAATGACAAGGAAAGTAGTTTTAAGGCATATACGGGGAGTATTAATGATGTCAGTCACAGAATTTATCCCTTAGAATCACCGCTTTACTTTATTGCTGTATGTTCAGATGAACAGCCTGTAACAAAACACAATATTGATTCAATATATATCGATGGCTCTGATGATATATTTAAAAAATTTTATACGGAGTTACAAAAGTTGTATGCTGAAAGGCAGCAGTTTTTGGCAAGCCTGGAGCAAATGCAACGTCACGTGCAACACACTCAAGTAGAGTTTGAGCGATCGCAGTTGGAATTGCAGCAAGTACACGCAGAACTGGGGCGATCGCATTTGCAGTTGCAACAAAAACAAGTAGAACTGGAACAATCGGATTTAGAATTTCAACAAAAACAAGCAGAACTGGTGCAATCCCATTCGCAACTCCAACAAACACAAGCAGAACTGGTACAATCCCATTCGCAACTCCAACAAAAACAAGTAGAACTAGCGCAATCCCATTTGCAACTCCAAGAAACACAAGCAGAACTAGCGCAATCCCATTTGCAACTCCAACAAACACAAACAGAACTGGCGCAATCCCATTTGCAACTCCAACAAACACAAACAGAACTGGCGCAATCCCATTCGCAACTTCAACAAACACAAACAGAACTAGCGCAAGCCCATTCGCAACTCCAACAAACACAAGAAGAATTAGCGCAAGTTTATTTACGACTTCAACTGACAAAAGAAGAATTAGCTCAGTCTAATTCGGATTTACAAACGGTACAGACAGAACTGCTCAAGGCTTATGAACAATTGCAACAAACACAAAACGAAATAGCGCAAACTCATTCACAATTGCAACAAAGACAGGCTGAATTGGAGCTTGTTCAATGCCATATACAACAGCGTCAAGATAGAGAAATTGAATTACAACAAGCCCGAGACAGAATTAAGGCAATGGAGAGCAGTAAGTTTTGGAAATTACGAACAGTCTGGTTTAAATTCAAAAAATCTTTAGGTTTAAAAAATTCCGAGTGAATTAGGAACATCAATTTTGGTGCAAAATAATTTAAGGATGTGGTGGGGGGAAGTTTATGCTTTTGAACGCAGCCAAGTACCGAAGTCAATTTGGTGATCTTTGGACATATATGGCGAATGCCTGTGAAGAAGTTCAAGCCAGATTAGATGGAGGTTGGATCGATGGAGAACAGGCAGAACTCCTCAACTTTTGGATTAATAAGGGGTATGTCATTATTCCCAATGCCGTACCCCATGATGCTATCGATCGCACCGTTGATTTCATTGAGAAAGCTTGGGAGAGTAAGGCAAATGAGTAAGCCTAGTTGAGCGATGATGTGATTAATTCCATCAACCTGACTCAGTCTATCGTCATAACACACATTTTTCTTACATTTTAATCCAACCTAGCTACTCTTTTTAGATATTAAACATTATGGCAAGCTATCCATCGATTTCCATTCAGCTGCTTCAGAAGTTTAAAGGATTAGTCGTTAAGGTAATTAGGAAAAGTAGGAGCTTGCTAAAAGTCAAAAGCTCTACCTTTTCAGAAATATTTCCAAGTGGAGAATTGCAGGGTCATTTAGACTCACCAAACTACATTGAGAGTAATGCCAATGGAACATTACTAGTTTCGGGTTGGGTTTTTAGCAGAAGTGGAAAAATTGCTTCTTTAATTTTAGTGAAAAATAACCAGCCAGAAGAAATTCTTGAATATGGAATGTCTCGTCCAGATGTAGCATCATCATACCCTGATGTGGTAGAAGCTGGTTTGTCTGGATTCAAAAAAACTCTTTTGTTAAGTACTAAATATACTGGAAAAGTAGATATAAAAATTTGGGCAATCTTGGAAGATGGAAAAATAGTTTGTTGTTTTGGGCGACAGGTTGAAGTTAAAGCTCCAAATACACCGAAGCGCGATCGCGTTAATTCCTTACTATTTTTGCAAACTGCTGCAGTTAAAGCAATAAAGGCTTATCGGACAGGAAGATTACCTCTTTCTCCTTCTTTACTGATTCATTATCTCCGACGGCATTATAAGCAAATTCAAGGTGTTCAAAATGCAGGGATCGAGTATTCAAATATTATTCATCCCTGGCAGATGCAAGAGCCATTTCAGAGATGGATTCAGATGAATGATTTGACACCAAAGTTAATTGCTCGCATGACAGAAGATGCTAAAATTTTAGAGAAAAATGGTGTCAAAATCAGTATTGTCATACCTGTTTACAATACACCCAAACAGTTTCTCATAGAAATGATTGACTCAGTGAGAAACCAAATTTACTCAAATTGGGAATTATGCCTTGCTGATGATGCTTCTTCTGAACCCCATGTTCGAGAAATATTGGAACAGGTCGCAGCAGAAGATTCAAGAATCAAAGTAGTGTTTAGACAGAAGAACGGTCATATAGTGGAGGCAACTAATTCTGCATTAGAAATTGCCACAGGTGAATACGTTGCCTTATTAGATCACGATGATATCTTACCAATAGATGCACTTTTGCACATTGCTGAGTGTGTCAGCAATCATCCAGAAGTAGATTGGATTTATACAGATGAGGATAAAATCAACGATTCCGGACAGCACTGCGATCCACAAATGAAAGGAAAGTGGAGCCAGGAAATGGCGATCGCTCACAACTATACTCACCACCTGACGATTATCCGAAGAACCTTAATTGAAGAGGTGGGAGGGATGCGAAAGGGATTTGAGGGAGCACAAGACTTAGATTTATTTTTGCGTGTTAGTGAAAAGACGACACCAGATAAAATTCAGCATATTCCCCATATTTGTTACCATTGGCGAACTCATGCAGGAAGCACAGCCTCTAGTGGTACCCAAAAGCAGTATGTTTTTGATAGTGCTTATCGTGCTATAGAAGATGCAATTCAACGTAGGGGTCTCAGAGCAAAAGCATTTTTGCCTGCGATAGCTCAGCAGCATGGTTTGTGTTTGTACCAACTTAAGTGGGATAATTCTCTATTAGCAGAAAACCCTGTAACAATTGTCATTCCGACAAGAGATAGGGTTGACCTTTTAGAAAAGTGCGTATCTAGTTTGGAAAAAACTGTAGATAAAAGGTTTGTCAAGTTAATCATAGTAGATGACTCTTCTACAGAAGCAGCCACCCACAAATATTTCAAGAAATTGCAACAAGATAATGTGTTGCAATGTCGAGTTATTCACGCAAAGCGAAAAGAAGATTCTTTTAATTACGCTCGTTTAATGAATGTGGGTGCTGAGTACGTAGATACACCCTATATGTTGCACTTCAATAACGATATTCAAGCTACAGAAGCAGGTTGGTTAGAGGAAATGATTGGCTGGATGTCAATAGATGGTGTAGGAGTAGTGGGAGCCAAGTTATTGTATCCCAATCTAACCATCCAACATGCTGGTGTTGTAGTTGGACCTCATGGTGGATTGGCAGATCACTTGTTTAAGGATTTACATAAAGACCAAGTCGGCTATATCTGTTTACCTCATGCTGCGCGAAATGTTTCAGCGGTTACAGGGGCTTGTCTGCTGACCTCAACAAAGTTGTACCGAGAAATGGGTGGGTTTGATGAAGAAAATTTTGCAGTGGAGTATAACGATGTAGATTATTGCCTGCGAGTTCTTCAATCTGGAAAACGTATTGTTTACACTCCTCAAGCAGTTCTCATACATAAAACTAGCGCTTCTAGAGGCAACAAGTACAACCCGAAAGAACACGTAAATTTTTTAGAGAAATACAAAAATTTTACGGACACCTTTTTTAATGAGAGTTTAGACATCAACTGCATGCTAATGTCTGTCAATCCGCACCATTTTTGCCATGCGGATAGAATATCAAAATTAAAAGTATTATTTATTACTCACAATCTCAATCTTGAAGGTGCAAGTCTGATTGTTTATACTTATGCCCGTTACTTTGCTTGTGAAGGTAACTGCGAAGTACAGGTCATCTCTCATTCCGATGGAGTTTTACGACAGGAATATGAAAAGCTAAATATTCCTGTCAAAACGATCCAGCAGCCACTACCAATGCCTGGAGAAGGTATAGACAAGTTCCACAAACGACTCAAGAAAATGGGACAGAACCTTGAGGTGAGTTCTTTTGACTTAGTTGTGTGTAACACGTTAGTTACCTTCTGGGGTGTAGAGTTAGCCAGACTGTTCGACTTACCAAGTATTTGGCATATCCATGAAAGCCAAAGTGTAAGTATGAGTATCAACAGCTTTTTTGGTGCTGCATCTGAAGAAGTTATGCAAAAACTATTACCTGATTGTTTGTCAAATGCGACTAGGGTTGTTTTCCAAGCTGACGCAACACGCAGAATTTTTCATCAATTTGATACTCTAGGACATTTCCGTACAATACCTGGTGGGCTCGATTTGCAAAAGATAAAGCAGTTTCGTAGTTCTCACAGCAAATCAGAGTTGCGGGATAAACATGGAATCAATCAAAACCATATAGTTATCTCAATAATTGGAACCACCTGTGAACGAAAAGGTCAACATATTCTTCTCGAAGCTCTAAAAGAATTGAAGACAATTTGTCCAGACCAGTTTGCAAACATCACTTGTTTAATAGTAGGTTCTCGAAGCAGCAGTTACTTGAACTTACTCAAGCGACAGATCGATGAACTTAAACTTAAAAATGTAAAAATTGTTGAGGAGACTAAAGAGGTTTATGACTTCTATGTGTTGAGCGATATTTTTGTATGTGCGAGTTTTGAAGAATCTTTCCCAAGAGTGGTTCTAGAAGCAATGGCTTTTGAGTTAAAAATAGTTAGTACTGACGTATTCGGGATTCCTGAGATAGTCAATGATGGACATCATGCATATCTTGTGGAACCGGGGAATCCAAAAGCCTTAGCAAATGCTCTTTGGACGTGTTTAAAAGAACCTGAGTTATCTTCGCAGTTGGCCAAAAATGCTTACGCCAGATTCTGTAGAGTGTTTGATAATCAAGACCTCGTACCTAAACATTTGTTACTGGCTAAGGAAGCGGTTCTTTCCAAACATTAATTTTATCAACAAATCTTGAGCGAAGGAGAAAAAAGTGATAGATAAAATTAAATACTCTATTGTCATACCAATTTTTAATGAAGAAGAAATTCTTCCTGAATTGTGGTATAGGCTTTCACAGGTATTGCGTCAACTTGATGGCAAGAGTGAAGTCATATTCGTTAATGATGGAAGTTATGATAATTCTCTTGAAATTTTAAAAAAATTAAGTCATGAGAATTCAGAAGTGAAAATTATCAATTTGTCAAGAAATTTTGGTCATCAGTCTAGTCTTTCAGCAGGTATTGACTCTGCTGAGGGAGAAGCTGTAGTCATGATGGATGGAGATTTACAAGATTCTCCTGAAGCAATTTTGACTTTCGTTGAAAAGTGGAAACAGGGATATGCGGTGGTCTATGCAATTCGGCAGAAACGAAAAGAAAAACTATTAAAAAGGATATCTTTTAATTTATTCTATCGAATTATGCAATCCCTTTCATCATTACAAGTTCCTTTATATGCTGGTATTTTCTCTCTTATTGATAGAAAGGTAGTTCTGGCTTTACGTTCTATGCCAGAAAAAAATAAGTACATCAGTGGGTTGAGAGCTTATGCAGGATTCAAACAGACAGGTGTTCTGGTAGAACGTGGACCAAGATATCGCGGTGAGCCAAAAGTAACCGTTACCAAGTTATTCAAGCTAGCAGCAGATGGCATATTTTCTTTTTCTACTGTTCCTCTGAGAATAGCTACTATCTTTGGTTTAGTGTCTGCCATATTTGCCTTTGTATTAGGTTTAATAGGATTATATTTTAAACTTTTTTTAAATCAAGCATTTTTAAATTGGGCATTTGGCTTAACATCAACTTTTTTTCTAGGTGGAATTCAACTTTTCTTTCTGGGAATTCTTGGAGAGTATATTGGCAGAATATATGATGAAGTTAAACAGCGACCTTACTACATAATAGACGAAAAAATAGGATTTAAAAATGACTAATACATCTCCTGAAAAAATGACTCTTAATAAGATTCACGCATCTACTAGCGATAATAAGTTGAAAATTTTTCTATTTTTTCTAGCTGTTCTTCCAGCGTTCTTACTCGGAATAATGACTCTAAAATATGGGGTTAACGTTCCTTTTTGGGATCAGTGGCACATTGCTCCTCTGTTTGAGAAAGCTAGTAATGGAACTCTTAGCTTTAATGATTTAATTGCACAACATAATGAAAGTAGAAAATTTTTTCCTAGATTAATATTTCTTTCTGTAGGGTTTCTAACCCATTGGAACGTGAAATATGAAATGTTAATCATTTTTTTACTTGCCTGTTTGGTGTCTATTAACATTTATTGTTTAACTCAACGTACAATTTCTGGCAGTACAAATAAGAAGTTATTTATAGCTGCTATTTCTAATTTTCTCATCTTTAGTCCCATACAGTCTGAAAACTGGTTATGGGGCATACAAATTGTTGTGTTTGTCCCAATAGTCTGCTTAACATCTTGTCTCCTCGTTCTTTATTCTAACGCCAGGATTAAAACAAAGTTCTTTGTTTGTATGTGCCTTTGCACAATTAGCACTTTCTCCTACGCAAATGGCATACTGTGCTGGCTTCTAGTTTTACCTATTCTCTTGCTGAAATCAGGTAGTAGCTGGCTCAGTAACAAAAATATCAAATTGGCTGTGGGATGGTTATTGTTGTTTGCAATGAATGCTGCTTTTTATTTTTATAATTATCATAAACCAGCAGCACATCCCAAATTTACGGAAGCACTTGTAAATCCCCTAAAAGCAATTCAATATTTTTTCTCCTTTTTAGGTAGTCCCCTTGGAAGGGTAAATTTCATAGAAACTTTAACAGCTACAACCATTGTAGGTTTAACACTTTTCTTAGGTTTCTTGTTTTCATCTGTTTATACTCTATTTCAGAGAAAGGATACTGTTTTCTTAAACTCTGTGGCGTGTTGGCTTATTATCGGTATGTATACGATTATAAGTGGAATGATAACTACATCTGGAAGAGTTGGCTTTGGAGTAGAACAGTCTCTTAGTCCCAGATATACGACCTTTTCCTTGTATTTAACTGTAGCACTAATTCACTTAATAATAATTATTATTGATTCTCGAAAGGATAAAAAATATAATTTAGACAGCCAGTCTATTTACTACAAATTTCTATTTTTCTTGTTGGGTGTTTTATTAGTTTTACACCTGTCTAGTTTCAACCTAGGAATTAGAGAAATGAGCAACGCAAAAACATCTCGATTAGAAGGTAAGGCTTGCTTGCTATTTATAAATATTTTGCCACAACAAGATTGTATAACACAGAAAATAGCTCCCATAGATCTTACTTTTCTCCACAAAACAGCCACTTCTCTTGATAGTCTAGGTTTATTACAACCAAGTTTAATTAAGAGCCGAAACATTAAAGGTCTCATCCCCACTCAACAAGTAACACGAGAAGATTATGGATGGTTCGATACCTTAACAAAGGCAGATAAGGATGTATATGTAGCTTCTGGTTGGGCACGGTTGCCTTATCGAAGTGAACCGGCTGATGCTATAATTCTCACTTACGATGACCCGAATGGAAGTCAAAATATCTTTGCGTTAGTTGCAGATAATCTAAAACTTAACAGAGATGACGTGGCTAAAAGCTTAAACAATAATGCATATATCAAAACAGGATGGCAAAAGTCATTTTCTATCAATGAGCTACCAACTGTCTCGACCAATATAAATGCATGGGCATTTGATGCTAAATCAGGATTTGCTTACAAGCTGAATGGTACTCACAATATTACAAAGTAAAGAAAAACAAAACAACTAGTACAAGTCGGCGTAAATAAGGCAACTATTGTAAATTGTTCCAAAGCTTACAATGTAAGCCTTTTAATTTCATCCTTTATCCTTTATACTTTAGCCTTTCTCTACTAGCATGCCAATTCAAAAGAAAATTTTGGCTCTCCCTAATTTTTTAGTTTATCTAATTTGGGTGTTTTTGGGAGTTTATTGTTTCCTGTCCTTTATCTCAATGCCTTCTGCTATAGGTACAGGCTTAGACTCTTCATGGTTTTATGCACTGAGTAAAGCAACAGAAAGAAGCCTGATTTTTGGCAAAGACATTATATTCACCTACGGGCCTTTTGGTTACTTGATCCAAGGCTCCGTTACAGAGAATAGGTTTTGGGATATTCTAGCATTTCGTCTGCTGCTAAACTTTACTTTATGTGCAGTGACTGTAGTTAGAATATTAACGCTGAAAAATCATGTTTTAAAGCTCTCCTTAGGTGCTAGCGTTTTAGCAGCCTATTTAAAAGTTTTACCTTTGGTACCTGAATATCAAATATTATTTATATTTTTAATTATTCTCTCTTTTGATTCAATCTGGAAAAATAAAAACCTTACAAGATTTTGGGTTTTAGGTCTTAGTATCTCAGCAGGTTTTTGTTTATTAACTAAGTTTACATTAGGCATATATACTTTTGGGTCTCTTGTTTTACTACTTGCAGGCAAAATTTACGAATCTGTCAAATTAAAATCAGATATCAGAAATAGCTGTTATCTTTTCATAGAAGCTTTATTGGCGATCGCTTCAACAGCTTTTATACTTTTAAATTCTAAGACTTATACGATTAACTTTATCAAAAGTCTAATATTTCTTATTGTATCATGTTTTTTAGCCTTAAGTATTCAATTAGCTTATGGAGCCCTTACTCGTCGTCAAACAACTTCTATCAAATTAAGTAGAACTCTCTTTTACCTATGTTACAGCCTAGGTCTTTTGGCTTTAGTTCATTATTCTTTTCCTTCACTAACAGCCTATCTAAAAGGTTCATGGGAAATTTCCTCTGGTTACTCTAGCGCTATGAGTCTAGTGGGTCCTGAATGGGAATTACAATTAGCCTTCTCTCAAATATTTTTGATACTAATACTCTTTTTTGTAACAGCCCAAGAAGGAAATCTCAGTTTACCCCTAGCTTTATCTTTGACATTATTTCTCGCTTTTAAGCATGGCTATGTACGACAAGATGAAGGACACATTTTCTACTTTTTTTGCGTGACACCGCTTGTCGTTGCCCTATGCATTATTCAACTGAAAAGAACCTTTAGTAAAGTATTGGCTGTATTAATACACTTATACACTTTATCAGTCTTCTTGTTAGTTATAGATTCCCCACCAATAGCATTATCAAAGTTAGAACCTACTCATGTATTGAATAATGTAACGTCTTTACTCAATTTGAATCAAACACGAGAGCAAATCAATGCAAGCAGTCAAAGGAACTTTTCTGAAATTAAACTACCTGAAAAATTGCTAGAAATAGTCAAAAAGAAACCAATAGATATTGTTCCATGGGAAATTTCACTAGTAGAAGCCAACCGTTTAAATTGGCAACCAAGACCTATATTTCAATCTTATTCAGCTTATACGAGTTTTCTCGACAAACAAAATTCACAAAGTTTATTACAAAATCTTCGAGATTATATTATTTATCAATTTGTTGCCATTGATAACAGGCATCCTTTCTTTGATGAACCAGAAACATTCTTTAATATTTTTTGTAATTACAGGTTGTCTTCAGAGATACCTAATTTCGTATCTACAGCCAAGATTCCTAACTTCCTACTTCTAGAAAAACGTCCTGTGAGTATGTGTGCATCCTCCTCTGCTAAGGAGAAATTTTCTCTCCCCTGGGATGCGACTCGTTCTCTCGACGTTGATTATGGATTTTTGGTACGGGCTAGCATTAAAATCGAATATTCATTGATAGGGAAAATTTATAAAACTCTCTTTAGAAGCCCGCCAGCCATGATGGATGTGACTTATGCAAATGGTCAAATGTCTTCCTACAGGATTATTCCAGAAAACGCCGAAAATGGTGTTATTTTGAGTCATCTCCCTATTGATAAAAATGAAGCTTTATCCTTTTTCCAAGGAAATTTACCGCCATACATTCAATCATTCGGTTTTTCTGCACAAAATTCTATCTTATATAAACCAAATATTGAAATAAGTTTAACTCCTGTTAAATTTTTAGACAGTTCTATCAAACAAACTAATGTAGGTTCTGACATCATACAGGTAAAAAATCTTAAAGATATCAAGTTTCTTGATAAAGATGATAATGATGCCATCGGATTCGTTGATACCAGCAATAATAAGCCAGATAGACCTCTGAAAAAAGGAAAGAAAATTATGCTATCGGGCTGGGCTGTGCGTCAGTCAAGAGATCCAGATCCAACATGGGTTCTCATAACCTATGGTTCACAGCCTAAACCTTTGGGTATTACGAAAACAAAGTCACCCAGAGAAGATATTGCTAGTGGTTTTGGTAGTCAATACCTGAATTCGGGCTGGTCTGTTACTATTAGTACTCAAGATATGCCTCCAGGAGATCGTAAGTTAACGGCTTGGGTTTACGACCCAAAGGGTAACTACGCACGACCTATCACGGGAAGCTATCGTGTAAAAATCGAATAGTTATTTAATTTAATATTTTCCTGAAGCTCTTGAAAGATTGAGCTTTCGAGAAGGTTGAAACACTTTAACTTTTGTAACTAATCCTGTAGGGAATCACGGCTATCTTGAAAGCCCCTCTACAACTGCTCAGCTTGAAATTGTGTCGAAAAAAGATAACGTTCAATTTTTAGGTTGGGCTATCATATCAAAAGCAGGAACAGCCAAACACAGTTTTACTGTCATGTGGAAGTAATCAATTATTCTTGGCAATTGCCGTTGTACAATTAGACAAAACCGATATGGTGAAGGCTTTGAACTCAAGCCTTCATTAAAAATCTGGTTTATCAATTGAAGTTTCCCCTAGAGCAATGCTGTTGGGAGAAGCTTTTATTCAAGCTTGGGTCTACGACTCAGATGGAAAACAGTTGGTCAAGTTAATTGGCGAACCAAAAGTTAAAGTGGTGGAGTGAGTGATGAAAATTTCAGTTGTCATACCTGCTCACAATGAGGAGGGCTGTCTCTATGGAACAGTAAGTAACTTAGTTGATACTCTTGAGCAAGAAGGTATTCAACACGAAATTCTGCTCGTAAATGACAACAGTAGAGACAATACTCAAGCTATTTGCCAGCAACTGTCTCAAACATTTAAAACTGTACGATACATTAACAATCAACCACCGAATGGGTTTGGGTTTGCAGTGCGTCGCGGATTGGCTGAGTTTGAAGGCGATGCAGTTGCAATTATGATGGCAGATGCTTCAGATGACCCAAAAGATTTAATAACAGGGTATTACAAGCTTCTACAAGGTTATGACTGCGTGTTTGGTTCGCGCTTTATCAAAGGGGGTAAGGTGGTTGACTATCCCATTCACAAACTGTTAATTAACCGTTGGGCAAACTGGTTTGTGAAAACAATTTTCGGATTACGTTATAACGACACAACTAACGCTTTTAAAATATACAGGCGAGAAGTTATAAATGGGGTGCAACCAATTCTCAGCCATCACTTCAATCTTACTGTAGAGCTTCCCCTCAAAGCTATCATTAGGGGATTTTCTTATACAGTGATTCCCATGAGATGGTACAACCGGAAAACAGGGGTATCAAAACTCAAAATTAAAGAGATGGGAAGCCGCTATCTATTTATTGTTCTTTATGTTTGGTTAGAAAAGCATCTATCACGGGGAGACTACCACCGGAACAAAAGACTAGCAGAGGTGAAACCAAGTGCCTGAGAAGGTTTTAGTTTTGGGCGGTGCGGGGTTTATTGGCAGTTCTGTAGCAATTGGTTTAAAAGAAAATTATCCGGATTGGCAAGTTATTTGTCTTGATAACCTGCGGCGTCGGGGTTCTGAGTTAAACCTTCCGAGGTTTAAGCAGATGGGAATTGAGTTTGTTCACGGTGATATCCGTTCTCCAACGGATTTAGATCCAACTGTCTTTAAGGTAGACAATATCATTGACTGCTCTGCTGAACCTTCAGTACTAGCAGGCTTTTCGTCACCACAGTACGTGCTTCAAACCAATTTGCTAGGCACAATCAACATTCTGGAGTTAGCCAGAATGACACAAGCTCGTTTACTCTTTCTCTCTACGAGTCGCGTGTATCCGATCGCAGCCCTCTCATCCATAAATATTATAGAATTGCCCACACGGTTTGCGATCGCACCCGCACAAACCTTAGCCGGTGTCTCCGAATTGGGCATTTCCGAAAATTTCCCCTTGCACGGTTATCGTTCTCTTTATGGCACAACAAAGCTAGCTTCCGAACTTTTGATTGAAGAATACAGGCAAGCTTACAATATACCCGCAATCGTTAACCGTTGTGGAGTCATTACAGGGCCCTGGCAAATGGGGAAAGTCGATCAAGGAGTTTTTGTTCTCTGGGTTGCAGCCCATTACTTTCAAAAACCTCTTAGTTACATTGGCTACGGTGGAACAGGTAAGCAAGTACGGGATTTACTGCACGTTCAGGACTTATTGAGGTTAATTGACTATCAGTTACAGCACTTTGCAGAACTAGATGGTGACGTACTGAACGTGGGTGGAGGAGCGAGTAACAGTCTATCACTCTTAGAAACGACTCAGGTATGCCAAGAAATTACGGGTAAGTCAACTCAGATTGCAGCAACTTTGGAAGAACGTCCCGGTGACGTACCTATATTTATCACGGATTCCACCAAAATAATCAGCAAAACTTCATGGCAACCTACCATTAAGCCAAAAGAAGTTTTAGAAGATATTTATAAGTGGATATCTGACAACGAAGCAATACTCTCTCCTGTTCTGTCTTAAATTTATTTATTGAGGAGTGTTATGTCCGTAGTTATCGTGACAGGTTCTGCTGGATTAATTGGTTCGGAATCAGTTCACTTTTTTGCCGAATTGGGATTTAACATTGTCGGGATTGACAATGATATGCGTTCTTTTTTCTTTGGCAAATCGGCATCAACTATTTGGAACAGAAATTTGCTCAGAGAAAAATATGGAGATCGTTACACACACTATAACTTAGATATTCGCAACCAACAAGGTATTGAAAGTATTTTCCAGGAGTATTCTTCTGATATTGAATTGATTATCCATACAGCGGCACAACCATCTCATGATTGGGCAGCAAAAGACCCTCATACGGATTTTACTGTCAATGCCAATGGCACTTTAGTTCTACTGGAAGCAACTCGGAAATATTGCCCAGATGCTGTTTTTATCTTTACCTCAACCAATAAGGTCTATGGAGATACGCCAAACTCTTTACCCCTTGAGGAATTAGAAACCCGCTGGGAAATCGCTCCCAATCATAGATATGCAAAGGGTATTGATGAATCAATGTCAATTGATAATTCAAAACATTCTCTGTTTGGGGTTTCCAAAGTTGCCGCAGATGTTTTAGTTCAAGAGTATGGAAAATACTTTGGTATGAAGACAGCCAGCTTTAGAGGAGGTTGTCTCACAGGTCCATATCATTCAGGTGCCGAGTTACATGGCTTTCTTGCTTATTTAATGAAGTGTACAATTACATCCTCTCAGTACACAATATATGGATATAAAGGCAAGCAAGTTAGAGATAACATTCACAGCCATGATTTAGTCAATGCCTTCCACCATTTTTATCTCAATCCCAAATGTGGAGAAGTGTACAACATAGGTGGTTCTCGCCATAGCAACTGCTCCATGCTAGAAGCGATCTCTATTTGTGAAAATCTTGTAGGTAAGAAACTCAAGTACACATACACAGATAACAACCGCTCTGGAGATCACATTTGGTATATTTCTGATGTCAGCAAGTTTCAATCTCACTTCCCTCAGTGGCATTACAAGTATAATATTCAAGACATTCTTGAAGACATTTATAATGCCCAAACATCTAGATTTAGAGTAAGCGCAAGTACATATTAATTGCAAGGAGAGCAAAAAAGAATCCAATTTGATATCAAAACTTTGATTCAAGTTTATGCTGGTGATTGACATTTAGCAAATAAATCTCAATCATCAGCAATAACCCATAGAAAAATTGACATAATATTAAAGTTAGAATTAGAAACCTTGAGGAAGTTTTTGTGACACCGCAAGAATTTGGTTTGCTGTTCATGTCAGTACTAACAAGTGTTGCAGGGCAGTTTCTTTTAAAAGCAGGAGCAACCAAGTTAGGAAGGGTTAACGTTGAAAACGCTGTTAGTCATATCCTGAGCATTATTACAATCCCTGAACTTTTAGCAGGTCTCACCAGTTATGCCCTGGGCGCTTTAGCATATATTCTTCTGCTGACTAGAGTCAATCTCAGCATCGCTGGTCCATCTATATCCCTGGTCTATGTTTTTTCTGTATTGGTAGGTTACTTTGTGTTTAAAGAAACCATCCCCATTACCCGTTTAGTAGGTTTGAGTTTAATTGTGAGTGGAGTCATATTGGTAGTGTGGCAAAAATAAATTTGGTAATTTTAGAGATATAAATACACCCTGACGATTGAATCTCCATCGTTCTAAACTTCCGTTCCTATTGCCAGCCGTACCCCCCAAAATAAGATAAGAAATCCTATAGCCAGCCAGTCACGCCTTGCTAACCGTAAGTCATGCCATTGCACTTTATGTTCATTAGGGCTGGTAAAGCCTCGCACCATCATCGCGCCAGCCATTTGTTCTGCCCTAAGGAGTAAATTTTCCAACAGCCTTTCTGCAATGAGCAACCAAATTTTCACTGCCCCTTTCAATCCAAGTTTTTTCCAGTTAATTGCCCGTGTCATGACAGAACGAATTAAGTTCTGAATTTCTTCTAGAACCAGGGGTATAAACCGCAAAGACAAAGTTAGTGTCAAAGTGATTTCGGTGACGGGTAACTTTAGCTTTCGCAAGGGTTGCATTAAACTTTCTATAGCTGCTGTAATTTCCTCTGGGGCAGTGGTTAATAAGTATAAATTAGTACTATAAATTAAAGTAAAAACCATTGTACTGACACGTATTGCCAAGTCCAAAGAGTGGCGAGTTGCTCTCACTGGACCTCTGTCAAACAATACATAAGTGTAGTCCTGTTTTTTACTACCGGGCAAAGGTACAGGAGTGGGAGGATTGGGAGATGATTTTTCCGCCAAGACTTGTTGGTTAGTCGGTAAACGGGGATAATAATTTATACCGTAACCATCAGGGCTAACAGTTAAAATAAGGAGAACAAAAAAGCATAGAGTTAACAGCCAACCCATTTGCTGACCCCAAACTCGTTTGGGAATTCGAGCGATTAAAGTCGCCAGAATTAAAATGACTACCAGCAGTACGCGCCACAAGTTGTTGGCAAACAAATAGGTTGTCAAAAAGCTCATCAACCAGACTAACTTGACTCGCGGATCTAGTTTGTGCAGCCAAGTTTGTGGTTGTTCTAGATAAAGACCAATGGGTAGCGATCGCAGTAAATCCATTTTAGTGATTGGTGATTAGTCATTAGTCATTGGTCATTGGTCATTAGTTATCAGTCATTAGTATTACAAAGGACAAAGGACAAATGACAAATGACAAACGACAACTATTACACGCGTGTGGCTCTATTTGTATTAGTACTTTCAACATCACGAGTTTTTTTGCTCCGCCATAATATGCGAATGGGGGTGCCTTGAAAGCCCAAATTTTGGCGAAATTGTCGCTCTATGTAGCGGCGGTAGTTGTCATTGAAGCGTTTGGCTTCGTTAACAAACAATGCTATTGTAGGCGGTTGAGTACTGACTTGGGTACCGTAATAAATTCTGCCCTGACGCCCACCGCGAGAAACTGGGGGACTATGCCTGCCAACCGCTTCTTCCAAAACTTCATTAATCACGGATGTACTCACACGGCGTTTGTGTGATTCGGCTGCCCTATTCACCAATTCCAGAATTTTCTCTACCCGTTGCCCGGTTAAAGCACTGACAAAAATGATTTCTGCCCATTCAGTAAAGTGCAGTCGCTCTTCCAAATGTTTCTGGTAATCGTAAATTGTGTAAGAGTCTTTTTCGACCGCGTCCCATTTATTCACAACCAGTACACAAGCTCGACCCTCTTCAATAATGCGTCCAGCCAACTTTTGGTCTTGCTCGGTCACGCCATCTAGGGCATCTATAACCAATAAAACCACATCAGCACGGCGAATTGCTTTAAAAGCACGGTTAATGCTAAAGAATTCCGGGCCGTATTCCACGTTCTTCTTTTTGCGAATCCCTGCTGTGTCAATCACGCGATATGTTTGCCCATTTCTTTCAATGACGGTGTCAATAGCATCGCGGGTTGTGCCGGAAATTGGGCTAACTATTGCTCTTTGTTCGCCCACCAAGGCATTCAACATACTGGATTTGCCTACATTTGGACGCCCCACAATCGCCACTTTAATTTCATTAACTTCTGGGATGTCCTTTGTTTCTGGAAGGTAAGCCATCAGGGCATCAAGCAAGTCTCCCGTGCCACTGCCATGAATGGCAGAAATAGCAAAAGGTTCCCCCAATCCTAACTCCCAAAACTCAGCAGCTTGAATCAAACCTTGTTCTGGAGACTCACATTTGTTAACAGTAAGCAAGACAGGAACTGGTTGTTGCCGCAACCACTCGGCAATTTCTTCATCAGATGGTGTTGGTCCGGTTTGACCATCCACGACAAAAATCGCGGCACTTGCTTCTGTTAGTGCAGCCATCGCCTGCTGGCGAATCAACGGTAAAAATTCCGTGTCATCATTAAATACCAAACCACCAGTGTCTACTACCGAAAACTCGCGATCGCGCCAGTAAGCTGGTTTGTAGGTGCGATCGCGTGTCACTCCCGGTTCATCATGTACAATAGCAGATTGTTCCCCAGCAAGACGATTGACCAGGGTAGATTTGCCCACATTCGGGCGACCAATAATAGCAACAATAGGAAGACGCATAATAATTAGGGATGCACAATGCTCCAAAGTTCTATTTTAACTAGCTAGAGTAGAATTGTACCTTCTTGTTGTATTGCCTCAATAAGGAGTGCGATGGCGATGACCGCAGCAACCAAAAAACTTTCTTTTGAAGAGTATCTCAAGTATGACGATGGCACGGATACCCAATACGAATTAGTTGATGGAGAATTAATTGCCATGAGTCTTGGCACTGGGAAGCACGGCGGAATCTCCAAACTTTTAGAAAGAACCTTCGATGATGAAAGTGCCAAAATGGGAAGAAATTGGACAGCACAAAAATTTTCCGTCGGGATTCGTTCGCCACGGGGGGGACGGTGGGATACTTCTCGGGTTCCAGACGTGGTGGTTTTACCAATAGAACAGTGGGAAGCTCTCTTTAACCGGGAAGCCGTCATCGAACTTAACGAATCTCCCCCCGTGCTGGTAGTAGAAGTTGTGAGTGAATCTACTCTAACGACAGATTACCGCAGCAAGCGTTCCGAGTACGCTGTCCTTGAAATTCCCGAGTACTGGATTGTTGACCCCATTCAAGAGGTGATAACGGTATGTACCTTAGTAGAAGGGTTTTATGACGCTGTGGTATTCCGAGGACAAGAACGCATCATCTCTCCCACGTTTCCAGAGTTGGATTTGAGTGCCGAACTAGTACTGGCTGGCAAATGAGCTATCTACTAGCTGAGGGGCGCAGTTTGTTCCGCTTCAACCTGTACTTTCTGACCGATCCTTGGTTCGGTACCGGCTAGCAAACGTTGAATATTTGCCTTGTGGCGAAAAATGACATAGAATCCAGCGACAACTCCAAACAGGATGTAGGGAAGCGGTTGATGCAAAACTACCATGAGGATAGGAACAGCGATCGCACCTGCAATTGAACTTAAAGAGACAATCCGCGATATTGCCACAACAACAGCAAACACACCTGCTGTTGCCAAACCCACCACCCAATTCATAGAAAGCAAAAGCCCCAAACTGGTAGCCACCGATTTCCCGCCACTAAAGCCTAAAAATATAGATTTGCTATGTCCCAAGACAGCAAATAAACCAGCCAAAGTCACCATCCAAGGTTGCCACACTTGGGTATTGACCGTAGGAGGGACAAAATTTTGACTGGGAGCAAAGTTAAAAAACCAGTAAACGAGGAATATTGCCAAGACTCCCTTCAAACAATCAACGAGTAAAACAAAAGCCCCAGGTCCCGTGCCTAAAGTTCTGAGTACATTTGTTGCACCGGTTGACCCAGAACCAACGTCCCGAATATCAATCCCTTTAAGAAGCTTAGCGACTGTGTATCCAGTAGGTATGGAACCCAGTAGGTAAGCCACGACTAAAATTGCCCCGCACAAACTTAACCAAGTAGTCATATTAGAGAGTCATTTGTCATTTGTCATTTGAGTTACGCGATGAGTTAATGACTCTACTGGTAGCTGGACACGAAACTACAGCTTCGGCATTAACATGGGCTTTTTACTGGCTCAGTCGTTTACCAGAGGTTCGTGACAAAGTGCTAGAGGAACTCGATACCCTAGGTGACGACCCCGATCCGAGTACTATTTCCAAATTGCCCTACCTGACAGCAACCTGCCAAGAAACCTTGCGGATTTACCCCGTCGCAATCACTGCCTCTCCTCGTATTGTGCGATCGCCTATTGAAATTATGGGCTATAATCTGCCAGTTGGAACAATTGTTTTCCCCAGTGTTTACTTAGCGCATCATCGGGAAGAAGTTTATCCACAGCCCAAGCAATTCAAACCAGAACGCTTTTTGGAAAGGCAATTTTCTCCATACGAATATTTGCCATTTGGTGGCGGAACTCATCGCTGTATTGGTATGGCATTTGCTTTGTATGAAATGAAATTAGTATTGGCGACAATTCTATCGAGCTTTCAGCTATCAGCAGCCAACAAGCGTCCGACACGCCCCGTGCGCCGTGGTCTTACCTTAGTCCCATCAGAAGGAATGCAAATGGTTGCAAAACCTGTGGTAAAAAGTGTTAAGGCTTTAACTACTTTATAATAAATGAAGATAAAATTTGTTTCTTATCCTTCGTTATGACTGCTGTAGCTCCCGTTGTCAAACCTGTTAGCAAGATACGATTGGCTCCTGGTAGCTTAGTGACTATCCCAGATGTGAGTTGGGAGGAGTTTGAGTTGATTTTGCTGGAATTGGGCGAACAGCGAAGTGCCAGAATAGCTTACAGCAAGGGGACTTTAGAAATTATGCTTCCCTTACCAGAACATGAGAAGCCAAAAGAATTAATTTCAGATATTGTCAAAACCTTGCTTAAAGCTAAAGGCAAAAGATATGAACCTTTTGGTTCCACCACCTTTAAAAAGGAAGGTACAGCAGGAGTTGAACCTGATGCTTGCTTTTATATTGAAAATTACCAACGCATGATTGGTCGTCGTCGGTTACAAGCGGACGATCCACCACCGGATTTAGCAATTGAAACCGATGTCTCTTCTAAAACTACTCTTGAAGCATATAAGGCAATTGGTGTTCCAGAAGTATGGATTTATGATAGTGGTATACTTACTATCTATTTGCTTAGAGAAGGAAATTACATAAAATCTGATATCAGTCCCAATTTTGAAAATATACAATTAACACAAATTATTCCTGCTTTGGTGGAACGTGCTTGGCAAGTAGGTAGCGTTCAAGCATTGGAAGAACTTGAGGCAATGATTGCTATAGGAAGGGGTTAAATGCGATTTATTTGGGAGCATCTTGTGAAGCAATACCCCTCCCTAACCCTCACCTTATTTTCTTTGCTCAACAGCTAACTACGAATTCTTTTCTAATATTTGCTACCATCTTTGACAACACCCATTCATACTCTCTTTGAAGTGATGATGGTAAATCCAACTTCATCTCCTTTGGTAACACTTCCCAGGTGTAAGTTTCAATTTCAAGGTGGTCACAAGCATGATTATCCTGTAATAACTCCAATACCTTAGTAATATCGTCTTGAGTAGAGTGGAATAAGTGGTAATCATGAATAAAAATGGGGACATGGAAGTGAATCCGCCACTCACAAGCTGTCGTACTTTCTAGATCTGGTAAAGCTTGTTCTAAATCTTGATAGTGACGCAGTTTGCTATTACTGTCTCTTGCAATAACCTGATGTAAATATGTAGATTCAGCAAAGGGAAGTAATCTCTCTTGTAGAAGGCGACGCCGTTCAATATCTGTTGGAATGTTGACCTGCAATGCTGCACTGATTTGAATTTTACCAACTTGAATTCCTGCAGCTTGAAATTGTTGGAAAACCTCAATTGGGTTTTCATACTCCACTGCAAAATGGCAGGTATCGTAACAAATACGCACGTGATTTAATAAATGAGCTTTGGCGGCTTCCAAAGATATACCTAAATGCTTTGCTAAATAATCTCCACCTATAGGTAATAAAGACGTCTGGAAATAATCCACAACCTCCGCAGCATTTTCTATAAGCCCATCAGGTTCTGGTTCTAAATCCAGATGTAAGTTTTTTCCAGTTTCATTTTTAATCCTTATCATTTCTGCCACTAATTCTGCTATATGGAGAGTGGCACTCCTTGTGACAGAAGCTAGAAAAAGTTGATTTCCTTGAAACCAAGGCTTGTAAGACAACGGTAGTGTAGAAATACTACCTTCAATACCCGAGGGTAAAAGATGTGCTAGTATTTTTGCCAATCTTATAGTGTAGTCCAAGCGCTCTTGCTTTGACCAATCTGGTGCATAAACCTGGTCTTTCACGACCTGTCGGTGAAATCCACCAAAAGGAAAACCATTTAAGGTAAAGACGTATAAGCCCTGTTCGGTCAACCAAGATTGAAACTCTAGCAGGGTGTTTCCTTGCAGTAATTCCTTGGTTGCCACATCTGCCAATCGCAGTCCAATCCCAAATTGATTTTTATGGGCTGCAAGATTCTCAACTTCTTCAACACGTTGGGAATCTGACCCAAGAAGACGTGCTTTAAGGGATGGTATGTATTGCTTTAAGTTAGCAAAGACTTTGTTCCACTCTTCGCCGGGATGAATATTCGTACAGTATGTTAAGTGAAAGTTACTATTGGTATCTATTTTCATAAATTTTTCCCTATTTAATTTTAGTGAAAAGTCACTAGTACAAGTGGGCGTAAATAAGGCAACCATTGTAAATCGTTCCAAAGCTTACAGTGTAAGCCTTTTAATTTCATACTTTATCCTTCATACTTCAGCCTTTCTGTACTAGTTATTTTTGTATCTCACGCCAAGACGGAAAGACGCATCAGGTAGCTTTGCGACGAATGCGCCTTTGCGTGAGAATTAAATGAACTTTTGCCAAAAGTTTGTTAACTAACGATCGCTTCCCAGCCAGACCTTGGTAATGTGGAGTCATAAAACTCGCTGAGCAACCAAATTGCTTGTTTGTACAAAGAGACGTCTACCTCGTGTACCTCCATACCCTTGCCAACGCTTTCTAAAAGTGTAATTGTGAGTTCGCCACCCAAGTGTTCCCGAAACTCGTTGAGTCCTCGGAATAAGCACCTCGGATGTTCCAAGTTTTCCATGTGTTCTGATAGTTCTGAGACATACAACTTAAAGCCCAGCTCTGAAAGAGTGTAGAGTATACGCTGCCACTCTATTCGAGAAAGCAGCCCTATGAGATAGGAGTAGGTGCTATCCAACGCAATACCAATCGCCACTGCTTCTCCATGACGCAGGCTGTAGTTTGTTAACTGTTCTAGCTTGTGTGCTGCCCAGTGACCGAAATCCAAAGGACGGGATGAACCCATTTCAAAGGGGTCGCCACCTTTAGCAATATGATCCATGTGTAATTGGGCACATCTATAAATCACATTCTGCATGGCGTTCATATCCCGGCAAGCAAGTGCATGGGCATAAGTCCGGATATACTCAAAGAAGCCACTATCCTTAATAAGCGCCACTTTGACCGCTTCTGCGATCCCAGAACGCCAATCCCGGTCATCCAAGGATGTTAAAAAAGAAGTATCATTTATAACTGCATATGGTGGGGCGAAAGTGCCGAGAAAGTTCTTTTTACCAAAGGCATTGATGCCGTTCTTTACTCCTACACCAGAATCATTTTGCGCCAGGACAGTCGTAGGAACGCGGATTAGACGAATTCCGCGATGTGCGGTTGCCGCTGCGTATCCCACTAAATCCAACATAGCACCACCACCAATCGCTAACAGGTAGGAGTGGCGACACAGCCCAACTGAATCAATGGCAGAGTGAAGTTGTTCTAGCAGCTGTGGGTAGTTTTTTGCTTCTTCTCCACCCGGAACTACAATTGGGTCAGCCACAAGTGTTAGCTTGTCAGCGTAGTGCTCGCTGTAAAGTACCAGTTGTCTGGGTAATATACGCCGGGACTGCAATAATCCTGAGTCCACCACTGCTAGTACCTTTTTCGGACTGGGTTCTCCATCGGCTGCAATCACTTGTGCTAGCAAGGGATTTTTGGTGTCAAACAAACCAACAGTAAAATGCACTCTGTAGTTAAAAGTAACTGTAACGGTTTGTTGGATTGGTTGTAAATTTTGTACTGTAGCCTTCTGCTTGATTTCCCTTACCATATTTTTGTTGATATTTCAATAATAGCCGCACGATTTAGAGCTTGATGGAACACCTCTACTGAGTGAGAACCATCAACCCTAACTTTGTTGTTGATGATGTATAAAGGAATACTACTAACGCCATTGAGACGAGCAAACGTTGATTCAGCCAAAACCGTATCAAATGCTACATTATTGCTGAGTTGATGTTGCAACTCTGTAGAATCCATACCGACTGCTGTACCTATGGCAATAATGACATCAAGATCGCCGATATTTAACCCGTCTTCAAAGTAAGCTTTGTAAATTGCTTCCACTATATTGTTTTTGATGGTGTCTGGTGCTAAAGCAATCAGTTGGTGGGAAAGGATGGTATTGACTGCCAAACGAACTTTGTCAAAATTCAATTTGACTCCGGCTGCTTCTCCTGCTTGCTTTGTCAAATCAAACAGCTGCTGCAGTGTTTGTGAATTTATACCTTTCCTTTGTTCCATATAGCGGCGAAATTCCCACCCAGTAGCAGGAATTTTTACGTCTAAAAGGAATGGGTGCCACCGAAGCTTGACCGCTTGCTCTTGCCATTGTGCCAGGGCATCAAAAAGGTGTTTGTTACCGATTCGGCACCACGGGCATACGGTGTCGTGAAAGATATCTATCTCGATAGGCATGGTCTTTGTTACTCAATTATGTAACTGTTAACCGTCAATAGTCAAAGGTGCCGGAGCATCGAACCCCACTTTTTAACCCGCTATCCCTCAGAGCCCTATAGAGGGACGGGGTATCTCGCGGAGGACAGATGAAAATTGCTTTGGTTGGAAGAATTTGTGTTCCCGTTTCCAAAAAACCTTTGAGCAGTTTCAAATTCTTCGATCAGGGCTTGTCGGTCTTTGCGTGCTACTAACATTGCCAAGCGTTTATATGTGTCGGTTAATCGGGCGATGGCTTGGCATCTGTCTGAAGTCGCCAGCATGATGTCCGCACATAAGTCTGGGCTTTGGGCAAATAGTCTTTTAATGATTTCAATCTCTTGACGGTAGCTGGGGCTAGACATAGACAAGCTGCGCTCTATGTCTATTTTCTCTTGTGCTAAGAAAACACCAACGCTAAATCTAGAAAAGTGACGCGTTGCCTGAATAATCACCATCATGCGATCGTGTTCTTCGGGTGTGCAAACAATAACTTCGCCACCCTTTTTTTGAATCAACTCTAGTAACCACTGAAGTGATTCTTCGTTGCGACCGGGACACGCGACTACTTTTTGCCCTACAAATGATTTAACATTTGGCCCAAACATGGGATGCAATCCCACAACTGGACCGCAATGGTGTTCGAGCATTGCTCGGACAGGTTCGGTCTTGAGACTTGTAATGTCACAAAGTGCTGTCGTTGGCGCAAGATATTTCGCAGCACGTTTTATAACTTGTGTTGTCCATTGAATGGGAACGCAAATCATTACTAGGTCGGCTGAACCAAGTAATTCCTCTGCTCGTTCCCAATCTTCGTTTTCAAGGACAGCGACTTTATGCCCAGCCATCGTCAGTTGGGAAGTAAAGAATCTGCCCATCCTGCCATGTCCTCCAATTATGGTAATTTTTTGAGGTGTGACGTTGTCAGTTATTGCAGGTGGAATGTTTCGCGATCGCGCCGCCTGACAGCTTTTAAGTATATTTACCCAAATTGATTCTGGAATACCAGCTTGGGCAAGCAGGGCAGCGACATCTGCAAGTTGTGCTTCTATATCCGGAAGTTCTGATGTTTCTAAAATAGAGAGGCGATCGCGCAGGGTCTCGATCGGGTTTTGATCTGTTTTTTGGAGCTTTTCTGAGATCATAAACTTTTTAATGGTTAGTGGTTAGTGGATAGTGGTTAATGGTTAGTAGTGTTTTTTGACTACTAACTACTAACCACTAACTACTAACTAATGAGTAGAAGTTAGTTTTGACAAAACGTTTAAAGGGGCTGGTGTTGATGTTGAACTGGTTACAACCTCAGTGAAGAGTGCTTCATAATCAGCAAGTGCTTGCTCAAAAGAATAACGTTCAATAGCAAACTGCCTTCCCTGTTTGCTCAATTTTGCTGCTTTTGCTGGATTTGTATACAATTCCAAAACAGCAGATGCCATTGCTTGTGGTGATTCAGGAGCAACAACTATGCCACCGCCACTTTTTCCCACAGCACGCGCTGCTGTACCAGAAGCGGGAACTGAGGCTACAATTGGACGCCCAGATGCTAAGAGCAGTGGGATTTTGGAAGGCATATTAAAGGAAATCACATTGCGTTTTTGCACAACCAATCCTAAATCTGCTGCTGCCAGCAAATCCGGTAGTTTTTCTCTAGGTACAAGTGGTACCAGCAAAACATTATCCGCCCCACAACTTTTGCAATATTTCCTTAATCTTTGTAACGCTCTTGATTCGCCTGCAACGACAAACACGATGTTTGGGATGTGGCGCAAGGAAGCAGCTGCCTCAATGACAGTTTCTAAACCTTGGGTTAGAGCTATGTTGCCAGAGTACAGCACCACAAACTTGTCCTCTAACTGATAAGCTGCTCGAAAGTTGTTATTCTGTTTTGGTAAGGGGCGGATGAAATTAACGTTCACCCAATTGGGAATGCAAAAAATTTTCTGCGCTGGAACTCCTTTGTTTCTTAAATTTTCTACAAAGCCATCAGCAATCACACTAATCATATGAGTGCGGCGATAGGCAAATTTTTCTAGAGCTTCTAAGGCGCGAATCATCCATTTGTTTCTAATTAGCCCCACCCGTACAGCTGCTTCTGGCAAGATATCTTGTACATTTAGTATGACTGGGCAGTTGTATATCCAACCTAGAAAAATTGCGGGTAGAGATACCAGCAGTGGTGGTACTGTTAAAAGAATGACATCTGGTCGCCAACCGTTAACAGCTTGCGGTAAACTCGTAAAGACAAAACTCAACTCTAATAAAAGCCTGTCTATAAGGTTGGGTTTAGATTTAATTCGCAGATAACTACGCTGGATGGTAACGCCATTTTTATATTCTGTAACAAACCACTTGCCCCTATACTCTTCGTATATTTCACGTTGGGGGTAGTTTGGCATTCCCGTAATCACTCGCACTTGGTGACCTTGCTTTACCAGTCCTTCTGCCAGTTCAGTCATTAGAGGAGCAATACCAATGGGTTCTGGGTGATAGTTGTAAGAATAAATCAGAATTCGCATTTGACAGTGACCAGTGAACAGTAACCAGTGACCAGTGACCAGTGAAGGGTAAACAGTGAACAGTAACCAAAATCTGATAACTGACCACCGATTACCGATTCCCGCTCAAGTGACGGCAAAGATTTGTGCCAATGCCATCGAAATAGGTAATAACAACAGAACTAACAATCCGTATGGCAAGTTTGCGAAACCAGCAGCCATTGTAGAATCTAAGACGATTAACGACAGGATACCGGCTCTTACAGCTGTACGGATGTTTTCTGGGCTTGGGTTGCTGGCTGCTTTCATAAAGGGCAGTAACACCCGTATGCCTAGCAGCACAATAAACGGTAATACTGCAAGTAGGTGATAATTTTTCAATAATCCCAACCCTAAAAGCCCAGCAATGACTGTGCCAATAAGTAATAGTGCTATGATGCCAGTGCTAGCTTTACCTCCATGCACCTCACCCCGACTTAGGGTTGTGATAGCAGCAATGTAAACAATGGGAATCAAACTGAGAAGCCAATATTCTGAAACCATTGTTGAGACCGCGCTGACGCCAAGCAATAAGTTACCACCGCGACAAATTCCCATGTTGAGTGGACCAAAAACAGGGTGATGCTTCCCATAGGCGTCATAAAAAATCGCAGCTGCCGCAATACCCACTGCCAGAGTTGCACTCAACCAACTGACTTGAGAGGCTGCAAGTACACCAACACTTAAAAACAAACTTCCCAGAATAATTGCCCCCATACGCGATGCCCTTCCACTGGGAATAGGTCGCTCCGGTCGTTCTATTGCGTCTATTTCAGTATCAAATATGTCATTAAAAATAACCCCCCCACCGTACAGTCCCGTAGTTGCTAGCAGCAACCATAGGAGGGGGGACAAGTTATTTAGCGTTGCCTCCGCAATCCCAACTTCGTTTGAAAAAACAACGCACCCTGAAGCTGCAAACCCTGCCAGAATATCTGCCCATGCAGTGACAATGTTAGCAGGTCTCATTAACTGAAGATACGCCCATACCCGATGGGAATTTAGAGTTGCAGTGTTCATTATGAAGGAGTGGTTGGTGGTTGGTGGTTGGTGGTTAGTGGTTAGTGGTTAGTGGTTGGTGGTGAATTTTTCTACTAACTCCTAACTACTAACTACTAACTCTTTATTCAATAAGGGCATATTCGCGGTTGGGCTCTTCTACTAATGGTTTTTGTCCCCGCAGTACGGAGTTACCATTAAACAACTGGCGTTGATCTATTGGTGATGGGTTGAGCCAGTCGGACTCTTGCATTTGACCGCTTTGGCTGTAAGCAGCAAGTGCGTTTTCATAACACACGGCTTGCACGTGAGCTTCTGGAATTCCCCTTTCTAACATCAACTGGGCTGTTTTGGGCACGGCTAGGGGATCGCTCACTCCCCAATCAGCGCTGCTGTCTACGATAATGCGATCGCATCCGTATTGACGTACAATCTCGACCATACGAGCATTACCCATTTTTGTATTGGGGTAGATCGTAAAGGCTGCCCAAAATCCACGATCCAAAACTTCCCGCACGGTTTCTTCGTTGTTGTGATCTACAATCACTTGTGATGGTTTTAATCCGTGTTCCAGACAGACATCCATACTGCGACTGGTTCCTGCCTTTTTGTCTCGGTGGGGCGTGTGGATCATCACCAACATATCTAATTCTTTTGCCAACTCCAACTGCAAGCGAAAATATTTGTCTTCTGCTGGAGTCATATCATCGTAGCCAATCTCACCAATGGCAACAACACCTTCTTTACAAGCGTATAGGGGCAAAAGCTCCATAACTTGCTCTGCCAATGGCTCGTTATTTGCCTCTTTGGAGTTTAGTCCAATTGTGCAATAATGCCTGATTCCAAACTGAGCAGCTCGGAATCTTTCCCACCCCACTAAGCTGCTAAAGTAGTCTTGGAAAGAACCAACGCTAGTACGGGGTTGTCCAAACCAGAATGCTGGCTCAATCACCGCCACAATTCCAGATTGCCGCATCATTTGGTAATCGTCAGTTGTGCGGGCACTCATGTGAATGTGGGGATCTATAAACATCATATGACCGTTCATATTCGTATCTTGGTTAATGGTTAATGGTTAATGGTTAGTGGTTAGTGGTTAGTAAAACTACTAACTAATAGCGTTTTCCAAGAAAGAAGCCCTGCTTGAATTTCTGCTTGTAAGTTTGGATAGCGATCGAGTAACTTTTTAGCTGAGGGTTCAGGACACTCGGCGCACGCAAGAGCAGCCGCTCTTTGTTGAACGGGGTCGGGGTTTTGTATCACTCGCTCCAAATCCGGTAACATTGATGTGTTGGCAAATCTCCCGACCAATCGCCAAAGTTCGGGAGATACTGAACGCCCAGCTGCCCAGCGTTCGTGAGCGTAATCAGTTAGCATTCTGGCTAGTTCCGAATTGGCACGCCGATCCAGCCCTTGGATGAGATGTAGAGGACTACCTACAAACAAAGCTTTGAGGACTATCTGATTCCAAGCGATGTCATCAAGATACTCTGCTGGATAGGGATTGCGTAAAGCAACAGCATTGAAAACCGCTGTCATGTTGCTGCGAACTCCCTCAGCAGCACGAGCGCGAAACTTTTCTGGATAAGGTAAAAGTGGTAAAGCTTGGTAAAGAGCAACAAGTTCTCCTACATCGGCTGCAGTAAAAACTTGCTCTAAAGTTTGCAAGAACTTGTCTGAGTCGTCTTGAGGTAAAGACAGGACTAGGAATATTCGGGCTGTTTGGTCTACACTCCAATGAGTGGGCAACCAATCTGCCTTGATGCCGGAAGCAACTTCCAAGTCTTCTGCAGTTAAGTTTAAGTCACTTTTACCTGTGTAGCGCGGTACAGCACTGAACGCACTGAAAAAAACTCGCACTTTGGTACCAGTTCCTATCTGCTCTTTTTTGGCATCTAACCAGTCGAGAGTTTCTTTAGCAAGGCGCTGTTTTAGCCAGCTATACAGTAAGTCAGTAATCTTAATATTGGTTTTTTCTAAACAAGTTGTAGAAACCATAGTAAAGAATTAATGCGAGCTTGATGAGCTAAAAAAGTAAGTTGATAAATATATTGGTTAAACGACTAAAACAAAAATTCAGTATTCATAAGATATTTGGTTAATTAAACTGAAAATATTGGTCTATTTGCTTTTACTTATACTGTCATAAACACTGCGTATTCGCCAGTTATCTAGTTTATTTTCATCAAAAAAAAAATTAAGAATAATATAATTTTGTAAGTAATTATTAAAAATTTACAAAAAATAAGAAAATAATGTGTAATAAAGTTTATTCTGTTTGTTGAGATTTGTTAAAAATTATGTTTGGAGTTAAACTGTTCATCAAATAATAGTACGAAATTACTATAAACGGATGAAAAGTTGATGACAAAATGAATGTGAAGTTAAGTAGTGGGCATTGCCCACCACTTGAATATTTGGTGGACATTGCCTGGTAAAGAGGTTAGGGGTTGAGGAAATGCAAGATTATGAGTAGGGTGAGCATTAACCGCTGTTTCAAAGTGTGGTAAGCAGTGCTCAGCCTACAAGATTAAATAGGATTTGTAGTTATCCTTCTAAACCAGTTACTAACTTGCGTTGCCGATGTTTCCGCAATTGGATAGCAGCAGCCCCAGCTACTACCGCACCTAAACCTAATATGGAAGCAGGTTCAGGTACCTTGGCTGCAGGTTTGTTGTCCACGTTTAACACTTGGACGCGACCTTGGAAGAAATCACCCACGTAGAGTTTGCCTCTGTCGTAGTGTAGACCAGCAGTCCAGTTAAAGACGCCTGGTTCGAGGACGAGAGGATCGCCAAAGGGAAGACCACCCTGGCCTGGAGGCGGCACAATTTCGCCCGCAGCATTGCGGGCAGGTTCACCAAATGCAGTGAGGAAGTTGCCGTCCTTATCAAATACCTGAACGCGGCTGTTTTGAGAATCAGCTACGTAGATGTTTTCGTACTCGTCCACTTCTACACCGATTGGCTCTCTTAATTGCCCAGGTGCGGAGCCCCGTTCGCTAAAGGCAAACAGAGCATTACCTTCGGAATCGAGAACTTGAATGCGACCGTTATATTGATCGCCTACATAAATTCTGCCAGTGTTTGGGGAAACGGTTATACCCGCAGGTCCTACAAATTGACCTAGTTCGTTACCACTGCTACCAATAGTTTTAATTAAATCCCCAGTGTTACCATCATACACCTTAACTACATCAGTGCTAAAGTCTGTAATCCATACGTTCCCCTTTTGATCGAAGGACATACCACCAGGTCCGAAGAATAACCTACCTTCTACAGGACCGCCAAATGAACCGTAGGATCTGATGTATTCACCAGTGTTAGGATTGTATACATCAATTTCGCTGTTGAAAACATCACCTATATGCAGGTTGCCTTGAGAGTCAAATTTTAGGTCTGCTGGCTCGTCAATCCCTTCTCCACGTCCTTGGCGACCGCTGCCAACTGACCTCAGATAGTTGCCCTGCTGGTCAAAAACATCAACCCGGTTACCGACATTTGGGTTAAAAGAACCGTCCGGGTTGAGACCGCGACCATTGCTTACAAAGAACAGGTTAGTCGAGTCTTGCACTCCTACACCCTGGGGAACAAAGAGTTGTCCGGGAGCTAAGCCAGGACCACTAATACTTCTATCGTATGTTAAGGTGACAGCTTTAGCTTGGGCAGCTACTGTCGATACCATAACGCCAGCACTGACCAAGGCAATTGATAAATTCTTTACTAATCCCATGATGAAGTCCCAGTGTTACGAGTTATACTCTTACTTAGGTTTTGTCGTTCCCGGATTTTGTCTGGGAACTTTGAATTTGGGTTGCTGCCTTTTTAAAGACCTTTTTGGGCAGCAACTTATTTCTTAGGCATTTCTTGGAAAGAGCCAAAAAACGAGGAATTAGAGAGTTTCTACCTTAGCTAGTAAATCTTCTTGGCGCTTGCGCTTCAGCATCTTAGCTGCAAATCCAGCAACTGCGACCAAGCCGACTGCAGTGGCAGGTTCGGGCACTTTCTTCGCTCCACCCTCACCTTCTTTAAGGTCAAAAGCGAGGACGGTTCCTTGTTTTGCGAATCGGCTGCCAGCTACGGCGTACAATTTACCATCCGGACCAAAATCTAAAACACTAGCTGCACCCAGTTCTACACCACTGTAGATAGTTTCGCGAGTTCCATCAGCAGCTAGTTTAATGATAGAACCGCTCTTATCTCCGCCCGGTGCAAGAGCTTCCCATTCTGGAACGTTGTAGTGTTGCAACAAATACAAGTCGCCTTTTTCATCAAAAGCTAGGTCAGTGAGTTGGGTAAAGCCCTCAGCAACTGCGGTGAATTGCTCCAAATCATCGCTGATTTTCCAGACACGTGCTTGTCCTTCTGGATATGGGAAATAAGTGTATTCCGTTGCGTATAGAGCACCATCGGGTCCAACTTTGATACCCGTAGGTACTGATTGCTGTGTTGGCTGAAAAGCAATTGATTGTTCTGGACCTAGACCCAAAGCCTCAGGGCTTGGGAAATTGAGATTGACTGCGGGTTGCTTGGGGAAAGCATTTGCTTTAAGAATGCCTTCGCCATTCAGTCCCACTTTGTATATGACATTTGCACCCCCATCAGTAACGTAAGCATAACCATCTTTGATTGCTAGACTGTAGGGGTTAACAATCAAATCTGTGCCGTCGGGATTATTTTCAATTTCATACTTTGCAAAATCGGCAAGGCTTTTCCTCTCACCAGTGTTCAAGTCTATTTCGTACAGCTGTGCGAGGGTAGGGGATTCCAGGATGCTATCCCGGTTATTGGGATCGCCAGCCATGCCATATACTAGATAAGCTTTACCGTTATAAAATTGAAGATCCGCAGGACCCGCACCCTGATCTTGCAATGGTTGCTGTGCTAAAGATGGAAGATTGCTAAGGATACGTTCTGATGAGCCGGTTGCTACATTAACTCTGGAAATAGCAGCAGTATCACCAGTACATATAGGAACGTATTGAGTACTTGGTGATGGCGTACATCTTCTTCCACCATCACCATCGCCGCCTACACCACCTTCTGGTACGTAAAGAAGGCCGTCGGGACCGAAGGTAGCATGATTTGCGTTATCAAAACCGCTAGCAACTACTTCGGGAGTTCCCTGGAATGATGCAGCTTGTGCAGCACTTGTTCCGCTCGCCGCAGCACAAAGCGTGAGAAATGCAAGGGCAAATGACTTAAACTTCATACGTTTAAATTGAGAGTTGGTAGTTTGTGGAATGTCTTATCAGCGTTATTAAGAATGAACCCCGGTAATCGGGGCGTAAACATCAAGCGTCTCCTGCTACAGTTCTTCCCTTTTGAGAGAAACTAGCATTGTCAACTTGAAGCTTTTTACCCAGGAGTGAGGAGTCAGGCTCTTGTGTTGGGCAAAACTTTTTAGCTATTCTTCACCAGTCCATTTACGAGTGCTTTTCGCTTACCTTTATGCAACTGATAAAAGCCCAAAGCACTTAATATTAGGACGCCGAGTGTGGAAGTAGATTCAGGAACAGATTTTGAGTTGTTCACTCGTAAAACTTGCCCTTGTCCCAGGCGACCGCTCCGGTTTGTCACATAAATTGCACCATCAGAACCAATTGTCAGACCACCAGGTGCTTCCAATCCATCACCACTTAGGAGTGTTGTACGACTGCCATCGGGTGCTATTTTGATGAGAGAACCTTCTAGATTTCCTTTCCAAGCAGACTCATTAGCATACTGCAAGGCATATAAGTTGCCTTCTCCATCGAAAGCAAGGTCAGTCAACTGCGTAAAGCCATCTGCGTAAACTGTTGGTTGACCATCAGAACCAACTCTATAGATTTTCGCCCCACCCTCTAGAAATGGAAAACCAGTATATATGCTTACGTAATAAGCACCATCTGAACCTTTAGCAACACCTGTAGGTACTGCTTGAGTGGAAATTTCCGTGAGTGGTGGTGGTTCGGGAGAATCTGGTACCTCTGATGGCTCAACAGATGGGGTGTTGGAAGGTGGGAAGACTGGATTCGTGATGGTTTGCTTGGGAATAACTGCAATCGCCTGCAAATTACTCCCATCCGTGCCTACACTCAGCAAGTCGTTTGCACTTGAATCAACTAAAACAAAATTATTTCGATCTATTAAGAAAGATATCGGGCTACTACTTATATTTTCCCCATCTGGATTATTAGCAAGTTCATAGCCTGCAATGTCAGCAATACCGATCCAAGAATTTGTCTCAAAGTCGGGAGCAATGATTTTCCCAAGGTCAGTATTACTTAACGTAGCGTTACGAGCGGCTGGATTAGCTCCCAACCCTATCAGAACATAGGGCTTTCCACTCGCATCAAACAGTATATCGCGAGAACCGGCAGCTTGAGATCCACTTGGTGCTGCAATGGAGGGAAGCCCTGTGAGGACACGCTCTTGTTTACCATCCTTAATTCTTGTGACTGCACCGCTTGCTCCATAACATAGGTTATCACCTTGACCGCTTGGAGGTGGAACGCAAGCTCCATTCCCTCCCTTTCCCGCTTCTACAACATAAATACTACCGTCAGGACCCACGCTTAGACCTTGTGCATTGTCAAGACCGTCAGCAAGCACTGTAAACGATGCAGCCTCTGCTGCTTTCATTCCACAAAAAGTGGCAACGCAAAACGAAAGAAATGTAGTCGAAAGTTGCTTCAGTTTCATCTGTTACAACATGAGTTGAATTTGGATGTTGGTGGTTGAATTTTGCATTGCTCAGCACAAGCAATAACGGCGTTGTCACCCTGACGATTGTTTAAATCGTGGTTGTAGAGACGCGCTGTTTGAAGCATCTGTACATAATTAGTTAATTTTGTTATTTACTTAACTATTAACCACTAATTATTTTGCTTCTGGCATATAGCTCAGACCTTGAGCTAAATTATTTAAGTTACCTGCTTTGGCTTCCAAAAGACGTTTGATGTTCAAGCTTTCAGAGCCAAAGTCTTCGATCTGGAGTTTCCCGTGAGGCAGTTGTTCGCCTACTTTCCAGAATGCGATGCGGTGCTGGATGAAGCCGGGAGCCTCAGGGTCACCAAACGCATAGGATGTGGGAATAAGTAATACTACACAGCGCTGATAAAATTTGTGGTCGGGATAATAGTATTCCTGTTCCAACAAGTGCCATTTGCTAACAGGTTGCGATCGCAGGGTCACTTTTACCTTTTGGTCATATTCATCTCGAAATTCACCCGACTGAGGAGCAATATCTCCATCTGCTCTCAGCAGGTGTGCCCAGTCATCCATCGTCCGCAGATCTGACAGAAACTCGACCCCCATTTCTATCGGGGCATTAACATAGATAGTGTCGGTATCAATGTAGTAACGTCCTTTTGCTGCGGTCGTAAGACCAGCCTTGCGTTCCAAATTACCTTTGAGGGAACGGCACTCGGAAGTGTGGACCGTGTGAATTCCCTCCATAATTAATGGAGAGCGCCGTTTTGGATCGACAAAGCTGATCCAGTGTAAGTACACGCCCTTTTCATCTGTTCCCGGCTCAATGTAATCGGGAGAGAAAAGCAGGACAGGATAAACCTGATAATATTTCTTATACTCTAACCCGCAGTGCCACTCAATACCGTGGAAAACCGGGTGTTCCAGTTTTTTAACATGATAGTAGAGCCTTGTCTGATAACCAGATGCAGTTCCAACCCAAGTATCTTCGTCAACTTGCTCTTGCATCCGGCTATAAAGTGTCCACTCGTCGAGGTTTTTTAAACTACAGAGGTACTCATAAGCAGTTTCTGGCGCAGTCGCAATAAATGCGGATGTTGCAAACGTATTTTTTTCCGTTACCATTTCTTACTCCTTTACACTACAGCCACAGCCTTGAGGTGTCTTGCTTTTTTGATTCTGTCCTCTGCCAACTGCTTGGAAGCATCGTTGGTTGTGATGTCCTGCTTTTTCGCTCTGTCAAAAATTTCAAGTAGAGTGTCGTAGATATTCTTTACTTGCTGGAAAGCTCTATCTTCGTCGTAGCCAATCATCTCGTTGTAAACGTTGATGAGCCCGCCTGCATTAATAACGTAATCAGGAGCGTAAAGAATTCCTTTTGCGGATAACATTTGGCTGTGGAGTTGCTCAACTCCCAGTTGGTTATTGGCAGCACCAGCAATAACCGATGCTTTGATGTGAGGAATTGTCTCACTATTGAGAATTCCCCCTAAAGCACAAGGAGAGAGCACATCTACGTCTAAGGAGTAAATTTCTTCTGGTTCAACAACAGTTGCACCATAAAGACGCTTGACTGGCTCTGTCTTTTCTGGGCTGATATCAGTAACAAATAGCTTTGCCCCGTTCTCATGTAAGTGTTGGCACAAATTGCTACCTACATTTCCCAAACCTTGAACTGCTACTTTCAAACCCTTCAAGTCTTTGGTCTGCAAACGAAACTCTACAGCAGCTTTGAGCCCTAGAAAAACACCCCATGCTGTCACAGGAGCAGGTCCTCCAGACCTTTCTTCTACCCCCACTACGTATCGAGTTTCTTTACTGATGGTTCTCACATCATTGGGGGTGAGATTCACATCTTGACCTGTGATAAAACGCCCGTTGAGTCTTTCAATAAAACGTCCGTAAGCTCTAAATAAATCTTCACTCTTATTTTCAGGATGGGCAATAATAACTGCTTTCCCACCACCAACTGGGATGCCCGCACAAGCAGCCTTGTAAGTCATACCACGGCTTAAACGTAGAGCATCTCTGAGTGCAGCTTCTTCATTAGGGTAGGGCAACAGCCTTGTCGCGCCCATTGCAGGTCCCAAACTAGTGTCATGTATGGCAATAATCGCTTTGATTTCTGGGTCTTTGCCATTACAGAAGAGCACTTGCTCGTGACCCATTTCTGTTACTGTTTCAAATAAGTTCACTATTTGTCTCCTCACATTCGTCATTTGTCCAGTGTCATTCGTCCTTTGTCTTTAATCCTTTGTGCTTAGAAAAGTAACTAATGACAAAGGACAAAGGATTAAGGACTAAACATTTGGAAATGAAACATTTGGAAATGAAACGGTCTTTTCGCTAGAAGCTGCTTTGACTCCCTGTGCTGCCAAACCAGCGTTTCGTCCTTTGGATGGTGCGCGTTTATCGGGGTCAATAATGACATCAACCACGAATGGACCGGGGGCTGCCATTGCCTTTTCTAGTGCAGCCTCAAGATCGGACTCTTTGTTGATGCGGATTCCTTCAGCTCCCATACCCCGAGCAATCATGACAAAGTCTGCCTCAGGGATTAATGGATCTGCACCCGTGAGCCCCAACATTGCCATACCTTGATGGCACATATTGTAGCGAGCATCGTTGAGTACAATCCAGACAGCGGGAATTTGGTACTTGACAGCAGTGCTGATTTCGTTATTCATTAGCATTGCTCCATCCCCAACAATAGCTACAGCTTTCTCATTGCGTCCAAGGGCAGCTCCGACAACTCCTGTAACGGCGTGACCCATTGCCCCAACCCCGGTGCTGACACGGTAACGGTTTGCTTGGTTAAATCTTAAAAGGTGAGTTGCCCAAGTAAAGGAGTTACCACACTCAGCGAGAACTATAGCATTGCTACGTTCAACAACTACCTTTTGAATTGCCTGCATGAGGGCTTCTGGTCTGACTGGAGAGTCTGGACCTTCTGAAAGAACCTGCTGTTCGGGACGGGGTAAGTTAAAAGCTTTTATGCCAGCACTTGCAATTAGGTGCTCGTGTTGCAACAGTGCTTGTAAAAAGGTTTTGACATCAGACTGAATAGCAAAGGTTTCAGCCTTTGAATAGGCTACCCCAGGTACTGTAGGGTCAATGTCTACATGGATAAAGCCTCCTGGAGGAAGCAACGTCTCATTCCAGAAAGAAGTTGGCTCGCTCAAACGCGTTCCCAGCACAAGCGTCCGGAAAGGAGTTTGCTGTTGCATATAGGTGAAGACAGAACCATGACCGCCCAAACCTGTAACGCCCACAAACTGGGGATGGTCTTCGGGGAAGATGCCTTTGCCACGAGGGGAACACATAACTGCCGCTCCAGTCATTTCGGCAAGTTGGCGAATTTCTTCTGCTGCGTCACGAGCACCAAAACCCAGCCAGATGGCAAACGGTCCTTCTGAGAGCAATTCTGCAGCTTTCAGAATAGCTTCTTGGCTGGGTGAGACCAAAGAGCAGTAAACTCCTTTGTATGAAGGCATCTCAGAGAGTAAACTTGTTTGTACGGCAGTGGGAATGCTCAAATGAGCAACGAAACCTCCAGGTTGGGATAAACCCAGAGCCAATTTGCGAAAAATCTGCGGAAGTTGTGCAGCGTTTTCTACAGTAGTTGCGTAGTTGAATATCGTCCCAGATGTAAAAATTCCATTACTGGGCAATGTTTCGTTACTGGTTTCCTGAATAGCCCACCGTCCGCGTTGTGGTGCTGAAGTACAAGCCGAGAGCAAAATCACTTTTGCACCTTCACCACGGGCAGCAAATAACCCCGTCAGAGCGTTGGTGATTCCCGGTCCTGCTGTCGTGAAAACTGCTGCAGGGCGACCTGTGGCAAAGTAGGTTTCAGTTGCCGCAAAGGCAGCTCCTGCTTCATGACGGAAGTTTAGCACTTCCAAGAGGCTGTTCGATAGGGAACCCCAAAGAGTTGCCATCGCACCGCCTGCAACACCGTAGGCAGAGGTTACTCCCAAAGCTTCCATCATTCTTGCGATCGCATCCGCAACCGTAAGACTGCGTTGTGTGTCTTCCACAACAAGAGTGGCTATGTTCGTATCCTTCGATTGTCCGTTGGCTTGGTGCTTACTGCTATTCGGTGCAGTTTGTACACCGCCATTTGGTTGGTATACCTCGTATGGCTGAGCGCCATTATTCGAGATTGTTTGAGTATAGTTTTGGCTCATTGCTTCTACGTACTCCCTGAATCTTGGAGAGGGTGCCAGTTAGCTTGCTTAGCTGCGCTTTCACTCGCAGCCTCCGGTATTTGTCATGCCAAAGTTTGCTTCTTTTAAAGGGCTCACCATATTTGGTGAATCCTGAGAACGATATCTCTCCGTTTTCTTGATAGTAAATAAATCTTTACGTTCAAGATAAAACAATCAAGCCTGTGCTTATGGAAACAAGACTACAAAAGCTCAAGACCTTGCTGCAATGAAGAATCTTTTGATCGGGTTATCAATTTTTTTGCTCTTCATTGTGCTAATTTTAACGCTTACTGAGAAAGTTCTAACAACTTTCTTCTGTCTTCTGATAGATTAAGCCAATCAGTTATAAAATTTATTTGTATAACTTTAGACAGATGACAAATTTATTTTGACTTCTATCTCATCAATACTAAAATTTAGTTGCAAATTCTTCTTGAGAGATTTAATTATCTGAAAAGAAAAATCAAGTCAATTGGGCAACTATTGCAAATGGGAGAAGTAGGAAACCTACTATTCTTAATAAAATCTTAATATTTTAGCCAAATTTCCTCAAAATCCACGATTATTTGTATAATATATAACATTAAATTTGGATCTGCCAAAACGCTGTTGCCATATACACTGGCAAGCTTTACACAGGCTATTTCCGTTGGTAGATGCTTAGAGATACATACTATAGGTGTTCAACTTAAGGCTATCTCTTATGACGGATGACTTTGTAAATAATTTTGTAGTTGAATTCATGAAAGAGTTAATTAAGAGAAGTTACGCTGATGAAAGAAAGTGTCTTTCCATGAAAATGATAGCTATTTCACTTTCGTCCCAAATCAACTGCATTTATAGTACTTTAGTACTATAAATGCAGGTTTAGCTCTGTGCTTCAGAGCTTAAAGTTGTTTGTTAAAGTTTTTGCTTCCTACAGTCTTGTACAAGCTACAAGTAGCTGTTGAGTTAAACAGCACAAAGCTAGTCGAAAGCATTGGAAGTCTCATTTTTTAGTGTTTTTGTAAAAATATATTAATTTTTCTTAAAACTCTGATAAGTTAATCTTTGGGGGAAAAAATAGCCCTAACAACTTAGGAAATCTAGATTACAAGCCCATTGATCGCCACAATGATGGTTCATGCAAATAAGCGGGAGGGGGGCGATGTCTTTTGGCGACCATATGTTATTTGAATCTAATTCTCAATCGGCCCAAGAGCCAGAAGAAAAGTTCCAATTTGGACACATTTTAATCAATCAGGTTGCAGACGCCGCATTCTGTTTGGATGCAAACGCTCACTTTCTCTATGTCAATGACGCCTTTTGTCAAATGACAGGGTATTCCCGTCAGGAATTACTCCTGATGACACTCCAAAACATAGACATAGATTTTTTGCAACAAAATTGGTCAGAGCAATGGGCAACCCTTAAACGGCAAAGTTCCATTACCTTCAAATCGCGACACCAAACCAAAGCAGGGAGAATTTTTCTAGTAGAAATTACTATTAACTACGCAAAAAACCAAGGTAGGGAGTTTGGTTGCGCTTTTGCCCGTGACAACAGTAATGAATTAGTAGAATTAAGTATGCAACGTTATGCTACTAAGTCCTTAGATGTTCAACAGGATTTGCAGCAGGACGCTATTGAATACAAAAAAACAGAAACGGAACTAAAAACATCTCTTTCTCTATTGCGTTCTACCTTAGAATCCACGGTAAATGGTATACTTGCAGTAAATATTGAAGGGAACTTTCTTTGCTATAATCAAAAGTTAATAGAGATGTGGCAGTTGCCACCATCCGTCAATCTTTCCAAAAAATGTAACCAAGCTAAAACCTTTTTTGAGAGTAAGGTTAAGGATGCAGAACTTTTTCGCAGGTCTGTTTGGGAGAAGTCCAGCCAATCAGATGAGGAGAGCTACGATTTAGTAGAACTGAAAGATGGCAGGGTATTTGCACATTACTCTAAACCACAACGGCTTGGAGACAAAATTATTGGTAGAGTATGGAGTATATGGGATGTTACTGAATTCAAGCGAACGGAAGAAGCCCTCAGGCTGAATGAATCTAGATTTCGTACTTTGGCAGAAACCACAGCAGCAAGCATCTTCCTCATTTATGATGGATGCATTTGCTATGTAAATCCAGCTGCCGAGAGCCTTACGGGTTACCCAAGAAAGGAATTGCTAAATAACTTTGAAGTTAAAAGACTTATTAAAAATAAAAAGCTGAGGCAAGTTCACAAACAGGATGGATCTGCCTGTGGTGAATATCAGGAGATGCAGATTCTGACGAAAAACGGTACAGAACGTTGGCTGGCTTGCACGGTGGGATCGCTTGATGGAGTGCTGGATTTTTCAAATCACTCAGTTGAGCTAGTTACAGCGATTGATATTACCGATTATAAGCAGGCAGAATCAGAAGTTCGCCAAGCCCTCGAACAGGCAAAACGGCTCAGCGAACTCAGGGAACGCTTTGTCTCCATGCTTTGCCATCAATTCCGCACCCCTTTGAACGTTGTCTCTTTTTCCGCCGACTTACTCAGACGGCACATTCATAATTGGACTGAAGAAAAAAACCGCTCTTACCTCGACTTGATTCAAGTTGCTGTTCAACAAATTAGTGAGTTACTTGATGAAATTTTACTATATGGTCAAGCAGAGTCAGCAAAGTTGATATGCGAGCCCAGACTAATTAACCTAAATAGATTTTGTCTGGATATAGTAGCACAGATACAGTCAACCAGTGGTAACCAAAAGTTAGTTGACTTTGTTACTAACGGCGTCTGTAATAGTGCTTATGTAGATCCAAAGCTGTTACAGCATATTTTAACGAACTTGCTCTCAAACGCTATCAAGTATTCAGCGCCAGGGAGTCAGGTGGCTTTTGAACTCACTTGTCAAAGTCAAGAAGTCATTTTTCAAATCAAAGACTCTGGTATCGGTATTCCAGCTGTAGATCAGCAACAAATCTTTGAGCCATTTTATCGTGGCAGTAATGTTGACAGTATACCTGGTACTGGGCTGGGGCTTTCGATTGTAAAAACCCTTGTTGACCTACACGCAGGTGAAATTTCTGTAGAAAGTGTAGTTGGTGCAGGCAGTACTTTCACCGTTAAGTTGCCATCAACTTGCTCGTAGTTCCTCACTCTATAAGTGTTTCCTATAACTCGAACCTTGAATTCAGCAACTACCACATATTCTGGTGATTAAACATGATGCAGGAATCGTCAAAAAAGATTTTAATTATTGAAGATGATGTAATGACTCGCAATATCTTCGTGGACGGTCTTCAAGCTGAAGGTTTTGAAACGATTGGTGCTGAAAATGGTAGTGTTGGCATCCAAAAAGCACAGGAGTGTGTACCTGACTTAGTGATTTGCGATATTAAAATGCCAGATATGGATGGCTTTGGTGTCTTGACTGCACTGCGTCAAGATCCTGTCACAGCTATTGTTCCTTTCATTTTTTTAACTGGTAGTGATTCTAAAGCATCTCTTCGTAAAGGTATGGAGCTTGGAGCTGATGACTACATCACCAAGCCATGTACAGTCCAGCAGTTATTAAGAGCTATTTCCGTCAGGTTGGAAAAACAAGCTAAACTCATCCAGTATTGGTATGCTGCTTGCTACCAGCAACTCGCACAGCCAGTCAATGTTGCTAATGGTTCATCAGAAGCTTCTTCTGAATCTATCTTTCCATCAGTTCCCCAGTTGAAAGAAGTTTTTGAATATATAGAAGCAAATTTCGATCAAGGAATCACGCTTTGCGATGTCGCTGAAGCTGTTGGTTACTCTTCAGCTTACTTAACTAACCGAGTAGCAAAAATTACAGGAGAAACTGTCAACGGTTGGATTGTTAAGCGCCGAATGACTGCCGCACGATCCCTACTCCAAAACACAGATCAAACTATTGAACAGATTGCTTCTGCTCTTGGCTATCAAAATGCATGCCATTTCTCACGACAGTTTCGTCAACACCACGGTATTCCACCTCAAAGTTGGAGAAAAGAGCATCTATTAACTCGGCGCTGTAAAGCTGAAGTGTAAAACTGGGCTAACCCCTGCCTAACTCACGCATCAGTTTACACTGGTGGTGCAATTAATCCTGTTTTTCTCTATCTCTCCAGCCTTTAGGATGGAGAGTTTTCAGTTGAACGGCATACTGTAGCTGTAGGCGTACCTGCACGTGTTGTCAAAAACCGAAAGGCTCAGCAACAACTCGTGCAATCTGCTGTTTGAGGATAAAAGCTTGATTCAGTAGGTCGGTATGAAATTGAAAGCTGAAAAAAATCAAAATCAGCCCTATAGTGTTCGGTTTCTTACACTCACCTCGCTAAATGATTTGTTAGAGTTGGAGAGTAAGCCAATCAGCATTGCCTGTAGGCAGTAAGCTAAAAGATTTAAATAGGATTGGATTTATATACCCCATAAAAGCTCTCCTTTTTAATGCTGAGGAGAGCTTTTAAACGAGAGGTTTTATTTCAAGTGAAAAAACTATTTCTTGTAGCAGGACTTGCTTTTTTATCTTCCATTTTGGTTGCGATCGCAGCTCCCATGGAAAACTCTGATATGACACAGACTTCTCATCAAATAAACAAACTGTATGTGTTTGGTGATAGTCTCTCAGATGCTGGTAACGTATTTCAAGCAACAGGTAGAGCCTATCCTCCAAACCCTCCCTACTTCCAAGGACGTTATTCTAATGGTTTGGTTTGGGTAGAATATCTTTCCTCTAAATTGGCAACTTCTGAACAAAACACTAACTTAGCCTACGGTGGTGCGACAACCGGAACGAATGGCGTAAATGGAATACCAGGTTTGCTAACGCAAGTTTATGGTTTTACAAAAACAAATCAACAGCTTAGTCCGAATGCTCTTTATGTCCTTTGGGCTGGAGCAAATGACTATCTTTACAGTGGTGCCAATCCTACAGTAACAGTCAATAATATATCGGCAGCTATTCAGTCACTCTCAAAAGCAGGTGCTAAAAAAATCTTGGTTGCTAACTTACCCGATTTAGGAAAGCTTCCGGCTACTTGCAATAGTGGCAATGCCAGCGCTCTCAGTTCTTTGACAACTGCCCACAATCTTGCTTTAGCTAAGTCTATTGAGGAGCTTAACCAAAAGTTAGGTTCTAAAACTCAGATTACCATTCTTGATACCTACTCCTTATATCAAGAAGCTATTAGAAAACCGGAGAAATTTGGTTTAACGAATGTAACCAGTGCTTGTTCAAATAATTATACTGTCTGCGATAATCCAGATAAGTTTTTGTTTTGGGATGGTATTCATCCAACAACAATGGCTCATCGAATCTTGGCAGAAGCAGCTTTAAGAGCTTTAAAAACTGATATTGTTTTGCAGCAGTAGGTATGAGTAGAGATGTAGCATACTACGTCTCTACACCTGTAACATCGGCATAAATAACCCTTTAGCCCATGCACCGACTTACTTACATTTCAATCAATCTCCAAATAGCTTTCCCAGAAATCTCTATTAGTAAGTTCAGGTAGCGTTTGCCTGTAAAGATGCTTTAATGTAGAAAAATCGAAAAATATTGCTAAAGACACTGCCATTGTCTTTACGAAAACTCTAAAGAACTCTAATCGGGAAATTTTCACAACAAATCCCTGCTGATGGATTAAGTTGTAATACAAAGCTTTTCTCGCTCTAAAAACATTTATAGGTCTGTAACCTTGCATGGGAGAAATTTTATATCCATTGCCCGTCGATTTACTATCTTTATGAAATAGGAAAGAAGGCAAAAGATGCCCATTGAAAGTCATGAATCTTATCCAACGATGAAAAGTCTTCTCTGTTTCCCTACGACTTTCCTCATACTTTCCATATATAAAAGGTAGCTCTGGATTTTTACAGCTTTTTCTCCCATTTTCAAAACTTCCATATTTTTTGCTTTAGGGTCAATTGTTTTCAGATAGTAAGGACCCTTGAGGAAATCAGAAGCTGCCTCTAGAATAATATCTGCCGTTTTATACCTGTAGCAAAATGCCTCTCTGAGACTACACTTGATAATCAGCTTTATTGTATCTAGCTTATTAAAGGTATCAGAACAAAGAACGTTTAAAATCAGTTCATTCCTTTTTAGATAATAGTCCATCACTGGGGAATATTTATTCTCTAAGGCTTTTAGACTTGACTAACGTCATAATTGTGAGTAATGGCAATACTCCAAGTGCAAACTGAAATACATTTGCTCCAACAAGCGAGACAGGGAAAACACTCACGGGTAAGCGAATTTTGTTCAACAGCGCCCCATTGTTCACCACACTCCACAATGCTTGTGTTGTACATGCTGAGAAGAAATTAATGACTACCAGTCCTGTAAACACTGCCAGCACGTAGTTAAAAATTGAATTGCTATAGTAAGACGCAAATGCCGTCCCAAAAATTGCTGTATAGACTCCTGTCATCAAAAGTGGATTGAGGAGCGACCAATATACCCCTAAAAACGAACCTCGATAACGCACCTTGAGGTTCCGCGCCACTAACACTTGTAGCAATTCCCAGTAGTGTTCTACTTCCGACTGTCTGAAATTCTGTTTCCAGGAAAGGAGCATTTCCACACACCAATAATAGTTTAGAAATTAAAAATCTAAGAAATGAAGTTTAAAGGCTCAACAAGTTTCCCCACTAAAACTAGCTTTCCCAAGATTGAGTTTGTGCAGGTTTAGCCCAGCACTCCAACCATCATGCATCCCGTCGGAAGCCTGCTGAATGTACTGAATTAAAGTTGAGTTTGGAAGACGATGGGTAAATTTAAGACGAATAATTCTCAACAGACAACGATAAATTAAAAGTAACCCCAAACGAGTGATAAAGATAAGAAACGGAATTTTTTTTAATCCATGTTTTAGAGCAAAGTAAGTTGTATTTTTTGCTAGAGAATACCAACAGGTAAGGTGTTTTTGGTCAATGCGATTGTGACTGGGTTGAGGATAGTGATCCATAATAACATCAGCGTAGTGAACTTCATACCCTGCCTGAATCAAGCGCAAGCAGACATCTGTTTCATCAAGAAAGTAATCAAAAAACTCATCGTAGCCGTTAATTTTTTCAAGTAAGTCTTTGCGAAAAGATGAGTTAGTACCCATTAAACTGTTGAACCAAAAACCTTTTTGTTGGTTAAAATTGGCAGCTTCAGCAGAACGGATCGCGATGGTTTCGCTGAAAATATTGGTGATGCCATGACAGAACTGTAGGGGAAAGCCCGGACGAGTTAAGTCTCGAACTCTACCTCCTACCGCAGCGCATTTGTCACCGTGTATTGAATAGGTAATCAACAATTGTTCTAGCCATTCAGATGGCGGAATTGCATCATCATCGAAAAAAGCAACAATAGAGCCTGATGCTAATTTAGTTCCTATATTCCGGGAGTAGCTGATGTTTTGTTGCTCAACTTTGAGAAATTTCAGTTTGAATCTATTCTCGCTAGTAGATAACCGATAGACTATTTCAGTTGTTTTTGTTGTAGATGAAGCATCAATGACAATCACTTCAAAGTTTTGATAACAACTCCATTCAAGTGATTGAAGAGCCTTTTCTAGAAAATTAGGGCGATCGCTCGTACAAATGATGATAGAAACTAGAGGAAACAACGGAGTTGGGCTTGGTTTTGGTATTTGCGATAACTTAAGCTTATGAATTTGCCAGTATATTTGCCACATTTGGCTTCCGGTTTTAATAACTGCTTTTATAAGAACAAAGGGATTGATTGAGACAGGCACGTACCCATTACCTGTAAAGTAGTAAACCTGTTTTGCCAGATGTAGAGCGTAAAGTTTAGGATGTTGGCAGTTCACTAGGGCAACATCAATAGGCTTATGAAACCAAGCCATCAGCCAAAGCCAAAGACGACCTATTAATTTCTTAGGTAAATCCCAGAGATTTAGTTTTTGTTCGACCTCCATCTTTCTTAAAACCCGGCTTTGGAAAACATCTTGATATATGGGAGTTTGAACAAACACTTTAGCTTGTGTATGAATAATTTCTTCTAGAGAATATTCAATATAATTAAGTTTACCTGGCATTGGCCCCCAAACGCCCTTAATAAAATCTTGAAAACCATTCATGGAAATCTCAGCTAGAAAGTAACGTCCCGTAGCAGCGTAATAAACTAGCCGAGGAATACTGACGACAACTCTTTTTAATACCAGATCGGGTCGGTGTTTTTGCCAACAGTAACAAATATTGCGCTCATCGTAATAATGAATCCAGGGTCTGCATTTAAAATCGGGTGAACAGTGCCAAACAATTGAAGCAGGATTGACTGCAACAATCCAACCGGCTTTTTTAGCTCGCAAGCACCACTCTACATCATCAAAGTGTAAAAAGTAATTTTCAAACACTCCGATTTGCCGAACAACTTCACGGCGCACTAATAATGATGCTGCTGCACAAACATCTACATTGTAGTAGGGTTGCCCACCAATCATCTATTTACAACAAAGTTGTAGTTGTAGTTGTAGGGTGGGCACTGCCCACCAATCATCTATTCGCAACAAAGTTGTAATTGTAGTACTGTGTCCGCACTAAAATGTTGGGTTAAGGCTGCAGGGGTGCAGGGGCGCTCCTGAGAAAGAAAGCAGCCCAATCAATTGATTAATTCCTACCCAACAAATTAAGCTAGACGCAATACTACAGTTTGTTGTTGTTATTAAATGGTGGGCAGTGCCCACCCTACTTTTTTAGGTCATACCTATGAAAGGAGGAATCCCTCGAATATTTATTTAAACAGGCGAGAGCTGTTTAATCTTCCCTTCTAATGATTTCATCAAGGAGTTGAAGGGCTGAACAAACTTCTCAATTCCTTCAACAAGAAGTTCATCCATTACTTCGTGCAGATTAATGTTGATGTCTGGGTCTTTGAGATTTTCGAGCAGGTTGTAGGCTTGGTTTACATCAGTTTCAATACGATTCGCAGGAGCACAGTGATCGGCACAAGCCTCAATTGTGTTTGGTGGCAAAGTGTTAACAGTATCGGGACCAACTAACTCATCTACGTACATAACATCACTGTAGTTGGGGTCTTTAGTACTGGTGCTAGCCCATAAGAGCCGCTGGACTTTGGCACCTTTTTGTACCAAGGCTTGCCACCGATCGCTCTTAGCAATCTCTTTGTATTTCTGGTAAGCGATTTTAGCATTAGCGATCGCCACTTTGCCTTTCACTGCCCTCAACTTCGCCTCCAAGTTGAGATCGTCAACGCCCTTGCTAAGTTTCTGGTCGATACGCTTATCAATGTTGCTATCAATCCGGCTGAGGAAGAAACTCGCTACAGATGCGACTTTACTAATGTCTTTACCTTCAGCTAAGCGCTTTTCCAATCCCCGAATGTAAGCCCAGAAAGTCTTTGCATAATTGTCAACTGAGAACAGCAGAGTGATATTGACATTTATCCCTTCGCTAATAACCTGCTCAACAGCTGGCAAGCCCGCTTCAGTACCGGGGATTTTGATCATCACATTCTCACGACCAATTTCTTGAAAGTAGCGTCGGGCTTCCTCAATTGTCGCTTGAGTATCATGGGCAATGGTTGGCGGCACTTCAATACTAACGTAGCCATCTAAACCATTTGACGTTTCATAGACAGGTCGTAAAATATCACACGCATTGCGGATATCTTCAAAAATCAGCGACTCGTAAATTTTGTAAGTTGGTAAACCCGCTCGGATACCAGCTTCAATATCGGCGTCGTAAATCGCGTTACCAGCGATCGCCTTTTCAAAGATAGCTGGGTTAGAGGTAAGCCCACAGATCCCTCCATTCTCAACCAGCCCTTGGAGTTCCCCGGACTGAATCATGTCACGGGTCAGATTATCCATCCAGATACTCTGACCGTACTGTTTTATCTCTATCAAATGATTATTTGATTTGGTTGCCTTATCTGTCATTGTTAGGGTCCTGCCAGTTGTATTTGTCATCCTACTAGAGAGTTAACGTGTATTGCGTTTGCTCTCAATATCTAGCTTTGTACTTGAGTTAAAGAGCGTTTCCCAAAAGGCGAATCATTGTAGTGAGCCAACAGATCGGCGGGATCGTTGTAGATCGCCACAGCACTTTTTAGTGAAGCATCGTCAAAACCGCCGCAACGCAATGCAATCAGATCGACTCCTACCGCATTAGCTGATTGGATATCGTAGGGTGTATCGCCCAGCATCAAAACTTGGTCGGGCTTCATCTTCAGCTTGTCCAGTGCTGCTTCCACAATATCTGGTGAGGGTTTAGATGCTTCGGCATCGCTGGATGTAGTGGCTTCATCTAGCAAATCGTCAACCTGAGCGGCTTTCAGCAACACCGAAAGTTCCTGACTAGAAGCCGAGGTAGCAACAATGAGGCGCAATCCAGCATCTTTCATATGCAGTATTAATTGCCTTGCGCCATTAGCTGGTGTCAATTTAGGGCCAAAGTGGTTGATAATCAGTTCTTTGCGTCGCTCGGCGATTGCTTTTCCTTCACCCTCCTCTTTCGTAAGCCCTGGTACCATTCTTGGTATGACTCGATCGCTACCCATGCCAATCAGTGGTCGAACTCCCTCAAAAGGCACTTCATAGCCAAATTCCTTGAATACATCAACCCAGGCTTGAGCATGGGCATCGTTGCTTAAGACCAGCGTGCCATCGACATCTAAAAGTACTGCTTGTGGAGCCATATTGATATTTTCGTTAACATCGGTTAACAATTTAGAGGTGTGTAGGATAAGTTAATTTACGCTGTCGGGGAATCATAAATGCCCCAATATTGAATATCGCGATCCTTCAGAATTCTCTCTGCTGTTTGGAGATCTTCATCTGTGCCTTCTAGAATCGCTAACAATTCACTTTGATGGATGCGATCGCTGTAAATTCTGGCTCGTTCTTCAGGAATACCTAAATTAGCGATCGCATTCACCACATTATGAGATGCTGCGGCTCCTACAGCAACACCCCCAATACTGCTTGCTAAAGCCACACCTAGGGAACCTGCTGCTAACACTGCTCCCAAGCTCGGAAGTGCCAGACTTGAAAGACCAACTAAAACGCTACCCCAAGTTGTGGCTGTGAGAGTATCTCCAACTACTCCTGCGGCAGTATTGACATTTTCCTGACCTATTTGCGAACTCATCTCAGCATTAGCAAGGTGTTCGCCTTGGTCAACGTCCTTAGCAATAATGGAGACTTTCTCCATTGGAAAACCCGATGCTTTCAACTCATTCAGTGCTTGCTCTGCTACTCTACGACTGCTAAATACTCCCAGGGCACGTTTTTCATGGGTTACAACCATATCTTCCTCATATTTGCTTCTATTCTCAGGTTAATGCACTTATACGCATTATTTTTTGTAATTTCTTTTACTATTTTTGGCAGCAAAGCTGGAAAATTCATCAATCTCAGGGCTTACACAAGTTGAGTTAGGAGTAGAGACAAACAAATTCACGATTAAGTCGGTCAACAGAATTTATGTTGAGAGTTATTAGTTATTTGTCCTTTGTCCTTTGCTCAAGACAAATGACTAATGACAAAGAACAACCCTTATTTGTAACGATTGATTTATTACACTTGATTGCAATTCAGTTGTAAGGGCGAACAACCGTTCGCCCCTACCTACACCTAAATGAACAACTTCTTTGTACTTTATGGATGCTGCAAATTGCCAATTCATTTGATTAACAAATTAAGCTTTACTCATTTAACGAACGTCTATCCCAAGAACTAAATATTGTTAAATGATTGTGGGTCAAAATATATAAATTTCTTAAGCCCTCGCCAAAATGTAACATAAACTACATTATAGAATGTTTGCTTTTCAATGTAGGTAGACGAAAAGAAAAAAAGCCGTGTTAAGAAATGTAAAAAGATTAAATTTGACAAATGACAAATGACAAAGGGTAACCCTAACTAGATAATTTTACTTGTGACAACCCTACTTACTAGCACTGGCATCTGTTGAAAATTGTTTATTTGGTAAAATTACATCAATCAATATTGCTCTTACCTACGTTAGATGGGCAACGTAAGTATTTCAGCTATGGTCTTAACTGATACCGTTACATTAGCCAGGTTAATTAACATTCAAGTTAAATCTATGACCGAAGCCCCCAAGCGGGCTTTGGCTCTGGTAAATTCACTTTTACAGGTGCTCGCCTAAGAACGGTTGAAAGAAAAATGCAAAACTCAATCTTGAAAAACGATCCTCTTTGGTTTAAAAACGCAATTATTTACGAAGTCCCTGTTCGCGCCTTTGCGGACAGTAATGGTGATGGTATTGGCGATTTTCGGGGACTGACAGAAAAACTGGATTATCTGCAAGACTTAGGTGTCACTGCTATCTGGTTGCTGCCGTTTTTTCCCTCTCCACTTAAGGATGATGGTTACGATATTGCCGATTATACCAACGTTAACCCAATTTACGGTACGTTGGAAGACTTTCAGGAATTGTTAGAGGCTGCCCACCAACGAGACATTCGCGTCATTATTGAATTAATTGTCAACCATACATCCGACCAGCATCCTTGGTTTCAACGGGCACGTCGCGCACCTAAGGGTAGTAAAGAACGGGATTTCTACGTCTGGAGTGACAGCCCAGAAAAATACAAAGAGGCGCGGATTATTTTCAAGGATTTTGAGACTTCAAACTGGGCTTGGGACCCGATAGCCAAGGCATATTACTGGCATCGCTTCTACTCCCACCAGCCAGATTTAAATTATGATAATCCTGCAGTTCGGCAGGCGGTATTTGAGGTTCTCGATTTTTGGTTGGCGATGGGGGTAGATGGGTTGCGTCTGGATGCAGTGCCTTACCTGTACGAGCGAGAAGGGACAAACTGCGAGAATTTGTTGGAAACCCATCATTTCTTAAAGGAACTGCGATCGCACATTGACGGAAAATACTCCAACCGCATGCTTCTGGCTGAGGCAAATCAATGGCCTGAAGATGCAGCCCAATATTACGGGGCAGGGGATGAGTGTCACATGAACTTTCATTTTCCCCTCATGCCTCGCTTGTTTATGTCATTGCGGATGGAAGATAACTTCCCCATTATTGATATTCTCAACCAGACTCCATCCATTCCCGAGAACTGTCAGTGGGCTGTATTTCTGCGTAACCATGACGAATTAACCTTGGAAATGGTGACTGATGAAGACCGGGACTATATGTACCGGGTATACGCACAAGACCCAGTAATGAGAGTTAATTTGGGTATCCGTCGCAGGTTAGCACCGCTTTTAGGAAATGACCGCCGTCAAATAGAACTGCTGAACAGTCTGCTATTGTCTCTTCCAGGAACACCCGTGCTTTATTACGGGGATGAAATAGGTATGGGGGATAACGTTTATGTAGGCGATCGCAATGGTGTTCGCACCCCAATGCAATGGAGTTCGGATCGCAATGCTGGGTTTAGTCGTGCCAACCCTCAAAAGCTGTATTTACCAGTCATTGTTGATTCAGAATACCATTACGAGGCAATCAACGTAGAAGCACAACGTGGCAACCCCAATTCCTTATGGTATTGGACTAAACGCCTGATAGCGACTAGGAAGCGTTTCCAAGCATTTGGTTTGGGCAGTTTTGAATTGTTGCATCCTAAGAACCGCAAAGTTCTTGCCTTTACCCGAACTTATGATGGGGAAACAATTTTAGTAGTGGCAAATTTGTCCCGATTTGTGCAAACGGTGGAATTAAACTTATCAGCCTTTGAGGGGCTGGTGCCAATGGAAATTTTTGGTCATACAGAGTTTCCGGCAATTGGGGATTCGTGTTATTTCCTCAGTCTCAGTCCCTATGGATTCTACTGGTTTGCATTATCGGTCAAACCCAGTCTCACCTTGGCACCTAAACCCCAATCTGAACTTACAACATTAGTTGTAAGCGGTCAGTGGCAAAATGTTTTTACCCAAAGAGAAGCAAAAGCCACTTTAGAGTTGATTTTGCAGGACTACCTCTACACCTGTAAATGGTTTGACAGTAAAAACCTGACTATTCAATCCACACATATCACCGAGACAGTCTTAATGTCCTATAAGGACACAGAGGCTAAGATAGTTTGGTTGCGCTTGGAGTACATCCAGGGAGATCCTCAAACCTACCTCTTGCTCTTTGCTTATGCAGAAGGTGAGCAAGCAAGGGGGATTTTAGCAGAAAACCCTCAAGCTGTAGTTGCTCGCCTAGAAGTTCAGGGCAGGCAGGAAGTAGGGATTTTATTCGATGCGACAGCAGACAAAAACTTTCTCTCTCTATTGGTGGATGCAATTACTCACAATCGCTCCTACAAGGGAATGGCAGGAGAATTGGGGGCAACTGCAACGGATCTGTTACCCCAATTGAGTGGAGATACCTACCTCGAACCAACCATTCTCCAGGGAGAATTCAAGAATACTTATGTCGTTTATGGAAATCGCCTGTTTCTAAAAATCCTCCGCAAACTTGACGAAGGGATGCATCCCGATTTAGAACTGCGGCGTTTCCTGAGTGAGAAAAAACGCATAACACACTTTGCACCGATTGCTGGGGCATTAGAGTACCGCAGTTCAAACAGAGTAGGGGCAAATCTTGCTCAACCTATGACCATTGGAATCTTGCAAGAATATATCCAAGATACCCGCAATGGCTGGGACTACACCCTGGATAGCTTGCAGGACTATTTTGACCTTGTAACGACGCAGCAAGCAGATATTGAAGAGGTACCCGTTCCTTCAGGTTCTCCATTAGAATTGCTGAGTCTTGAAACTCCGGAATTGGTTAACCAAACCATTGGTTCCTATCTTGTAAGTGCCCAACTACTGGGTCAATGTACGGCAGAACTCCATATTGCTCTAACCTGCGATTTCGAGAATCGTGACTTTGCACCTGAGCCATTTTCATCATTTTACCAACGTTCCATTTACCAATCCGCCCGCAACTTAACAGGGCAAGTCTTCTTGATATTAGAAGATAAGCTCAATTCCTTGCCATCTCATACCCAAAAACTGGCACAAACCGTTCTGAATCGCCAACAGGAAATTCTGGAACGTTACCAGTTAATCGTGAACCAAAAAATTACTGCCATGCGTACCCGTTATCATGGGGATTTCCATTTGGGACGCGTGCTGTATACGGGTAAGGATTTCATCATTCATGACTTTGAGGGCAGTGAGGGTCGCAGTTTGAGCGAACGGCGCATGAAGCGTTCTCCCTTGAGAGATGTGGCAGGAATGCTACTATCGTTCCATTATGCTGCACAAGTCGGGCTTCGCAATGAAATAGAAAGTGGAATGGTTCGCACTGAGGGCTTGCCCTTAATAGCAGCCTGGAGTCAGTTTTGGTATGGGTGGGTGAGCGCTGCTTTCCTGAATAGTTATCTACTGACCGCTGGTGAAGATACATTCTTGCCAAGCACAACTACAGAACTGCAAGTGCTTTTGAATGCCTTTATTTTCGAGAAGACCATCTATGCATTGGGTTCTGAAATTAGCGCTCGCCCCGACTGGGTAGAAATTCCCCTCCAACTGATCGTACAGATGTTGCCAGAGACTCTCAGATAAAGGGTTTCCAAATAAAAAGGTCTGCAAAAATCCCTTGAGGGACTCTTGGGGATCTCTTGTAGAACTCTTGTGCAACTCTTGTGCAACTCTTGTAAAACTCTTGTGGGACGGGCGAGACGCCCGTCCTTCAACCCAATCTCAAATTCAAGAAGTAAGTAGGTGGGCGGGAATAAGCAGAACTATATTATAAAATGTCAATACCCCGGAAAGCCTTACTAATGACAAATAACGACCATTCCCAGTTACCTTTTTTCATACCGACCTACTTATTTCCTAGCCTATTCCTATTGGATTAGCAACTTTCTGCCCTTAGAGGAAGTTGTGTAGAAAAATAAAAGTTATCCTACCATTATTAATTTAATCATTTTTGTATTTCAAAATCTAGTGAATAATGAAATTTTTGAAGCTCCATCTTTTTGCAAGTAATAGTTTTCAAATTTTACTCAATTAGATTGATATCTCCTTAATTTATCTAAGTCATGATTACCGAGGGAGCATCTGGGAACGTTAGACAATAACGTTTTTGGAAATTAAGACAAAACAAAGAACTTAGAATATCCAAGGAATTGTAACCATGAAACCTTCTTATTTATCGAAACTTGTTTGGGCAAGTGCCTTTGCTTTTAGTTTAGTTACTTTACCTACATCTCTGCCTGTTGCTGCACAAAGCGGTTCAGCCGGTTCTGGTACAAGTTCTGGTACTAGTACAACAGGAACTGGTACCACAACAGGTACTGGTGGTACAACAGGAACTGGTACCACAACAGGTACTGGTGGTACAACAGGAACTGGCACCACAGGCACTGGTACAACAGGTACTGGTACCACAGGAATTGACGCCACAACAGGAACTGGTACCACAGGCACTGGCACAACAGGCACTGGTACAACGGGTACTGGTACCACAGGAATTGACGCCACAACAGGAACTGGTACAACGGGTACTGGTACCACAGGCACTGGCACAACAGGCACTGGTACAACAGGAACTGGTACAACGGGTACTGGCACCACAGGAATTGACGCCACAACAGGAACTGGTACAACGGGTACTGGCACCACAGGAGCTGGCACAACAGGCACTGGTACAACGGGTACTGGCACCACAGGCACTGGTACAACAGGTACTGGTACAACGGGTACTGGCACTGGTACCACAGGGATTGATACCACAACAGGAACTGGTACAACCGGTACCGGTACCACAGGCACTGGTACTACAGATGGAACAACAACAGGAACTGACACCACCACAGGTACCACTACAACTACAACAGACACTACCACTACAAATCAAGGAACTAGCGAAGTGAGGGGGAATCGTGGTTTTGATTGGGGCTGGCTTGGCTTGCTCGGTCTGATTGGTCTTTCGGGTCTTATACCCAAACGCTCTCAAACTCATGCATATCGCGATCCCAATGAAGTAGCTCGTTCTGAGTCCAGGTACTAAACAATTTGTTTTTAAATTTTGTAAATCGTAATTCGTAATTTGTAATTGCGAGTTACGATTTAATGTGATTGCAATTAAGATTTAAATAAAAAGTACTCAGCCACTTATAAGTGGGATGGGTGTTTCGTCCGTCTTAGTCCATAGGAATGCCTACCCCACGAGGTCGATAATTTATTGCTTGAAAATCTCCTAGTCCCATAAGCTTTGTAGCAAGAACTTGACGTGGATATACAAAAAATTGATTTAGACACCTTCTCTAGACGCGCACAAGGAATGCACAGGCGTTTAACAAATTTGTACGAGCATCTAAATACTGTGCCTGTAATACCAGAGGTGTTGCCGCAAGCACTTATAGAACTTGGTAGCGCATCAGAAATAGTGAATATGGCTACACAGGAACTATACCAGCAGAATGAGGAACTGATAACAACACGAGATCTGCTGGAAAAGGAACGTAAACGGTATAAAGATTTATTTGAATTTGCACCAGACGCCTACTTTGTAACTGATACCCTCGGCATAATTCAAGAAGCCAACTCTACTGCTTTTAAGTTACTCAACGTTCCACAGCAAAATCTCGTGGGCAAACCACTGATTAACTATGTCACACTACAAGACCGTCAGACTTTTCGCAGTTTTTTAATCCATTTATGTCAACACCACAAGATAACAGACTTAACAGTACGCTGGCAAAAACGCAATGGCGAGTCTTTTGATGGCGCTTCTACAGCAGGAGTTGTCTACAATCAGCAGGGTAAGGCAATAGCTTTACGCTGGCTTTTACGGGATATCACTGAGCGTAAGGTGACAGAGTCTGCATCTGTTAACAATGACTGCGATCTCAGTGATGGACGCCTTCTACAGAAATATTGTAAAGGGGAAGTTGTTCCTCTCAGTCAGAACACAATTTGGTATGTTCATTGCGGTTTAGTCAAGCTAAGTACGGTGTGTGAAACGGGTGAAGAAGTGCTTGTCGGCTTAGTTTCAGCGGGCATGGTTTTTGGTTCGAGCCTAACCACTTTGCCCACTTACCAAGCAACAGCTTTATCAGATGTGAGTTTGGTGTCAATTTCTCTGGGAGAAATTGCCGCTTCACCAATGCTCAATCAAATTCTCATACCCAAAATTAACCAGCGCTTGCGGCAAACAGAATCTTTTTTAGCCATTGCTGGCAGAAGACGGGTAGAAGACCGCTTTTTCTGTCTGCTGCAACTTTTAAAGAAAGAAATTGGTCAACCAGTGGCAGAGGGTACTCGCCTTTTGGCTCGCTTGACCCATGAAGACCTGGCCAGCGCTTGTTGCACTACCAGGGTAACTATTACACGATTAATGGGCAAGTTACAAAAACAAGGGAAAATTGGTTTTGATTCAAAGAATCACATAATTCTTAAAGAGATAGATTGATGATTGCAGATATATCAAGTTCTGCTATAAACCCAACAAAGTTAACTTTGTTGGTTTTTTATTACACTTTGCCAGCACCAGCATCTCAAAGCTTTGTATACAACATTACTATTTAGACTTTGTACCTTTTGGTTATGGTGGAATTGCTTGCCTAGCAACAGAATACAAAGTAGGAGTAAATCACATTACGCCTAAACCCCGGTAATATCGGGGTCTTTTTTTGATTGAATATCCTACGCTGTCTTTGCCCGGTATAGACGCAAGGCAACACGCCATGTCTAAAGCCAGGGGCTTCCGCCCTTTGTTCTTCGGTGAATCCACTCATAAAAGACAAAGAGCATAAAATATCACCGCTAAATTTGAGTTTTTGTAAATTGTAAATTTTAATTGTTATTCTTTGCTTGAAATCCTATACTTACTAAGAAATGATAATAAATTTCATTCAAAGCGCCAATACTCTAGTACACATTGGCGAAAATAAGGCTACCATTGCACGATCGTTGTAAAGCTTGGAGTATCAGCCTATAACTTTCATCCTTTAGCCTTCATACTTCAGCCTTGTTGTACTAGTCTGTCTGAAAATCAAGGTGTTCTTGCCAACTGAGGAACTTTGCCGAGCCGACTTCCCAGTGGGTAAGCGCAAAGTCGGGAAAATCACAAGATAGACAAACAAGGAATCAAATGTCTTTGCTACCAGATCAAAAAAATTTTGAGGCATTACTTAACTACCTGCAGGAAAAACACCATTTTGATGTCACCAGTTATAAGAGTTCTAGTCTGAGGCGTCAAATTTCCTCTCGCATGCAACAGGTTTCCATTAATGACTTTAGGGAGTATCAGGACTATTTGGAAGTCCATTCAGAAGAAATCCTTCCCCTTTTTAATGCCATAGAAATCAATGTAACTAGCTTTTTTAGGGATCGATCTGCTTGGGATTATATCAGCAACCAGATTGTTCCTCAAATTATTGCAAGTAAGTCACTAAATGAACCTATACGAGTTTGGAGTGCTGGATGTGCATTTGGACAAGAAACATATACTGTAGCAATGATTCTCGCTGAAAGTTTGGGCTTACAAGGGTTCAGCCAACAGGTGCGAATCTATGGGACAGATATAAACCAAGAGGTACTGAATCGAGCTCGTAAGGGCAGTTATCCTAGTAGTGAAGTCAACAATATTCCAGGCTCTTTGCTTAATCGGTATTTTCAACTAACCAATAACTGCTATGTTTTCCGCCATGACTTGCGCCATTCCTTTGTCTTTCAATGTCACAACATGATTGAAAATCCTCCAATACCTAGAATTGACCTCTTGATATGTCGTAACGCACTGATTTACTTTAACCTAAAAGCGCAAACAAGAACTTTGGTGCGCTTTTACTTTAGTCTCAACGAAAATGGCTTTCTCTTTCTTGGTAAGAGTGAAATAGCACCCGATATGCACCTCTTCACTACCGTAAATCTTGAGCATCGCGTCTTTGCTAAGGTGCTAAAGGCTCACTTGACGTCACAATTGTTGATTGAGGCATTCAAAGGAAAATTCTATCAAAAAAATCGCGGTTCCCCTACAACGTTGACTTAGTCAACGTTGTAGGGGAATCAGTTAAAGAAGCCTCATCTGGTAAAGCTTGGAATTTTTTTATATTTTAAAAATAGAAGCTGTGTTAAATATTGATTGTGAAAATAAGTAAGTAAGCAGAAATAAAAGCAGTTATATTAAGAACTGTAAAAATGCTATAAGCCTTACAAATGACAAAGGACGACCTTAACCCGTTCGCTTTATTTGTACCAACCTACTTAGTTTAATTACCTAATTCCTTCCTGTTTATTCCATTACACCATTTATGCCCAGTAGTTTCGCTTATCAAAATAAATCTTTATCACTTAGTAGCTTAAGAGTGCTTGTAGTAGATGACAATACAGATACCCGTGAATTGATTAAGTTAATTCTTGAAGAGTTTTCGGTGCAGGTAACGACAGCGATATCTGCAAAGGAAGCTTTAGAAGTGTTAACACAATTGCAGCCAGATGTTTTGATTATTGATATTGCAATGCCTCGTGAAAACGGTTGTTCCCTGATGCGCTCTGTCAGACACCAAGAAAATCAACGAATTAACCTGCTTCCGGCTATTGCCATCACAGCTTGGATGACAGAAGAAGGACGCGCACTAGCTTTTGAGTCTGGATTTGATATGTACGTAGAAAAACCTATTGACCCCGATGTGTTAGCAGCGTGTATTGCCACACTCGTGGGAAGATAACTGCTACTGATTTTTCTTAAATGGTTATTATTCTGCTGCGTGTTTTTCTTAATATTTAATAAGCTATAGCAATCTGATTTAATAGTCGAACAATCTACAGATAGGTAGATAGTGTTTTCTCTCTCAACTAAGAAGCAAAAAATTTTTGGTCATGCTTAAGGCTAAATTTTAGTATTAGCAAACTATTGCATGATGGGCGTTTCATCCGTTTTAATTGTTGGGTAAGATGCCTGTCCTCAAATAAAATATTCAGACATATATTCTGTTTATTTTGTCAAGTTTCACTTGGACGAATTAGCTAAAATTAGTTAATTTATTTTTAAGATTTTATATTATTATGCAAATAAAAATAGGATAATTTTCCTACTTTTCTGACTTTAAATAATCTTCAATTCTTGTTAAGGTGCTGATGTAATGTTATTTGCACTTTAGTTTGCTAGAGGTTTAAAACTCATGAAAAAACTTATAGCCGCTTTATTACTCGTCATTTGCTTGACTTTCTCTATAGAACAGGGACAAGCACTAGCAGCAGACAGTTGTGAAAACGTTCTTAATCAGGGATCTGCTACTGTTGAAGCCGGCTGGTTTACACAACCAACCGCAACAATTGGTTGGTATAAAGGAGTTGTTACCACAGATGTTAAATATGATGTCTGTACCCCAACCGCCGTTATAAGAGTCAATGGTAATGACTGGAACAAACTGGTAGCTGATGGAAAACTGGACGGCTTGCGATATGAAGTATATACATATGCTGAAAAAGATGGAAATTATCAGAATTTCTTGTTTAGACAGATCAAAGGTACACAGCCACAGACAATCACAGCAGCCCAATTTAGACAGTAATGGCTGAAGTAGCAACGTTAAAACATTAATAAAAAGCCCCTCCAGCTACAAACTGAAAGGGGTTTTATTTAGGGTGTCAATAGTCAAGAGTCAATGGTTATACCATTTTAGATTTTGGATTTCGGATTGACAATCACTTTGTGTATCTAGGTTTTGTGAATCTATCTGTCGCGTTCTGTTTTCAAATTGGTATAAGCGACATTTCCCTTATAAAGGGGAGGGAATTGGATCTGCAGAGATCCTCCCTTTATAAGGCAGGTAAATTCAACTTGTACACCATTATGGTAAACCTCGTAGGTTGGGTTGAGGAACGAAACCCAACAATTAAATAAGTTAATAATTTACGACTTCAGGCAAAGCAGCCATTAAAAATAACAACACTAAATCGAAACAAATTTTCAAGAATTTTAAAATATAAAATAAAGATTATAATATCAAATTCAGGTTAAAAAAGTCTTTTTATCCCCTTACTATAGAAAGGTGAAATTTAGAGAGAGAGTGAAATTTCCAACAGTTGCGATCGCTCTCTTCTCTATTTCACCCGCGCCGAACCGACAAAATCTATCAAAACCAGAAAGCTTCGTTTAGCGAGAATCAGTTCCCTGGTTGGCAGCGCCCGTAGTAATTCCACTACCTTCACCGGATTCTGCTTTAGCAGACTGCTTAGCTTCACTTTCGACACCCATGCCCGTCTTGCGTTTGCTTTCGTCAACGGGAGTTGGGTTACCACCTGAAGCTGGGGTAGTTCTTTCAGGCTCAGAATTGTGCTGGTCAATATCAGGACGTTCTTGGGTCATCGCTACACTCCTAAGATTTCAATTTGGTTTCATTTTAGATAGTATTTGGGTAGTAATTCCTCAGCCCTAGAACGGAATTTCGCTCTCACTTCCTCTGCCTGTAGAGCGATCGATGAACCACTGGGCTTCTAATAAGTGATTGAAGGCTGGCGAAAATTAAGCGAGCTTAAATTAAATTGGCGATGCAAGAAGCCGAACGACAAAATATTAGCTTTTTTTGCGAACAGAAATACTTTTAAATAGAATTTGACATTCAGCAAACCTAGATTGAGCCTCAATAAATTTTTGGTGATTTCTAGCCATCATATTGCTATTTTCTGCCGTCAACTTCATATTCTGTGCTTTTAAATCTGCTAGGCGAAATCTTTGTTCGGCTAGTTGAGCCACAATGCAAGTACTATCTTTTTCACAAGAAGGCTGGCTATCTGTTATGTCGGAACTCAGTTCCCAGTTGGGTTCTAAATCAATTAACTCGTTCTTAGGTTCCGACTCAATGACTTGATGATGCTGAATTACTGGTTGAACACCTACTGATTTCTGTACTGCTTCTAAAACCTCAAGGTATTTTTGAATAACTTCATAGGGAGTGAGTTGTGCAGCGATCGCGTCTGCCGTCGTGATTTCAATCTCCTGGGGTTCTATGTCTTTACTCATAGCACATTAACAGGTATACATTCTTGCACTTATTTTGACAAACTTTTAGACCCAGTTGAAGATTTTTTCGATCTTTTTGACAAATTTTTAGCTGAATCAGACAGAAGCCCCACATCCTACACAAAGTGAGGTGTGGGATGAATGTCCGAGTTTTTGTCTATCTCCGGGATTTTTTACGAGTCAATGTGTTAAGGGATTTCCAAAAAATAAATTATCCATCCTGTGGTCCCAAACCAATCTTTGCGGCTACCTTCTTCCAGAACGATTTGCAGGGAACCTAACCCAATTGCCATTGAAATGATTCCCAACCAATCACCCTGTTTGAGCAATTGCAATTGAGGTCTCTCTTGCTTGATTCCATACCATACCCCAGCCAGCATCAATAACCCTGGAAATATATTTATATAGAAGCTATATTGCCAACTGTAATTTTCTGTTAACCAACCTCCTAATGTTGGACCAATAGATGGTGCAAAAACTGCTGTAAGTCCAAATGCAGCTAGACCAACGGGTTGCTTGGATGGAGGCAAATAAGTCAGTACAACTGCCATAGCTGTGGGAATTAAAACACCTCCAGCAAAGCCTTGTAAAGCCCGGAAAACAATCATGGAGTTGAGATTCCACGCCCAAGCACAACATATAGAAAAAAAGATGAACAAGGCAGTGTTAACTAACAAATACCATCTCAAAGAAAACACCCGAGATAACCACCCTGTTAGGGGTATCACTACGATTTCTGCAACAAGATAGGCAGTAGAAATCCAAGAACCTTCTTCTAGAGTTGCCCCTAAGGTTGCCTGAATTTCCTGTAAGGAAGCATTGGTAATCTGAATATCTAGTACTGCCATAAAAGCGCCAAGCATACTCGCTAAAACGCCTATCCAGGTTCTTAATGGTATTTTTTGATTGGCAGGAGAATTGGCAGAACCTCTATTGCCTTGATTGTCAACGGCATTTGTATTAGTCACAGCAGGACTCCACAAATATTACAATAGGAAGATAAGTAAGTCAGTATGAAAAAACGTAACTGAAAATGGTTGTTTTTAGTCATTTGTAAGGTTTTCCAACGTATTTACATTTTGTAATTTAGTTCTGTTGATTCTGCCTCACCTACTTATTAATATCTTTACTGCGATCGCGCAGAGAGATTAGCGTTTTCCACTAACTACAATACCCTTTTCCACAAAAATTGGATGCACTAATTTCCTTAAAGCAGGTAACTGTCTGGCAAAATATATAGAACCTAACATACAAACAATACCATCAATAATTAAAGTTGAAGGAGCACCAATTTGGCGAGCTAATGCACCTCCAATTAAATTACCAAAGGGGATCGTACCCAAAAACGCCATTGTGTATATGCTCATGATTCGCCCGCGTTTGTCCTCCTCAACAATTGTTTGTAAAACTGTATTGCTACTAGCAATTTGAATTATTGTTCCCAAACCAATAAACACCATTGCCAGTAAAGAAAGTGGAAGTAAGCGCGAAAAGGCAAAACCAATTAAACCAATTCCTAAAATTGCTGGACCTAAAACAATCAACTTCCCAAGTCCCACAACAGTTTTTCTTGTCGCTAGATGAATTCCACCCATTAACGCTCCAACTCCCGAACCAGCCATTAAAAAGCCTAAAGTTTCTGCACCACCTTTCAAAATTTCTTCTGCAAAAATTGGAGCAAGAACAGTATATTGCATCCCAAAAAGGCTGACTAAAGCTGATAGTAACAAGAGCGCTCGAATCGGTGCAAACCCAAAGGCATAAACAAACCCTTCTTTGATTTTTATTAAAGGATTCTCATTGGTGGCTGTCATTCTCCAAGGCTTAACTTTCATTGCCAGTAAAGCTATAATAACGGCAATGTAGCTGAGACCATCAATCAGAAAACAGTACGCAGTGCCGACTCTGGCAATCAGTAAACCCCCAATCGCCGGACCAACTAACCGCGCCCCATTAAACATTGTTGAGTTAATAGCAATGGCATTTGCCAAATCATCTCTGCGTTCTACCAACTCCGGTACCAATGCTTGTCTGGCTGGTGCATCAAAAGCATTAATAAATCCTTGAAACAAACTCAAGGCTATAATGTGCCAAATCTGAATCACCCCAGTAAATGCCAGCCCTGCTAGCGCTAGCGACTGAATCATCGCTAGTATTTGGGTGCCAATGAGAGTACGATGGCGAGAAAAGCGATCCACAAAAACCCCACCAAAAGGAGTTAGAAAAAAGCTAGGAATTTGACTGGTGAAACCCACAATTCCTAACATAAAGGCGGAGTTTGTTAAGTCATAAACCAGCCAAATTGTAGCCAGCTGAGTCATCCAAGATCCAATTAGGGAAATGCCTTGTCCGAGAAAAAACAACTGATAGTTTCTTGACCTTAATGCAGGTGGCAGAAATTTGGTTATAGTTGATTTTGTGTTCATGTAATGTTTGTTCTATATCCTTAATATCTATTTATAGATATCATCAGACCATAAGACCATAGCCTCAACCCCTCTCCTTAGACGTAGAGTAAAGTATGAAGTGTGAAGTATGAAGTATAAATTTTTATCCTTCACCCTTCATCCTTCATCCTTATTTAACGTTGACGCTCACTTCAGCAGACATTCCAGGAGTAATCCGTGTTTCATATCCTTTGATACTCTCTTGGTCGAAAACGATTTTTACTGGAATGCGTTGCACAATTTTCGTAAAGTTACCTGTGGCGTTATCTGGTGGTAGAAGGGCAAACTGAGCACCAGAAGCTGGAGCAATACTATCAACATGACCCTTGAAGCTATGATGGGGAAATGCATCCAGTTCGATTTCTACTTCCTGCCCTAACTTCATGTCTTCCAACTGAGTTTCCTTGAAGTTGGCAACAATCCAATAATCGTTATTCACGATCGCCATTAATGGTGTACTCGCTTGTATCCTGTTACCAACTTCCACTGTTTTGCGCCCTATCCGTCCGCTCGTAGGAGCAGTAATATTGGTGTACGATAGCTGCAACTTGGCGTCTTTCAAGGATGCTTCTGCTTGGGCTATTCCTGCCCTTGCTGCTTCGTACTGACTGCGGTTTACAGTTGTTTGTTGTCCACTCGCTGTGGCTTGTTGCAATCCTCCCTTGGAGGCAGCCAGTTTTGCTTGGGCGCTGACGACGCCTTCTTGTGCTTGTGCCAGTTGAGATTGGGCTTTGGCTACACCAACTCTTGCCGCCGCCAGTCTTGCTTGTGCTTGTTCTACTGACTGAACAGCAGCATTCCTTTGCGCTTGCGCCACATCATATGCTGCTTTGCTTGTATCTAGTTGTTGGCGGGCAATTGCCCCTTGTTGATAGAGGGTATTGTAACGGTTGTAATCAGCTTGAGCTTTTAGCAAATTAGCATCTGCTTGTGCTACCTGTGCTTGGGCTGCGGGAATCCCTGCTTCAGCTAGTTTCACTTCAGCTTGTGCTGCGGGAATCCCTGCTTTTGCTTCTTGCACTGCGGCTTGAGCAGTGGAAATCGCAGCTAAAGCACCGGTGACATCTCCCCGTGCTTGAGTTGTCTTAGCTGTGGTTGTTTCTGAAGCTAGGGCAATATTTGCTCTTGCTGCTTCAGCTTGACGGCGAGCATTCTCTAATGCTGCCTCTGCTTGCTGCACTTTGCTTTGATAATCTTGTGGATCTAGTTTGACCAAAAGTTGCCCCGGTTTTACCAACTGGTTGTCATTTACCAGAACTTGACTCACTGTTCCGGGAATGCGGCTGCTGATTTGGTGAATGTGTCCCGCCACCTGAGCGTTGTCTGTTTCCTGATGGCTAGACGCATATTGCCACCAACGATAGCCAAAACCACCAAGAGCAATTCCACCTACGCCTAATGCTGCCAATATCAATCCTATTGGCTTTTTTCGCTTCGGTGTTTGCGGTGGTTGAATTTTGGGTTCCTCACCCCCAATCTCTGGCTGGGAGTCTACATCTGTTTCTGGAGTGAGTGTCACAATCTCGGTATTGACAGGTTTATCTAATGTCCTTGTTTCCCGCGTCTTTATATCCTTTACGAGTTCTGGTTCTAAAACAATTGTTTTATGTCCGTTGCTTTCGTTACCATTAGTGTTTGCGAATTTCATAGTCACTTGCTTCCCTGGTATTTTAAGAGTAAAAATTTTAATTACTTCGAGCCCGTAATATTAGATGTAGGGTAGGCACTGCCCACCGATTACTTTTGTTTAGTACTTTTCAAGACGTAGGGTAGGCATTGCCCACCGTTCGCTTTTGTGCGGTACTTTTAGAACGGAAAAGGAGTAAAAGTAAAACTTCTTATTACTTCGAGTCCGTAATATTAGGTTGAGTTTAACCTTAAAACATTTATTTAGTGTACGTAATATTCTAAAGAAAGACTTTTCTATCCACCTCACCCAATCAGGTGAAACTTTTATGACAAATTGTCGATAGCCTTATTTAAAATTTGGGAAAATATATCTCGTTCTGCATAAGTGGTACCACGCATAGCTTGCTCGCGAATTTCGACAGCAATAGGTGGTAAAACAGTTTCTAGTTCCTTGCCTGCATCCGTCAACCAAATACGCCATATACGGCGATCGCGGGAATCGCGTTCTCGGCGAATCAACCCTCGCTCCTCCATTCTATCGAGTACACCAGTTAACGTACCTCCAACCTGTTGTAGTTTTTCCCCTATACTGGAGGTGGGTAAACCGTCCTCTTCCCACAAGCAACACAGGACTACCCAGTGAAAGGGCGTTAACCCAAACGGCTCCAACCGTTCCGTCAATTTGCGGGCAAGGAGTTGTGAAAGGAGTTTAATGCGGTAGCCCATGCCGTAAGGGGCGCGAACTTGCTGCCACGACTCCAATTCTTTAGAATTATGTGGTTTGGAAACCATTGCCATTTACTTCGTAGGCGTAATATTAATACTATTTCACTTTATTACCAATTTGTAAAGTCAACAGACCGATTAGCGAGTCAATAACGCTCAATATTTTCTCCCACTACGCTTGTCAATCATATCAGCCAGCAAAGCAAACATTCCCAATTGAGTAGCGGCAACAAATAGAATCAAAGTCCGCTCCGTCAAATCCCGTCTAATAAAGATATCTTGAGAAAGCGTAATTAGAAAACCAACAAAAAATAACCCAGCGACAGGCAAGAAGACTCGTAGGGGAGCAAAATAGACTCCCGTTCGCAAAATAAGTTGTACAAAACGTAAAGTGTCTTGAATGGGTTTAATCTTGCTTTTACCTACACGATGATGATAGTCAATCGGTACATAATGAACGATGTAGTGATTGGTAAGCATTGCCAGTGTAATCGTGGTGGTAAAGCTGAAGGTATCTGGCAGAATATTCAGAAATTCCTCAACAATACTTTTACGGAACACTCTTAACCCACTATTCAAGTCTGGGATGCTCCTCATTGCAACCCATTCAGCAAAGCGCACCAAAAACCACTTAGGGATTTTACGGAGATTGGAGTAGGTGACATTACTTCCTATTCTAGCCCCCACAACCATATCAGCGCGATCGCTCAGAGCCACTAATTCGGGAATACGCTCATTAGGATAAGTGCCATCAGCATCTGTAATGACGATTAGGGGGTACTTAGCTTGACGAATTCCCGTTTTTAGAGCTGCACCGTATCCCCGATTTCTGATATGGTCAATGATACGAATATCGCTGTAGGAGCCTAAAATATCACCCGTGCTATCTGTGGAACCATCGTTAACCACAATGATTTCGTACTGACAGTTAGCCAAATCAAGGGTGCGGCGCAAATTATTCAGTGTTGCTGCAATACCTCTTTCTTCATTATACACGGGCAGGACAAGCGAAAAAGCTGGACAGACAGACGCTGTCAGTTCAGAATTGGATAAACTTTCTTTACTTGTTCGCGTGTCTTGCTGCATGATGACTTTTTAACAGGCTTATATCTATAACTTTGTTCATTTAAGCATAGGAGAAGCTAATTAGATAATCAAGGGAACTCAGAATTTTTTATCTAGTTTTCTAAAACTCAAGAAGCTTCAGTTGAAAGATGTTAAAACATTAAACAAATCGCAATGACTAGTACACATCAAAATTTTACATTTCTCACCAGCAAAAGAAATAAAAATAACATAATTTTTTGGTTAACTTTAAGTATGGTAGTGGCAAGTATTTATAGCGTTCGAGCTATATTACCTGCTTTTCAACATGAGTACATCATTCATGATGATGCCCGACAGCATATTTTTTGGATGCAGAGATTTGTGGATAAACAACTGTTTCCAAAAGATTTGATTGCTGATTACTTTCAATCCATCTCGCCACCTGGATACAAAGCTTTTTATCAACTCCTAGCAGCAGTAGGAATCAATCCAATTTTGGCAAGTAAAATTGTCCCAGTATTTCTGGGAGTAATGACAACAGCATATTGCTTTGGGGTGTGTGTAGAAATCTTGCCAATACCAGTTACAGGTTTTCTTGGTACATTATTGCTCAATCAAAATTTATGGTTAGCAGATGATATCAATTCAGCAACGTCTAGAGCTTTTATATACCCTTTATTTTTTGCCTTTGCGTACTACCTATTAAAACGTTCCTTATTACCATGTCTTATATTTCTATCAATATTGGGATTATTCTATCCGGGTTTTTTGTTAATATCTGTTGGCATATTAATTCTACAAATTGTCAAATTTGAAAATGGATTACCGCGACTTTCTAGAGAACGCAAGGATTATTTATTCGGCGGGCTGGGAGTCGTGGTTGGCTTAGGAACCCTTCTCCCTTATTTTTTAGATACTTCACAATTTGGTTCTTTAATTACTGTTAAAGAAGCGAGAGCTTTACCAGAGTTTCTACCATCAGGAAGAATGAGCTTTTTTCACGATGACAATCCATTGAGATTTTGGTTTGGTGCAAGCCGTGCTGGGCTTAGGTTATCATTCAATCCACCGATAATTGTTTTGGGGTTATTTTTGCCTCTGTTACTGCAATTAAAATCTCGTTTTCCTTTGGTGAAGCAGGTAAGAGGGAATGTTTCTATTTTGCTGCATCTCATCGTCGTTTCGCTATTTTTGTTTTTCGCGGCTCATATTCTGCTATTCAAGTTGTATCTTCCCAGTCGTTTCACAGTACATAGTTTCAAAATTGTTCTTGCTTTAGCCACTGCGATCGCACTGACATTAATACTTGATGCCATTCTTAACACAAACAGTAAGCGCAAGATTTTAGCAGTTTGTGCAACAGCGATCGTCGGAGGAGTTATTGTTTTTTATCCTCATCTTTTTTGGAAAAATGCATTTCCCAGAAATAGTTATGTAGTTGGTAATTTTCCAACATTATATCAGTTCTTCCAGCAGCAACCTAAAGATACCCTGACAGCATCCTTGATAGGAGAAGCTAGTAACATACCCAGCTTTGCCCAACGTCCTATTTTAGTCAGTGGCGAACATGCTCTTGCTTATCATGTTGGCTATTATCGCCAATTTCGCCAACGTCTAGCCGATTTTATGCGTGCCCATTACAGCCCTGACATAGCAGATGCTCAGAAATTGATTCAAAAATATGGAGTTGATTTCTTCTTAGTAGAAAAAGCAGCCTTTGCCCCAGAACATATCACAAAAACACGATGGTTGCGGCAATATCTATCTCCAAAATTACCAGATGATATGCTGGCAAAAATCACAAGAGAAACTTTAGAGGGTTTGCAGCAAGGAAAAGTTCCAGCTTTATCGAAAGCGGTGCAAAATTGTACTGCATTTCATGCAGGGGAATTGGTGGTTTTAGAAGCAGGATGTATTGCAAAAAGATAGAAAAATAGGTTTTTTATGATGGTTAATACGGCAATGCGTGATAGCAACATCCCTCATTCTTCTGGTCTTTTCAACTGAACGGTTAAATCCCATCTATACGGATGGGGCAGGTATCATTTGGCTTGCAGGTTGCTTTTAGTTCTCAGTGCTATCAGCCATTGCTAGCAGGTTATGCTATCAGGATATCAGGTGATGCTATCATCTCATGCTGCTTATGCTACTCAGATAAAAAATTGTGTTATAGGATACATGGTATCCGTAACTCACAACAATTTTGTGGCTCTGATGGATTTGAGATAGCATAAGAAGAGAAGTTTATCTCTTGTGATGTGATGCCCAAAACATCAGTGTTTGATGCAATTAACCAGCAATTAGCAGCCCTTTCTTTAGATGAGTTGCAACTTGTTAGGGCAAAAGTTGACGTGTTAATTGTAGAAAAATTATCACAAGCTGAGCAAGACAATCGGGAAACCAACCAAAAAAGTGCTCTCCTTCCGATGGAAAATCTAGAGATTTTAAGAGCACTTGCTGACGAAGGGCAAAAAAGTATAGAGCTTTTAGAAGCAATTGCTCTCCAAAGGCTTGCTTTACGACAGCTATACACTCCTGAATTACTGAAAACTTTTGAAAAGTCTCAACTCTTTGCTAAACAGCTAATGAGGTCGTGGGAAGAAGATCGACTTTTATCCTTATCTGACTTTAAACAGATATTAGACGAAGAGAAGTCCCCTTTGGAAAAAGATGATTCTTTGGAAAAAATTATAGAGCTTGTTGACGAATGGATGTCTGATGAGTCTGGGTACGACGAAACGGTGCTTCCTGAGATTAAGGCAGGGCTTGACCAAAATCGGTTGGTTGAAAAATAGATGAAAAGAGCCGTATTGCTGGATTCTCACCCATTAAGCGAAGTAACACACCCAAAAGGAGATACGAGAGTTAAACAATGGTTACATTCCTTGCAAAAATCTGGTGTTGTTATGCGAGTACCAGAAATAGTGGACTACGAACTTAGGCGTGAATTGATTAGGGGAAAGAAACAGAAAAGTATTGAGCGCCTTGACCAACTTAGTCAATTCCTTATTCCACTGACTAATGAAACGATGCGACAAGCAGCAGAACTATGGGCAGAAGTGCGAAACCAAGGGAAACCAACAGCAAGTAAAGAGAGTTTGGATATAGATGTAATTCTTGCGTCTCAAGCTATTCTTCAATTACGGAATTTTAATGAAGTTACCATTATAACAACCAACGTTAAACACATATCACGTTTTGAGAAACTAAGGTTGTTAGTAGTAGATTGGGAGCAGACTTTAAACGGTATTATGTCTTAAAAAAACGCGTTAATTATGAAAAATGTTGAAGAAGAACTTGACGTCCGTTCCTGAACCCATGTAACAAAAACAATATCTAGTTTAACAACTATCAAGAAATTGAATCTAAAAACCCCGATCTGATAAGATTTTTAAAGCCAAAACATTCAAAAGCGGGACACCTCATCACCATGTCTACATCTGCAATTGACGCCAAAGACGCAGCAGCTATCAAAGCAGCGCAAGAGGGAGTTGCAGTATGCGATCGCACCCACTGGGGACGCATCAAAGTATCTGATGACGATCGCCTCCGCTTCCTGCACAACCAAAGCACCAACGATATACAGCAACTCAAGCCGGGACAAGGCTGCGATACGGTTTTTGTTAATTCTACAGCCCGGACTCTTGACTTGGTGACAGCGTATATCCAAGAAGATGGGGTTTTACTTCTAGTTTCTCCCAACCGCCGCGAGTTTTTGATGCAATGGCTGGATCGCTACATCTTTTTTGCTGACAAAGTGCAATTGACAGATGTCACACGGGAAACTGCTACCTTCAGCCTCATTGGACCGGAAAGTGACGATATTATTAAACAACTAGGGGCATCAGCAATTATCGGTCAACCCTACGGCACTCATATCAACATCTCCCCTTTAGCCTCTGGAGACGGGAGTGTGACAGTTGCTGTTGGAAGTGGCTTAGCTTCCCCCGGATACACCTTGATTATGCCAGCTACTGATAAAGAGCAACTTTGGAGTCAACTTGCTGAAACTGGAACAGTACCGATGAGCGATCGCGCTTGGGATATATTGCGAATATTACAAGGACGACCAGCCCCAGACCAAGAACTCACCGAAGATTACAACCCCTTAGAAGTAGGATTGTGGCAGACTATCTCCTTTAACAAAGGTTGCTACATAGGACAAGAAACTATTGCCCGTTTAAATACTTATAAAGGCGTCAAACAACATTTGTGGGGTATCCATCTCACCGCCCCTGCCGAACCAGGAAGTACAATTACAATCGGGGAAGAAAAAGTGGGCAAGTTAACCAGCTACACCGAAACCACTAACGGTCATTTCGGGCTTGGCTACATCCGCACTAAGGCTGGTGGTGCCGGGTTAAAGGTTCATGTCGGAGAAGTTGAGGGTGAAATAGTTGAAGTTCCCTTTGTTTCTCAAGACTACCCCCTACCCTGACAACACTCATCTATCCAATCAGCTAGATGGCGCACTCTATGTTTTGGCAGTAGATTCACCTCTTTTTGAATATGGTTGTGGGGTATCGTTACAAACCTGTCTTTGCTTTCCACATTTGTATCAATGGCGAAACGTGATACACAATTTCTCGCCGCCGTGTTATCATAAAGTGCAACCATTTGCCTAAATTGATTGTCATTTTCACCATGACAAGTAGCAACTGCAACAGGTGATATGGGGCTGCTTTTAAGTTCCAACTCTGTAGCAAAGTCAACAGCGCGAAAAAATTTGCTTTGAAGCGCCACCTCCTTAGAAAAAAAAGCCCATGATGGTACAAGTGTACTTTCATTTTCGACAGTGGAGGGCTCAACTGCAACTGTTGGCACGGTGTCACTTTTACTTTCTATCTTAGGGGAAACACCAGCACTCACCAATGGTAAAGATTTCCTCGTGCTTTCCTCAATGCCTATGGTAGCCACAAGTGATGGTGCAGTCTTGCTTTCCTCATAGATGCCAACTACAGTGGAAATCCAAGGTTTGCGATCGCACAGTATTTCAGGCAAAGACTTGCTTTCAAATTCACCCGTTATTTCAACAAAACCCACTGGTTGGCTTTTACTTTCTACAACAGTTGCAACTCTATTGGAAGAAGATTTACCATTTAGCAATGTCTCTTGTAGAGAGTTAGAAATCTGATTTTCTGCCGTAGGGGCTTCCAAATTAACTAGATCTAATTCCTCCTCTGGATTAAAGTTAAGACCTAAAGCTGATACAATTCCATCGGGATCGCTATTGAGTTCCACAATAAAAGGAAGAAACTGCTCAAGCTCGGGTTCCAAAATAGACACAGTAGCCAAAATAAAGCTAGAAGATGGGCGACGCGAACCATTGTAGGTTCCCCAAACTCGCATTTTTACTAGCCAAGCACGATTTTTATAGTAGTAATTCACCCACTTAAGCTTCAAAGACTGGCGGAGTTGCTGAATATTCATCGAACGGAGTTAGTGGTTATGGGTTAGTGGTTATTGGTTAGTTGTTTTAACTTCTTACTACTAACTCCTAACCACCAAGTACTATTCATCTTGATGAAATCGATAATAGAGCATCTGTGTCACTCTTTTACCACTTTGCAGATGCTGTTCTACCAGCAGACGTACTTCATTCGGGCGAACCCCACTATACCAAACCCTATCTGGCAATACCAAAACCATCGGGCCGTTGCCGCATTGTCCCAAACACCCACAACCTGTTACGGTTACTCCTGGGACTGGCTGCGCTTCAAAAGCAGCTAGCACTTTTGCTGCACCTTGCCTCCGGCAAGCACGATTTTGGCAGACGCGGACGCACTTGGAAGAATCGGATGCTTGAGGTATTGTGCTCATTTTTTAATATGGGGGATAGTGGATGATGGTTAGTGGTTAATTGTCAGTAGACCGAAAACTTTTGCGATAGCTTCGCTGCTGCCTTTAGGCACCTTGCTCTGAAGAACAGAGTAAAATTCGGATTTTTGTCTAAAAAACTGTATTTTAAAATACAGTTTTCCGATTTTCTGGGAGAAAGATATGATAAGCAAACCTAATAAATAAACTCCAGAAGCAATGCAAAACAGAAATGCCAAAATCCGTTCAGGAGTGCCATCTGCCCTATGCTTTCTTCACGCTTTGTACTTCCAATAACGATATTAAGATGTAAGGCAGGAAACGCTGTGTGGTAAGCAATAGTGATAACTTCAAGCGCACCCGTATTACCGGATGTTAGCGCTAACTGTATACATTGGTAAACAAGTATACAGACTGCATTCCACTTGAATGCGATTTCGTAGAATGCTCTCTCTATTATCCCTAAAAGAACCGTACTTTGGAGACACCTAAAAATCTGGAAAATTGTACAGTAAGTTTGTATATAACTGTGTGACTACTAAATTTTAATGCAAGCTAATAGTAAAACCTTAAAGCATACCTTTTGCAATTGCTCTAAATTGCAATGCCAGCATTATTCGTCCAAGAAAGAGTAGCTGATTGCCCAAACTTCTTAAAAAAAGAGCAAAACTATGAAAATATACCAATACTCTAGAAAAGCTTTAATAAGTTTAGTTTTAATTAACAGCCTCCTGATAACTACAGGATGTAATAGAAAATCATTTTATAATCAACGAGCATTTTCTCAAAAAAATCGCCAAGATTGTCCAGAATTTGCAAATAAGCTTTCAGCCAATTCAGAATATCTAGGTAAAGTGTGGAACACGACCAATAATCATAATATGATTATGTCGTGGTCAGCACGATCGCTAAAATTGCCCATAACTAAACCTTTTAGATCCAGAAAATCGCCGAAATTTGACAATTTTGGCTCTATTAAGCCTAGGAAAGCAACAAGCTCTAACTTAGATATATCTTTACCCAAAACTCTTAATGAGGAGCAATGGTACATAGAAATAGCTCATATTGCAATAAAGCGAGCAGAAAAAAAACTTGCGGAAAGGGCGATTTTGCAGAAAGTCATTTCTCAAAAAAATCAATCAGTAATGCAAGATGAAATCAGAAAAATAGTTGTTAAAAATGGGAAACTATCGTTGGAGTATGCAACTGACCAATATACTATTCAAAATAAATTCCAAGAGATTGCAGAGCAAGTATTAAATGAGATAGATTTTGTTAGCGATTATGCTAACCAATATGCGGAGACAACAGCTTTTAGATTGGTTCAGTCAGGAATACAAAATCAAGTAAACATGAATGAGGTACATAAGACCATGCTAGAGGAAGTTGAGCAAAAGTTTTATCCACGTTTAGAGAAATGGCAGAAACGTAAAGAGGTAGTATTTATTTCAGGTGGCATAACAACAGCTATTATTTCAGCAGCAGTTGACTCCACCTTGCTCTTTAAACAAATTTATAGCGTATTCAATTTCAGATTTTGCGTCATCTTGCTTACCTTGTTTAAGCAAAGCGAACGCTAAGTGTGTGTAAGATATTGCATCATTGGGATTGATATGAATAGCATTTTTAAGCTTCCCAATAGCTTCTTTGAGATTGCCTTGGCTGTATAAAACCATACTCAAGTTCTTATGGAAAACAGAATTTTCTGGTTCGAGCTTAATTGCTGTTTCAAAGTTAGTTACTGCCTCTTCTAAATTACCTTTTCTATACAGCACTATACCCAAGCCATCATAAGCCTTTGCTAGATTAGAGTTAAGCTCAATTGCTTTTCTATACTCAGTCATTGCCTCTTCTAAGTTGTCTTGGGAATACAAAGCCAGTCCTAAATCATTGTGAAATTCTGCATTTTCCGGTTTGAGGCTAATCGCTTTTTTGTATTCAGTAATTGCTTCATTAAGTAAAGATTGAGAATGAAAAATATTTCCTAATTCTGCAGACAGTTCTGCATTATCAGGCTCTATACAAATTGCTTCTCTATACTCAAAGATAGCATCATTGATTTTGCCTTGAATAAATAAAGCCGATCCTAAGTACTTATGAGTTACTGCATTGTTATTATTAATCTTAATTGCTTCTTTATAAATGATGATAGCCTTATCTAGACTTTTTTTCTGCATAACATTTCCTAAACCATTATACATTTTTTCCAGATCTTCATCTTTGAGTTGCCAATTTTGCTGTAAAATTTTCAATTCATGACGCGATTCCTCTGAAATACTTGACTCTCTATTTATCTCTTTAACAAAAGTTCGCAAGTATTTTTCTAAATTTTTATTGTACTCTTGATAAGGTTTTAAAACCTCAGCTTCAATTGCCAAAGCCTGTTCGACTGGTATTCCTAGTTTTTGCCTTTCCGCTTCTAAGCTTTCACGGATGATATCAGAAATCTTGCCATCAACAACCCATTCTTCAACTTTTTTGCAATATTGTTCAATCAGAGCGAATGTTGATTGGTTAACAATAGAAGGCTGCTCGTATGGCAACGAATCTTTAGCATCTATCTCACTACCTTCAGGTTTTTTTTTCAAAATAGGGGTTAGATGCTCTGGTAAACCCGCTAGTCGAATTGCAGCACAAGCAAATTGGTAAGCAGACTCAATGGATCGTCCTGCTCCCAAAGCACCGTAAAAACCAACAGCAAATTCAATGGCAGCTTTATCTCCAATTGCCTGCTGCATACCTATTACATCAATATATTGAGCAATTGCCTCTGCTTGAACTTCTGAATAACAAGCATTCAGAACAACACACTCCACCTGCTGGATAAATAACTTAAACAATCCAGCTAATCCTTCTGCATCAACAAACTTTACCTGTCCTATTTCATCCTCAAATACCAAACCCGCAACTCCAGATCCATGTCCGGAAAAATGAATAATTTGAGGTTGGACTTCCAACATAGCTCTTTGCAAGTCTCTATGACGCACTGCCAACCTTGACTCTATAACAAATTGATCTCTATTTCTTGACAGACGTAATGCTTCTTGAATATCACGGATTTCCTCACCTAGACGTAAGAATGTTGTCGCTTGCGGATTTGCTGCTAAAATCAAAATTTTTTTTACTAGAGTGCTGTTACTCATTCAATGACTGGGATTGAGAATTTTTTTTCAGTATATATTCAGCGGTTTATCATTACGTCTGAATCCGTGTTAACGCCATCTGCCTAAAGGGCAGGAGCGAAGCTATCGCCCTGATTGCCGTTATCGAGCCAAAGTACAAAGCGTGCAGAAAGCATAGGGCAGATGGCACTCTTGAGCAGATTTTGGCATTTCTGTTTTGCATTGCTTCTGGAGTTTACTTATGGGTTGCTTATCATATCTTTCTCTCAGAAATCGAAAAACTGTATTTTAAAATACAGTTTTTCGACAAAAATCTGAATTTTACTCTGTTCTTCAGAGCAAGGTGCCTAAAGGCAGCAGCGAAGCTATCGCAAAAGTTTTCGGTCTACTGATTGTGTTTTATGACTAACTACCAACTACTAACCCTTTTGATTCCAACCATTCGGGGTTGAAGATCCGCGATTGGTAACGAGAACCACTGTCACATAAAATGGTAACAATAGTATGCCCCGGTCCCAACTGTTTGGCTAAAGCAACAGCTGCCCCTACATTAATACCTGTGGAACCTCCCATGAATAAGCCGTCTTTCTGCAGTAACTGGTAAACGACTCTTAGGGCAAAGCGATCGTCAATTTGGATCGCATCATCAGTAGGTGCGCCTTCCATATTAGCGGTGACGCGACTGTTCCCAATCCCCTCAGTGATAGAATTGCCCTCAATGTGGATCTCACCTGTTTTGATATAACTGTACAATCCGCTTCCCATAGGATCGGCAACAACGCATTTGACTGCTGGATTTTTTTCTTTTAAGTACATCGCCACACCAGCAAAGGTTCCCCCAGTACCTGTTGCGGCTACCCAGGCATCAACTTTTCCGTCGGTTTGCGCCCAAATTTCCGGCCCTGTGGTTTCATAGTGAGCTTGACGGTTTGCTAAGTTGTCAAACTGATTTGCCCAAATAGCATTTTCCATCTCGGAGGCTATTCTGCCAGAGAGTTTAACGTAGTTGTTTGGGTCTTTATAGGGTACAGCGGGAACTGGGCGAACTTCTGCACCTAATGCCCGCAAAGCGTCCATTTTCTCTTGAGATTGGGTATTGGGAATAATAATCAGACATTTGTATCCTTTGGCGTTACAAATGTGCGCCAGTCCAATACCCGTATTACCTGCAGTTCCTTCTACTACCGTACCACCGGGTCTAAGTAATCCTTTTTTCTCAGCATCTTCGATAATGTAAAGTGCTGCCCTGTCTTTCACAGAACCTCCAGGGTTGAGAAATTCTGCCTTAGCCAAAATTTCGCACCCAGTTTCTTCAGAAAAGCTGTTTAGGCGAATAAGCGGTGTGTTCCCAACAGCACCTACAAAACCGTTTTTTATATCCATCTTTAATTGACCCGCGTTCACTTTCCGATTGGCTTAACTAGACCCTATGTCACCATATATCGATTTTAACGGAATCGCCGTAATTCCACGGTCTTCTTAAGCTGGGGATAACAGCTTTGAAAGAATTGTAGGTGTTATAGAAAGCTATGTCTGCCTATATTTGACTATACGGAACTAAACTATTAACAGATGACAAAACAGTGCGGGCAAGGTAGAAAACTAATGAGGGTGCGGTTCCTCATCAAATAACACCCTGCCTTTGATATAGTAAATAATTTCAGATTACTACGTGTTGAGCCATTAACGCTTCTTCTGACTTATTCAGTCTTCGTTGCTGATTTCCTTGACTTTCCGGGATTCCAACCATAGGGGAATCGCGATCGCAGCTACTAAAATCAACAATGCGGCGAAAGCGAACTGGCTCGCCCAGGCGATTAGTTGTTCGAGAGAGACAATCTTTCCTGCAAAGAAAGCTAATGTGACCATCACACCAGCCCAAGCAAATGCGCCTGCAAGATTGCATAAAAAGAAGGTTCCAAATGGCATTTCGGCTATGCCTGCAAGAGGAGCCGAAAAAATTCTTAGCAATGCGAAAAAGCGTCCAAAAAAGACAGCTTTTGCAGCATTTTCACTAAATTTTTCTTTTACTGCCAAAATTCTTGTTTCTGAAATTCTAAATATGCTAGCAAGTCTTACAAGTAAAGACCAGCCACCAATTCTACCGATCCAATATCCGCAGATACCTCCAAGGGCGGCACCGGTTGCGGCGTCACTGAGAACTAGCCAGTAATTCAGTTCCTCACTACCAGCCAAAAAACCCCCTACTATAGTCACTGTTTCGCCTGGAAGAGGAATCCCTAAATTCTCTAACAGTATTCCCAAAAAAATTGCCCAATACCCATACTCATGGGCAACTTTCTGGATGTTTTCTAGCGATATAAACTCAAGAGACATCCAGCACCACCGCTGTTACAAATTTTTACCTTCCCTACTATGTTGACTTGTTTTTATGCGAAGTGTCAATCAACTGAATTTGGTGCAGTCTCTCAGCCATAATTAAAAATCAATAATTCTTATTGACTTTTTACTATAATTTTACTTTAAGACATATCACACACTCACAGTATATTTACGAAAAAATTTTCTTTTTAACAGAAATTTTACAAAAAACCGAATTAAATGTAAAAATTACGTAAAAGATACGTTTGATACTGAATTCCACAAATTGTTATGCCTATATTGGGGAAAGTTAGGACAAATTATACGGCATGGATACTGAATTTATCTGTCTTAGCCATATTGCTGCAAATCACCAGATCGCTAGGTGAAGCAGCATTTTTAATGGTTGAAAATTTATCAGTGTTCGTGTCCGTTTTCTATTTTCTGTAAAATGTTTCAACTACCCAGTTAATTTCATGACTATCACAACAGACTGTCAAGTAATCTTGTTCAAACCCGAAGGACGCCTAGATTTGCAGGGTGGAGTGGCTCTCAGTGAAAAAATGGCTGCCGTAGTTCCCCAATGTAATCAACTCTGGGTGATTGACTTAGCTAGAGTCGATTTCATGGATAGTTCTGGGCTAGTTTCCCTAGTGAAAGGATTGAAAGAAGCTCGTCAAAGCGGCTGTCGCTTGGTTCTTTGTAATGTCCAAGCTGCTGTCAGGTTGATACTGGAACTCACTCAATTGGATTTAGTTTTTGAGATTTTTAGCACTTATGAAGATATTTTCACTGACGCCAAGGAGGAAAGTTTAGTCAACGCCAACTGAAACCTCGTAAAAGGGTGGGAGTGACTGGTGGTGCTAGATAAAGATTGCAGGAGGTTATCTGCCATCTTGTGGGAAGGATTTGTTCGACAAATCTGAAAGATGGATAGTTCAATAGTAAGTTAAGTTAACAAACAACAGGTTATTCACTAACTTTTTCCCCATCAATTTCCAAGAGAAAGCAATGCTTAATTTATAAAGTAGCTTTCTACCTTGAAGTACCACTGGTAACCAAAAGCAGCCATTATCAAGCGCTAGCTGTATCTATTTGTTGTTGCCAAAAAGAATGTTAACGCCATCCGAAAACATTTCGGCAAACTGAAACAATTTTTAAAAAGGAGCAAACTATATCTTCTGGCAAGAACAGCGCAGGCTGACAAAAAAGTAATCTCCTGCAACTGGGAAAAAGTTTACAACTCTTGAAATGCTAGATTTTTAGCAGTGTTCAGTTATCAGTTATCAGTTACCAACTATCTAGTTTTGGTCACTGTTCACTGGTTACTGGTCACTGATTTAAGCATTTTGGGTCGAAATATTGTTTTGCCCTGGTGCAACACGAGGAAAATTTGGCAAATCTATGCCGCTATGGCTAGCAGTGCGGGTTTTTAACGCCAAACGGTAACTCACACTTTGCAGTTCTGCTTGTAGTTGGCGATTTTCCCGTTGTAACATTGCTACCTTTTCCCTAACTGGAGCCATTCGCTCCTCAAATTTTCGACGATAAATATGGGGCAATTCTTGTACCACTTGCTCTAGCATTCGACTGCGGTCTGTGAGTTCCTGAACGGACTGTCGCAATTGGTAAATTTCCGCATCGCGAGACGATATTTGTTCTTGGTAAAACGTCACCTGCTGCTCAACAGCTTGCAGTTGTTCCCGCAATTCGTGCAACTGGGTTAAATGACGCTCAGAAACCTCTGTTTGGGGCATAAAATTAGTATTGCCCTTGACGAGTCGGAAGAGTTCTTGCGACAGTTGTTGCACCAGTTGGTCTCGGAGCTGCAATTCTTGTCGAAGCTTCGATACTTCTGCGGAGAGAGCTTGGATTGAGGAGTTATCAGTTTGGCTCACAGTGCTTACAGATCCAGTTAAGAAGAATATTTTTTACTTTATGAGTTACTATAGTACTCATGATGAATACAAGTAATAGTTAATGTAGCATTACCAGACATATCGGCAATACATAGATATACTAATTTTTTTACTTTATTTAAAAAATAGAGTGGTTAGTTGTAGAGACGCGATATGTCACGTTTCTCTATGTATATTTTGCTACTAACCACCCATACACGGGTTCTATACAAACCCTGTAGGACAGCAGACATTGGGGGAAAAACTCGCCCCCATTCACTTATCCTTGATTAAGCTGCTGACGTTGCTGGCTCAGCTTTTGGCTCTTCAACCTCTTGCTTGATAGTCAAATAACGAATGACTTCTTCGCTCAAACGCATAGCGCGTTCCATAATAGCAATTGCGTTACCGGGGGAAGTATAGTTCATCTGGATATACACACCATCCCGCTGCCGATTAATTTCATAGGCAAGACGGCGCTTTCCCCGATTTTGAATTTGCACATTGTCAGATCCTTGTTCCCGCAACAAGTTTTCGTATTTAGCTATTGCTTGCTCCACCTGCTCGTCAGTCAGGTCGGGACGAAGGATATACATTGTTTCGTAAGCTGTTGTTGCCATTGTCTATGTCTCCTTTTGGACTAAAAGGCTGCTAGTGTAAATTTGTACAGGCAATGCCATTAACAATACCTACAACAATTCACATTTAAAGCAGCAAGGTATTTGAGATACTTCCTGATTATAATCGGGCAGCTAGTAAATCAAACACATGGGTGAGCCAGCTCCCCGCATAGATTTATAATATTAGCAGTTTTTCATCATATTACTTGGGCAAACTGCTCCCTTAGCTAAAGCCGCCCTCGTTTCCAAATTCCTACAAGGTTTTTTACGAGCGATTGCATGGTAGCGTTTGATTGGAGAATATAAGGATACTCATCAAGCTTATGGCGCAACGCTACGTGCGAGTCCAAAATCAAAAAGGACAGGTGTATTACGGCTTACTACAACTATCCCTTGATGTACAGGTACTAGATGCTCCACCCTGGCTTCAGGGCCAACCAACCGATTTAGTGCTGGAACCAGAAAGTTACGAAATTCTTGCCCCTTGTGCTCCTTCCAAAATTGTGGCAGTAGGTAAGAACTATGCAGACCACGCAGCCGAAATGGGAACAGATGTACCCAGTGAGCCCTTGCTTTTTCTCAAGCCGCCTACATCTATCATTGCTTCTTTGGAAGAAATCTACTATCCGCCACAATCCCAACGGGTTGATTATGAAGGAGAATTGGCACTTATAATTGGCGATCGCACGACTGGATGTACGCCAGAGGAAGCCCAAACAAAAATTTGGGGTTATACTATTGCCAATGACGTAACAGCTCGAGATTTACAAAAACGTGATGGTCAATGGACGCGGGCTAAAGGTTTTGACACTTTTTGCCCCCTAGGTCCGTGGATTGTCCGGGAAGTCAGCCCAGGCGCAAGATTACAAACGTTTTTAAATGAGCAGCCAACCCCCGTACAATCTGCCTGTATAGATCGGATGGTATTTCCCCCTGATTTTCTTGTTTCCTACATTAGTCAGGTCATGACTTTACTACCTGGAGATGTCGTGTTAACTGGTACACCATTAGGTGTTGGACCAGTCGTCCCTGGCGATCGCATTCGAGTGGAAATCGAAGGTATTGGACGTTTGGAAAATACCGTGAAAGCCCGTTAACGTCAATTAGCGCACTTGCATATAAACGGCATCAGAGATGGCAGGAATTTCTGCATACCGTCCCATCACGGATTGAATCACCGAATATACAACTGCTACTACGATACCAATAAAAATCGTTGTATACAGAGTTTGTACAGCAAAAACACCTGTAGGAATGGATTGAATGAGGTCTGTTAAGATGCTAAACAGAATAATCACAATATCCAAAAGAATTGCCTGCATGGTATTAAAGCGAATGAAGTGAGGGAGCTTTTCGTTTCTCACTACCAAAAAAAATAGAGCAAAGAAAACAATTAATCCTGCAAAAGGAATCCCTTGGTAAATGTTGACTAATGGCACAAGGGGAAAAAACGGAACTCCTAGAAGTGGGAATTGTGTGAACAAATATGAACCGTATTTTAAAACCTCTACCAGAGGAAGCAAATAGGGTAAACAAGCAAATATCCGATCTTGAACCGTGGTAGACCCGCGCCAAGCCATCGTGCGTTCTCCTATAGTTAAATTTCAATAGCTACATGACCCTAGAATAACGCAGTTAGTCTATCTTTCTGGTAGAACATCAGAATCATTCAACATGAACAACACGGAAACCCATCAAACACTCATACTGTTCCGGTTGCTGTTCGTTGGTATTGCGGATAGCATGACCGCAACGCAGTTGACCTTGACGCCACCGAGGCTGCCCGGTGCCATCAGCCAGTAAACAGGACTGACAAACCTGTTGAGGAGCCAAGATTTGGTCTTCCATAACAATCATTAGCATCCAATGCCTCCTGTAAATCCTCAATTATGACCCAACTTTGCACTTGGGGAGGACACTGGTAATGGTGGTCTTTGTTGCTTTTATCTAACTTGCCACGCTTACTTTGAAATCCTGCGGGTTGACAGCCCAATCAAAATCCCCAAGTAGACTTTACTTTATTGTATGTTGAAATTTTCTTGGTGTAGTAAAAACTAATACATTAATTAATGCACAACCATTGACAAGCCACCACAACTTCAAAATTAAAAAACATAACAAACTTTAGAACCCAGACACCCAACTCATAGCTATTTCAGCCAAGATAGATACACGATTGATAAAGGTCAAGTCAATAGTCGTAAGAGTGACTTTTGGCATAGACTTGAAATTCAGCAAGTGTAAAACACGTGCTTTGCGTGGGTTACGCGATCGCAGTTTGCAAATTTCCTCAAGGATAACTAAAGTGTCTCTGACTAACTCAGATTTTCTTACCTCCTCCGACCCTGGTGTAGCGGAGTTAATTAACCAAGAACTGCAGCGCCAAAGGGATCACTTGGAACTCATAGCTAGTGAAAACTTTACCTCTGCTGCCGTACTGGCTGCTCAAGGTTCTGTACTAACCAACAAGTATGCTGAAGGGCTACCCGGTAAACGTTACTACGGTGGTTGTGAGTTTGTAGACAAGGTGGAGCAACTGGCTATAGACCGTGCCAAACAATTGTTTGGTGCAGCAAGTGCCAACGTGCAACCCCATTCTGGCGCACAAGCAAATTTTGCCGTGTTTTTAACGCTACTAGAACCGGGGGACAAATTCATGGGTATGGATTTGTCTCATGGTGGGCACCTAACCCACGGTTCGCCTGTAAACGTTTCTGGGAAATGGTTTCAAGCTTGCCACTACGGTGTCAATCCAGAGACAGAACAACTAGACTTCGACCAAATTCGAGAGCTGGCGCTTAGGGAGCGTCCAAAGCTCATCATTTGTGGTTACTCCGCATACCCCCGTATCATTGACTTTGAAAAATTTCGCACTATTGCTGATGAAGTTGGTGCATACTTACTGGCAGATATTGCCCATATTGCCGGTTTAGTTGCTACCGGTCATCATCCCAACCCAATTCCTTATTGTGATGTCGTGACCACGACCACTCACAAAACCCTACGCGGTCCTCGCGGTGGTTTAATATTAACCCGCGACCCAGAATTAGGTAAAAAGCTGGACAAATCTGTTTTCCCCGGTACTCAGGGCGGACCTTTGGAACACGTCATTGCTGGTAAAGCAGTGGCTTTTGGAGAAGCTTTGAAACCCGAGTTTAAAGCCTACTCTGCCCAAGTGATTGAAAATGCCCGCGCTTTTGCAACCCAATTACAAAATCGTGGCTTAAAATTAGTATCAAATGGCACTGATAATCATTTGATGCTAGTAGACTTACGGAATATCGGTCTGACAGGGAAGCAAGCAGACCAATTGGTTAGTGAAATCAATATCACTGCTAATAAGAATACAGTGCCCTTCGACCCAGAATCCCCATTTGTCACAAGTGGCTTGCGATTGGGTTCTCCAGCAATGACAACACGAGGTTTGGGAGTCGAAGAATTCATTGAGATTGGTAATATTATTGCCGAGCGCTTATTGAATCCAGATTCAGAGGCAGTGGCTGAAGATTGCCGACGACGTGTCAAAGCGTTGTGCGATCGCTTCCCCTTGTATCCCCACATAGAGATTCCCGTACCTGCTCTAGCTTAACTTAGGGTTTTTTGTTCGTGTCAATGGTAGACAATACCCTGCCTGCGCGGGTATAAATAATTAATTTTTATATGTTAGGAATTTATCATTAATAATTCCTAACATTTTTCTTTTGACCGTCCTCAATCGCAGCCCTGAAATGTGAAGAAGGCAAATGGCACAAGGGCATGACATAGCTGCCCTTTGCCCTCTGCCCTCGTACTTCTGCCTTTTAAAATCCAAATTGTAAAAATCTCTTGCTGATAACAAGCAGTTGATGAAGTAGATAGATGTAGACAAAAATTTACTAAAGTTTTGTCGTAGAACCCAATATACTGTGAGTACAGATGCCAGTTCAGATTTACCATCTGATTGCCTTTCTTGTTGCTGCTGTAGTCGTTCTCTGGACGACACCTGATGTTAAAAACATTGGCATCAAGAGCGGACACCTAGACAGACCTAATGACCGAAAAGTTCATCAGCGCCCAATGGTACGCCTTGGAGGAGTTTCTATCTTCGCAGGTACCATTATTTCCCTGTTAATTGTCTGGCTTATAGGTGGATTTGGAACTCTGCCAACTGAAAAAGAATGGCAAATTTGGGGAATTACTTTAGGTGGTGTGGGCTTTTTTCTGATTGGTTTAGCAGACGATTTGTTAAACCTGTCGCCCATGACACGTCTGTTGATGCAAATTATTGTAGCTGCAGGCGCATGGAAAGCAGGCGTAAGTATAGATTTTTTGAGCATTCCTACAGGTGGAGTCCTTCACCTTGATTGGTTGAGTTTACCGATCACAATCCTATGGCTAGTAGGAATGGTCAATGCAATTAACTGGATTGACGGTTTAGATGGATTAGCCGCTGGAGTCTCGGGAATAGGGGCTTTGGTAATTTTGGTTGTTGCCTTATTCATGCACCAAAGCGCAGCCGCCTTAATAGCTGCAGCACTGGCTGGTGCTGCACTGGGCTTTCTTCGTTATAACTTCAACCCCGCACAAATCTTTATGGGAGATGGCGGCGCTTACTTTATGGGATTTACTCTAGCCGCCGTTAGTGTAGTTGGTCTGGTCAAAACGGCAGCTACTGCCGTATTACTGCCCTTTTTGATTCTAGCAGTACCAATTGTGGATATGTCAGCAGTCATTTTGGCGCGGATTGGTCGTGGTAAATCACCTTTTATTGCTGATAAAAGCCATTTGCATCATAGATTGCTGCGGGCGGGTTTGTCTCACAGATTGACTGTTTTATTCATTTACTCTTTAACCCTATGGGTTGGAACTTTAGCATTGACTCTTGCGGGTATTCCCAGTGGCTTTATTTACACCTGTGGGACTACTTCACTGCTGACTTACGCAACTTGGAAAGTGTGGAGAATTTCTCGGCAGGCTTAGTTATGGGTTATTTGTCCAGTGTCATTTGAAATGACTCTTGAGAAGTGACTAAGGACGGCTCTGTCGAGTTAAATTTATTTGTACCGACCTACTTCATAATAATTTAATGAGCGCAGAAATTATTTGTGTTGGTACAGAACTGCTGTTAGGAGATATCATTAACAGCAATGCTCAGTATTTAGCGCAGCAGTTAGCCAACCTAGGTATCCCACACTACTATCAAACCGTTGTAGGAGATAACTCAGAAAGGTTAAAGCGGGTTATAGAAATTGCCAGTCAAAGAGCACAAATTCTGATTTTTACTGGAGGTCTTGGTCCGACACCTGATGACCTAACCTGCGAAACCATCGCTGCATTTTTTGATGTTCCTTTGGTCGAACATCCAGAAGTTCTTGAGGATATTACCCGAAAATACGCTCAACGCGGACGGATGATGAGCCCAAGCAATCGCAAGCAAGCTTTGATCCCCAAAGGAGCAGAAATTTTACCAAACCCCACTGGAACAGCACCCGGTATTATTTGGCAACCCCAACCAGGGTTAACAGTGCTCACTTTTCCCGGTGTGCCAAGTGAAATGCACCGAATGTGGGAAGAAACCGCTGTACCTTATCTGAAAAGTCAAGGTTGGGGCAAAGAAATTATTTACAGCCGGATGTTAAGGTTTTGGGGTATTTCGGAATCAGCTTTGGCAGAAAAGGTCTCGGCTTACCTCAATTTACCCAACCCCACAGTTGCACCCTATGCTGCTAGGGGAGAGGTTAAGTTACGAGTTGCTGCTAAAGCTGCTTCACAGACACAAGCACGAGAATTGATTGCACCTGTTGAGCAACAAATTAAAGATATTGCTGGATTGGATTATTACGGTGCTGATGATGATTCCCTTGCTTCCGTGGTCGGTCACTTATTGCGTAATGTTGGGCAAACTCTTTCTGTTGCAGAATCTTGCACTGGCGGTGGATTGGGGCAGATGTTGACAGAAATTTCTGGGAGTTCTGATTACTTTTGGGGTGGAGTCATTTCTTACGATAACTCCGTAAAACAGAGACTCTTGGGTGTTAATTCAGAAGATTTGGCAAAGTTTGGGGCAGTTAGTTCTATTGTCGCCGAGCAAATGGCTGTGGGAGTGCGATCGCATCTTGCAACCACTTGGGGGCTGAGTATCACGGGCATTGCGGGTCCAACGGGTGGCACGGAAACCAAGCCTGTCGGTTTGGTTTATATCGGATTAGCAGGGCCAAACGAGGAAGTAGAAAGTTTTGAGTATCGTTTTGGTGCGGTGCGGGGTCGGTCTTTAATTCGTCATGTCAGCGCGTGTACGGCATTAGATAATCTTCGACGCAAACTGTTGAGCTGTTGACATCCTCCCACCGCTAAAAGCCGATGGGCTTTCTGCTTTTATTGCTGTAAACCTAATCAGCCACTCACTTCCGTTCTACAACACCCTCTCCGCTTCTGGAGAGGCGATTCACTTTAAAGAAGCTGCACGTCGCAACCGCCAGAACAATACCCCCCCACTGAGAGGTAAAACAATTAACCAAGCGAAGAAAGTATCAACTATAACCGCGCCAGTTATTAAAGTCCAGCCAAAGATAGTAATTGTCCCGCCGGTTACCAATGCCCACAACCAACCCCTCTCAACGACTCCTCGCAAAGCCAGCCATTGGGTTGCTCCAAGCATTAAACCAAATGCTATACGTGTGAGTAACGAGTTGAAAAATAAAGAAAAAATCAAGATGCCAACTGGAAGACTCATCACAAAGCCTATGCCATTTACCAACACCCACCTCAGCCAAAATTTCCATCCTACAGTTGGGCGTGCAGCCTGCATGGGAGTGGCATAAGGCTGCTGCAACTGAGGTTCAGCAGGAATTTCTTGTCGATACTGGGGTAACACGGGTGGCGGATAATACTGCGGTTGTTGGGGAACGCTTGAAGGTGGTCGCCGGGTGGGAGGAAGTGGTTGTTGTGGTGTGGCGTATGGTGATGGTTGATTTGGTACGTATTCCCCAGGGTATTGGTTAAAAACAATACTTGCTACTCTCAATTCCATTTGTCCTAACCGCAGAATGCTCCCTTCTTGAAGCAAGGCTTCTCCTGTCATTAGGACTTGCCCGTCTACTACTGGTGGGTTATTTTGATTCAAAGAGTGTAAGTAAAAACACTTTTGATATGTGTTAAAAAAGATTTCTACGTGTAGCCTTGATACCGTTGGTTCTGAGAAAACGAGGTCACACATTCCCGGATCGCGACCAATGCGAAAAGTACCGGGATTTTTAGTTAATTGATTTTCGAGAATTGTCTGAGTTCTATACTGTCGGTCTTCAAACCACTGTAACGTCAGTTCGTGTAATGGTGTGGCAGCAGGAATGATAGTCGGTGAAATGTTTTGGGAAACAACTTGCTGCTGTTGCAGTGCTTGTAATGCTTCAACTGCCGATTGATAGCGATCGCGAAAATCATAACGCACCATGAGATCTAAAACATCTGCTAGCCCTGGGCTAACGCTGACATGGTGACGCCAACCAATTTCACCTGTAACGGGGTCGTCTGTCAGGTCGCTGGGCGTTATTCCTGTTAAGGCTTGGATACCAATGATTCCTACAGCATAAACATCGCTGCTTAATTTGGGACTCCCTTTTGTTTGTTCGCTGGGCATATAACCAAAGGTACCAATAGCAACTGTTGGAGTGGTGTACCCTTGAGCATTAACTTGAGTTAAAGCAACCTCTTTCACTGCACCAAAGTCAATCAGAACAATCTTGCCATCCTGATTGCGTCGAATTAAATTAGCTGGTTTGATATCGCGATGGATGATTTGACGTTGATGGACAAAGGCAAGAGGTTCCAAGATTCCTTGTAACAGATTAATAACCTCTGGTTCGCTCAAACGTTGACCGGGGACAAGTTCTAAGCTTAAGGATTGACCGTCAACAAACTCCTGTACTAAAAAGAATTCTTTATTTTCTTCAAAATAAGCCAAAAGCCTGGGAATGCGATCGTGGTTACCCAATTGTTGTAAGACTTGTGCTTCCGAGGCAAACAAGCGTCTTGCTATCTGCAAAGTATTGGGGTCGTTAGACGTGGGTTTCAGTTGCTTGACTACACATTTAGGATTCCCAGGTAATTTTGTGTCTTCTGCAAGGTAGGTTTGACCAAAACCTCCAGCGCCCAAGACTTGAATGATTCGGTAACGCCTGTCTAATATTTCCCCCAACATAATGTCGCCAAAGGTTTTTAGTACTTCAATGTTCTACCTTAATATAGTCAAGATATTAAATTGGAAATAACGACAAAACAAGGTGAATGTTATGGCTCGGACACAACTGTTACGTAGTTATGCCGCAAATTGTTAGAAATCATACTCTATCTACTTAGAATTTGTTTGTGCGAGTACTGGAAAATCGGGATTTTCTAAATTGAGTTTATAAACTGCGGTTCTCGTTTTGCGTTCAGCAGGGTACGGTTTGCGCCAAGAGCGATGGCTATCCTCTCTTAGGGTAATCAAAAATCCCGCACTTTTATTTTGTTCTTTGACGATTTGATAAATATATTTGGATTGTATTCTTTCAACATTGCTTAAACGTTTCTTTTGCAAAGAATTCGCAGGCGAGATACAGAAAACTGCTCTCCCATCACGAGCGCGAAGAACGGTTAAAAAGAATTTTTCACGATTAGCTGTAAAACTTAATGTTCTGAATATATAGGTTGCTTCCCTTGCAGATGGACCTTTAAAGTTTTCCGTTGTTCTGGGGTAATGACGGCAATTCTTATCAAACAATGGTTCACCAGCAAACACTGGCTTTGACAGATAGACAATGCTTCCAGTCAATAAACTCGAAGCTAAAAAACAAACATTTACAAACTGTAGCAACCTATTCATATTTCCAATCATTAACTAATCCTTAAATTTCCCGACAAATCTGAGGGTGTTTGTGTTCCACAATACTCAGCAGCAATACTAATTTATGTTACTAACTAGGTTAAAGTCTATCTGTTGAGATATTGACTACTATCCTAAATATTAATATTCCTAAAATCGTTGCCTTAATTAAGGTCACTAATGGAAAGCTTAAATTCTTCACATCAGACTCAGCAGGGAGCAACTTTGGAGGCGCATACAGCTCTGGTTGCACCAGAATCAAACAGTGATGCTCAACCTGCATCGCCCTCTCGCCGCCATCTCGTACCCAAAGTGTTATTGGGCACGTTGTTATTTACGGGGGCGGTTGCTGCTGGAATTGCCACAAATCGTTGGTGGCAGCATACTCAAAGATATCCACAAACAGATAACGCCTATGTAAGTGCAAACATTCACCCGGTGACACCTCGTGTATCGGGTATTGTCACCCAAGTCGCTGTCAATGATAATCAAACTGTAACACCTGGAACTGTGTTGGTAAAGATCGATCCCCGCGACTACCAAGCATCTGTGTTACAGGCAAAAGCATCTCTCGAATTAGCCAAGCAGCAAGCAGCATTAGCACAGGAAAATATCAAACTAATTGCTGATAGTAACTATGTACCAATGCCTGTGCCACTTAACAGCGACAGCAAATCACAACCACAAGTCCTAAATCGTCAAAGAGACGTAAACCAACAACAATATAAAACAGCACAAGCTGCGATCGCTCAAAAAGAAGCAGATCTCAAAAAAGCACAACTCCGGTTATCCTACACCACCATAACTGCCTTAGTGCCTGGAAAGGTAGGTAGCAAAAAAGTCCAAGTAGGGCAACAGGTGCAACCAGGGCAAACACTGCTGACAGTCGTACAGCCAAACCCCTGGGTAGTAGCGAACTTTAAGGAAACTCAGTTAGAAAAAATACAGCCAGGACAAAAAGCGTCTATCAGAATGGCTGCCTTCCCCAATCGGGAGTTTAAAGGTACGGTAGAGAGTATATTCCCCACCTCTTTTGGCAAGGTTGCTCCTCTCTCACAAGAAAATGCTACAGGTAACTCTATAAAGAGTTCAGATGAGCAACGAGTTCCCGTCAAAATTATGTTTGAGCCTGGAAGTATTCGGGGTTATGAATCTAAAATGACCCCCGGTTTGTCAGCAATTGTAACAGTTGATACTAAATAACACCTAAGTCCACTTTTTTGATATCCTTTGAACTGCTGAATTCCCCTTGTGGTATCTTGTGGTAGCTTGTGGAACGGGCGGCTCGCCCGTCCTATCCTAACTCTCCCACAGGAAAAGAGCGAAAAAAGCCCAAAAACTATGATTTTTTAATAAGATTACCCAAAAAAAGCTTTACACGGGACGAACAGGGGCGGTAGTTTTTTGTAATCGGTTTTATAACTCAATTCAAAAATACTGTTGGGTAAGCTGTTAGTATAAAAACTTCTCTATGAGAAAGATTTTTCAAACTTTCACTGGTGCGTGCGCCCCTATTCGCCCAAGTCAGTTTTCTCTCACTTCGTCAAAGCAGAGTTTTGAGGGAAGACCAAAGACCATCGAGCATGGGGTGTACCTTGCGATTGCTTGCTCTTATGTGATTTTTTCGCACAATCCCGGACTAGCTGAGACTGTGGAAATCGCTCAAAGCGATCCCGCTCCTACACCGATTGCAGAACCCATTGTTCAGACGCCGCCATCCCCCTCTAATCCAGCCGATAGAGTCACCTCAGTTAGCCAACTTAGAGATGTGCAACCCACTGACTGGGCTTTTCAAGCACTTCAGTCGTTAGTAGAGCGCTACGGAGCGATCGCAGGTTACCCCGATGGCACATTTCGGGGGAATCGTGCCATGACGCGTTATGAATTTGCTGCCGGTTTAAATGCTGCCCTTGAGCGAATTGATGAGCTCATCGCAGCGAGTACAGAGGGAATAGTTTCTCGCGATGACCTAGCCACTTTGCAACGACTACAACAGGAGTTTTCTGCTGAATTAGCAACGTTGCGGGGACGGGTAGATGCGTTGGAAGCCAACACGGCAAAAATAGAGGCAAATCAATTCTCTACAACCACCAAACTGACTGGTCAAGTTATCCTTGCAGTCAACGCAGGTGGATTTGATGGATCTCGCATTACCCGTACCGTTTCCACACCTCCCAATCCAGAACAACCCCAAGGTGGGCAAGCTCAAGAAGTGATTGCGAATGAAGACCCAAATGCGACAGTTCTTTTTAGAGCTGGCTTAGACTTCAACACAAGCTTTTTCGGTACAGACCTGTTAAAAATACGTATTGATACAGGCAGTGGGATTGACAGGGCTAATGACAGAGGTGCTATTTTTGCTAGGGGTATTGACGATGCTGCAGGATTTTTAGAGCCATCTTTCGGCAGTGCTCTGGACTTTTCTGTTAAACCACCCACAAATAATGATATTGCAATATCCAGGGTATTCTACAGTTTTCAACCATTCCAGAATTTTACAGTATCTATAGGACCCGATATTCGTACCACTGACTACGTCGATAGCAACAGCTTTGCTTACCTGAGCTTTCGAGACTTTAGCACTCAAGCATTTGCCAACAACTACATTCTCTTCCCTCTGAGCGGTCCAACTGCCGGTGCAGCAATTGATTGGAAGCCGGGAGGAGGAGCATTTTCAGTACGAGCTTTGTACGCCGCCGCCGCACCATTCCAACCAGGCAATTTAAACCTAGGGAATGCTGATGATGTTCTCAAATCGGTCACACAGTTTGTTCCTCTGCTATATCCCGTTAATCCTACTCGTAACTTTGGCGACTCCGGCTTATTTGGCGACACATATCAGGGTACAGTTGAACTGGAATATGCCCCCTCCCGACAATTTGCCTTACGCCTCCAGTACAGTGGCGGTGAATTACTGGATAACCGCTATGACGTATTTGGAGCTAATTTTGAGTTGTTGCTTTCACCAAAAGTTGCCATCTTTGGTCGTTATGGCTATGGTAGCTACAATGATACCGCTTTTGGCGATATTAAACCCAATTACTGGATGGCAGGAGTCGCTTTTCCAGATTTGTTTACTAGAGGTGCTTTAGCTGGTATTGCTGCTGGGCAACCCTTTGTTGCTACTGAGATTGGGGATTCTACTCAAACCAACTTTGAAGCGTTCTATAACTTTCCTATCAGTTACAACGTTCAAGTCACACCTTTGATTCAAGTGATCGCCAATCCCTCCAATCAAGAGGCAAACAACACGATTGTAACAGGTACATTGCGAACTGTTTTTTCTTTCTAAATGCTTGCCAACAGCTAGTAGCTAGTAGCAGCTGCAAAATTTGTTTGTTATATCTCGCGATTCACTGCCTGAGTGCATATCTTAATTGTACTGTCACCTATTAAATCATTAAGCCCTCGGGCCACAACCACGATACCGTTGACCCCCTTATCTTACATAGGGGGTTTTATTTTGATATTGCATTTTTCCGTTAGTTCCCCCGAATACTTCTCCCTGGTTGAATCAGAGAACTATATAAATCTGCTGCTCGTTGTTGCTCATTGGGTAAGAGCTTAGGTTCGATTTACTGGCAACAGCAATGTATCTTCAATCTCCTGGCGAACTGAACGGCTTACTCATATCTTGCACCACCATTTCCCAAGCGCAAATAATAGGCCCAAAAGCTTATTATTACGTAGGTAGGGCTAAAGCCCACCACCCCTTTATTGAGAAGGTGCAAGATGTCAGCTTATATAAGATTCGCTGGTAATACTGCTGCAACAGTTTTCTCCGATCGTCGTTGAATTGCCAATCGTGTCCAATATTACGATGCGTAACGATCGCAGTTCTGAGTTGTTCAACCCAGGCTTGAGCATTTGTCTGCCACCCGTCCCTCAGCATAAAAATATTGTGAAAGACTTGCTAATTCATAGTCGTAATGAGTACAATTTAAATTAAGCGTATTCATTACGAGTACGAGTTATCAAGATTGCCTGATGGCAGTCCCTAAGTTAATAGCACGAGAAGAGAAACTATGGATCTATCAAACTCTAACACTGCAAAAAACCTGGCTGACGCTTTTGCTGGAGAATCAATGGCGAACCGCAAGTATCTTTTCTTTGCGGAAGTCACGCGTCAGTTAGGGATGAGTGAACTGTCAAAACTGTTTCGGGAAACAGCAAATCAAGAGACAGAGCACGCTTTTGCTCACTTTAGATTAATGCATCCAGAATTGGTAGTGGATGATGTCGCATCATTAACCCCAGAGCAGAAGAAAGCGATCGCCGCCCGGTGTTTGGAGTTAGCGATTGAAGGAGAAACCTATGAGTACACCGTCATGTACCCAGAGTTTACAGATGCAGCACGTGCAGATCGTGATACCAAAGCTGTAGTAGAGTTTGAAGCACAACAAGTAGAGTCTCAGGAACACGCTAAGATGTTCCGCAAAGCAGCACACAACTTTGGATTGCTGACACCCATAGAACACCTTCACGCAAATCAGTATACAGAAGCACTCCACGCTTTAGACGGAGTTGCGCCTGCACCCAAATTTGCGAGTGGCGAGCCCGCAACTCAGAAATGGATTTGTCGGCAATGTTCAATGATTTACGATCCCGTTGTAGGTGACCCTGATTCAGGAATTGCGCCCGGAACACCCTTTGAAGCAATTCCCGAAGATTGGTACTGTCCAATTTGTAACGCTACAAAGAAAACATTTGTCCCCTATCAAGAAGCAGTTGCAGCTTAAATTGGTAATTCATAATTAAGCTCTATTACCAATTAGTCTTACGTCATATTTTGTACTTCTTATACATAGGACGGGCAGGATGCCCATCCCACAAGAATGATAAATTTGTGGGTTGGACTTTCTGTCCACCTTTTTAACTATTGCAAAATTGGAATAGATAGTTTTTAGGGGCTTCATTAAAATTGTTTATTGAATCCAGTTCGGCTCATGAGACTGAGAATGACTTGATGAAAGTAGTAGGGACGCAAGACATTACGTCCCTACCAACGTATCTCACCTAAAAATGAAAGAAAACTTCCTACTCAACAGCAACCATAACATCCGATGCTTTAATAATAGCGTATGCTTGTTTTCCTTCCGTTAATTGAAGCTTTTCCGCTGAAGATTTAGTGATAATTGAAGTGACCTCTACTCCTGGAGCAATTTCCAAGATAACTTCAGTGTTAACAGATCCTTCTATGACTTGTTTTACGGTAGCTTTAAGGGCATTGCGAGCGCTTACTTGCATTTTCGGTAGTTTTCCCTGTATAAATTCAACTCATCAATATTAACAGATATTATCTTGTGTACTTAACTTTTAACACTTTTTTAACCTAAGTTATAAAGACTATACATTTTTAAACACCAAGCTTTTAAAAGCCTGTGTCGATACAATCCAAGGGCTTTTTTTACATAGTTTATAGTCCCTTAAATTCAACCGTAGATAGACGATCGCACTGGTAATATCAAACAAGGTGGAATTCTTTAAGAGCCGGTAAGAAGTTTTTATTTTCGTGACTGGAACGACTGAGTTTAATAAGTGCAAATCTTTGTTCGGGCGGAAGATTAGCCCATTGCTCTGGGCTAATTGAGATATCAAATTCTTGTGCTTTATTCCGGACACTTTCAGGGACGGTTGTTACATCCAGCCAAGGTGGATTTTCCTCAATTGGTAGATCGGTAGCTGACTCCCCCGTATGCTGTTGAACCAGTTTTTGCAAAAATTCCCGGTATTGCTGAATAGTTTCTTCTGTATTGCAGGGTCGCTCTAAAAGTCCTAGACGTTCTTGGTGAGTGAATTGATTCCACTGATGTAGTTTCAGCTTAATACCACAAGTATCCAACTTCAGGCGAACCTGCATGGGGATGCAGCGCAAAGATTCTACAAAATCAGCTTCAAATTCAAAGAACTGAGTCATAGACAGTAAAAGTTTCACCAGCAATCTTTGTGAAATCTTAGCATTTCGCTCGCTCTTTGTACCAGAAGCGAAATGCACCCTGTTGTGAAAGCTAAGAACACCCTGTTTTTAAAGAACTGGCACCCTGTCTTTACTAACTTAAGTATGCAAAAGGAATTAAAGATTTTTCTCATTCAAGAGTAACATTTCTTACCTATATCTTTAGATATAGATGGAGGAGGCAAAGTTTCTTGAAGAATTGTATCCATTACTCCCATCCTCAAGATTTCCTCATTTTCTTTCACTAGCTTTGTAAGGCAGAAGCGCTCAGCCCTTGCGCTGAGTCAATTGGGCTGAGCTATGCCGGGATAAATCAAAAAGATTACCGGAGATGAGCACTTCAAAGTGCCGAACGCAAATGATTTCAATTCATCTCTATTCACAATCCGGTGACTTATGACTCAACTAAATCGGAAAACCGACCCAGATAAAAATCAGCTCATCAAATGCCCAACGGGAATCCAAGGACTTGACGAAATTTACTTGGGACAAGGAATTGTGGTGACAGGTGCAGCACGGGTTATTGAAGAAGCCAAAGAAAAAGCCGCTCGTTTGATTCGCCAACAGGAGTTTGACAAGAAGCGACGGGATTTGGCACGAAGAAAAGCGATCGCACAATCGCAGATTGCTGCTTTACAGGCTCAACTTGAGGCTGAGGAGGAAGAACTAGCACTGATGAATCAGCAAGAGGAGTTGCAGCAGAGTATGTTAGTCCAAGATAGAACCGCAATAGCACAACTGCGTAAAGCCGATTCCAATAGCTTGCCCCAAGCTCATCAAGAAAAACATTAAAGGATGACAGTATGGAACTTCAAGAGAATAACCAGCAGTCTGAATCAGAAATTTGGTTATTGCGGTTGTATGTAGCTGGACAAAGCCCAAAATCTATAACAGCGTTTGCCAACCTAAAAAAAATCTGTGAGGAATATCTGAAAGATCAATATCAGATTGAAATCGTTGACCTTTTAGAAAACCCCCAACTTGCTTCTCAAGACCAAATAGTAGCTCTTCCGACTTTGGTAAGGAAACTACCTCCACCCATCAAGAAAATTATTGGAGATTTATCAAATAAAGAAAAAATCTTGGTAGGTCTTAACATTCAAAAACTCCAACTATCAAATTAAAATAAAGTGAATGAGGAAAAATCAATGAGAAATGAACCTACTAATGATTCTACCCAAGCCTTTGAGCAAGCCATTACCGAACTCGATAATAGATACTACTACCTGCGTTTGTATATAGCTGGAACAACCGTGTACTCTATCCAAGCCCTGGAAAATATCAAGAGAATTTGTGAAGAGCATCTACAAGGGCGATACCAACTAGAAGTCATTGATATTTACCAACAACCAGGTGCAAGCAAGCAAGAGCATATTGTTGCTGTACCTACCCTAATCAAAAAACTTCCCCCTCCTCTACAGAAAATCATTGGCGATATGTCCAAGACAGAAAAAGTGCTCGTGGGTTTGGACATTGTGCCTAAAACAACTCAAAAATAACGGTTGGTAATTATGGCTCATCAAGAAAAATCAAGGGAAGAACTTGAACGGGAAGTTCTTGAACTCCGCGAGCGCCTTGAGGTAGCTGAAGAAACTTTGCGGGCTATAACACAAGGTGAAGTGGATGCTTTGGTTGTATTTGGAGCGCAAGGTGAGCAGATTTTTACTTTACAGAGTGCTGATTATCCCTATCGACGATTCGTTGAAGATATGCAAGAAGGGGCAGCTACCATTAATTCCGACGGAATAATTTTATATTGCAATAATCGTTTAGCATCTTGGCTGAAACATTCGTTAGAAAAAATCATCGGTTCCGAACTCAAACAATACGTGATACATCGAGATTGGTCGAAGTTTCAAACCTTATTTCAGCAAGCTCAAAAAGCTCAAACCGGAGTCGGTAAAGGAGAATTATCCCTCATTGCTACTGATGGAACGGAGATTCCCGTTCAGGTTTCTATCAATAGCTTAACGATGTCTGATGTAAAAATCAGTGGTTTAATCGTAACTGATTTAAGCGAACCAAAACAGAACGAAAGAATCATTGCTACACAGACAGCCCAACTCATTCAGACAAATACCCAACTGCAACAGGAACTGCAAGAGCGCCAAAAAGTTGAAGAAGCACTTCAAGCAAGCCAATCTCTTTTCAATGCTATTATTGAAGGAACAACTGACCTAATTGCAGCGCTGGATATGGACTTCAAGTTTATCGCCTTAAACAGCAGTTGCAAAGCAGAGTTTCTGAGGATTTTTGGTCGAGAAATTGACATCGGGACGAGTTTGATTGAGGCAGTTGCCCACTTACCAGAAGAACAGGCTAAGCTTGTTCAAATTTGGAGTCGTGCGCTTGCTGGGGAACAGTTTACGATTATTGAAGAATTTGGGGACAGGGCATACGAACGGAATTACTATGAAATTACCTATAGCAATATTAAGGATAAAAACGGTCAGCAAATTGGTGCATCGCTGATTGCTAAGAATGTCAGCAATCGCTTAGAGATAGAGCAAGCCCTGCGAGATTCTGAAGAGCGCTTGCAGTTGGTACTCGAAGGCTCTGGAGATGGTTTTTGGGATTGGAATATTGCCACCGAAGAGGTGTATTACAGTCCCCGCTACGTAGAGATGCTGGGTTATGAAATAGATGAGTTCCCACAAAACGTGGATAGCTGGAAACAATTGATTCATCCAGACGACCAATCTAGGGTGATGGGCATATTGGAGGCTCATTTCCAAGATAGTTCATGTCCCTACTCCTTTGACTATCGACTGCTTACCAAATCAAGAGAATGGAAATGGATTGCAGACTATGGCAAGATAGTGGTTCGCGATGAGAATGGCAAACCCTTACGGATGACAGGTACTCACAAAGATATTAGCGATCGCAAACTTGCCCAGCAGCAATTGGAACTCCAGGCTGTGATTACAAGGAATATGCCGGGAGGAATTTGCTTAATTAGAGTCACCGATTGGGTGATTGTTTATGCCAATCCCAAGTTTGAAAAAATCTTTGGCTATGACGCAGGGGAGTTAAACGGCAAACCCGTGTCTGTAGTGAACTACGAAGATGACCAAGTGAGTGCGTTAGAAACTACAAAACAAATCATTCACAAAATAGAAACCTATGGTGAAGCCACCTATGAAGTACGTAACGTTAAAAAAGATGGCACTCAGTTCTGGTGTCGAGCAACGTGTTCAATATTTGACCATCCTGAGTATGGAACAGTTTATGTAGCAGTTCAACACGATATTACGGAACAAAAGCAAGCCGAAGAGCTAATTAAAAACTCTCTCAAAGAAAAAGAGGTATTACTCAAAGAAATTCACCATCGCGTCAAAAACAATTTGCAGATTATTACTAGCCTTTTACAGATGCAGTCAAGGCGAACTCAAGAACCACAGGCGTTAGAAGTTTTGCGAGATAGTAAGAATCGGATTGCCTCTATTGCACTGGTTCACGAAAAGCTTTACCGTTCCGAAGACTTAGCTAACATTGATTTTGGTCAGTACATTCCCGGTTTAATAAGACATCTCTTTGATACCTATAAGGTAAGTCCAAATACCATCACCCTCAATACTAATGTGGAAGCTATTCTTCTAGCCATTGATACAGCAATTCCCTGTGGCTTGATTGTCAATGAATTGGTGTCTAATTCCTTTAAGTATGCTTTTCCCGCCAATCGCCAAGGAGAAATTTACGTTGAATTTCTGGCAAACAGCGATAATACCTTGACGTTAATTGTTCGAGATAACGGCATCGGAATACCCGAAGAGTTTGACATCAAAAACACTCCTTCATTAGGACTTACTCTCGTTTATGGATTGGTAGAACAGCTAGAAGGAATAATTGAACTCGAACGCAATCAAGGCACTCAATTTAAAATTACTTTTCCTGGAGGCAAGCTGTGATTGTTCCCAATGAAAACTCTACTCCAATTAATTGTTCTAAAAAGGTAAAAATCCTGGTTGTAGAAGATGAGAGAATCATCGCCTTCAACACAAGAGAAACTTTAGAGTCTATGGGATATGTTGTTCTGGCGATCGCAGCTTCTGGAGAGCAAGCGGTTGAAAAAGCCATACAGCTGCGTCCAGATTTAGTGCTCATGGATATCCGACTCAAAGGCAACATGGACGGTATCCAAGCCGCTGAGCAAATTTGGAACACTCTTTCTATTCCTGTCATTTACGTAACCGGGCATTCTGATAAAAGTACACTGGAACGAGCCAAGATTACCGCTCCCTTTGGCTACATCCTCAAACCCGTCAAAGAGGAGGAATTGTATATAGCGATTGAAACGACGTTGCAGCGGTACGAACGAGAACAGTTGCTCAGTGCCATCTTAAAAGGGATGGGGGATGGAGTGATTTTAGTCAATCCCCAAAATCGCGTCCAATTTCTCAATCCAGTTGCTGAATCGCTAACAGGTTGGCGGCAGGAGGAAGCCAGAGATCGGCAGTTGAGGGAGGTTTTTAACATTGTCGATGAACAAACTCAGCAACCTATAGATAACCCTGTATTAACTGTACTCCAACAAGATAATACCATCTATCTACAAGACCGCGTGCTGTTAATTTCCAAGCATGGCACGCGTATTCCCATTGGAGACAGTGCAGCTCCCATTAAAGATAACAAAGGCGTGATGACAGGGGCTGTTTTAGTTTTCCGAGACATCACTCAACGCCGATTGATGGAGGAACGAAATCTGGCAATGGAGCGGACACGCTACTTAGAACTGCAAATGGCAGAACTCCAACGACTGAATCAGCTTAAAGATGATTTTTTGAACACAATCTCCCATGAATTGCGATCGCCCCTGTGGAATATCAAAATGGCAGTTCGACTGCTGGAAACTGTCCTCGCCCAACACAGTATCCTAGCTTCCCTAACAAGCTCAAACTCGCAGTCGGTCAATCACTACCTGAAGATTTTAGAAGACCAATGCAACCGGGAACTGATACTGATAAACGATCTGCTTGATATGCGAGCGCTTAATGCGAATGCCTACCCCCTGGAATTAACTACAATTCAGCTACAAAACTCCATTTCCCAAATCGTAGAGAGTTTTGAAGCCCGTATCCTAACTCAGCAGCAGAACTTGCAAGTCAGCTTTCCTCCAGAACTGCCACCTTTGGTCTCGGATTTGTCCAGCCTAACCCGCATCTTGTCGGAAGTGCTAAATAATGCTTGTAAATACACCCCTGCAGGGGGAGAAATTGTAGTTACTGTTCGGGTGATATCGGGGGACACGGAAAACAACGAAGACAACGCAGCACAATCCCTCTCCCACTCCCCTCGCGGTGGTGTCCAGATTGACGTCAGCAATTCTGGAGTTGAAATTCCCACTGAAGAACTCTCCCGAATTTTTGACCCGTTCTATCGCATTCCTAACAATAACCCGTGGAAACATGATGGCACTGGGTTGGGATTGGCACTGGTTAAAAAGTTAGTAAATCGGCTGCAAGGAAACATCGATGTGATGAGTAATCCAGACGGGACAACCTTTAAGATTTTTATACCGAATTTGGCTTAAACGGCTAGAAGCCCCACATGTAATTGTTTATCTGAACACGATATTACATCTTTGTTCTCCAATTCAATGTCTCAAATATCTTGTCACACTGCTCTTTATCCAATCTTCGTTTAATTTCCGGAGTGGCGAGACCGAGGCTATGCCCCTGAATGTATTCAACCCCCAATTCAACTACCAATTCTCGCAATGAAAATTTACTATACTCATCAAATCCTTCAAGGATTGTAAAACAGTTGATCTCGTACTTTAAATCAACAAGATATTCTATGATGCTTTTTCCTAATTTTCTATCAAAATGAAGAATTTCTCTGTCAACTTTCACATATGTAGGATCGACCTCTTCTAATCTAGAAATAGTAGCGTTGCCAACTCCAAAGTCATCAACAGCAAATTTTACATCGTAATTCTTTTTATACTTTCTGGCTATAGTTTTAAAACTTTCCAAGCCTTTACCTTCATCATCAACTATTGATGGAAGAAGAGTTTTTTCAGAAATTTCAAGCATCAGCTTCTTTCCCGAAATTAGCCTTTGCTCTGTTATCAGTGTTTTCAATAATTTTTCATACGCAGTGCGAAGAATACTTGAAGGATAAACATTAATCGATAACATTTTCTTCTCATCGTATCTCTCCGCTTTTGCCTTTTCAGTCGCTTGCTTATAAGTTTTCAGTGCAGTTTCTAAAATATAAAGATCTAGTTCTGTTTGGAAACGGACTCCCCACATTTCTGCTATTTCAAACAACAAAGACGGAGCACGACCAGTTTCTGGATCGCGTGCTAATGCCTCCCAACCAGCGATCGTTATATTTTCTTCATGCTTATCGAAAAATATGATTGGCTCAAAAAAAACTTGGATTTTCATTAAAGAATTACGAAAACCTTGGAATCTCTCTTCATAGGTTTTATCGCTTACATAATGGTATTGATTTTTTATAGAATCATACATTCTGTATTTAATATCCTCTCTACTTCTAAATGAAGCAAAGCCATTTTTCGAGTCGTACAAGTTTCCAAAAATAATACTAATAATATCTTCTAAGGAATCTAATCGACTGGAGCAATTGAAAATGACAATTACAGAATTTAAGCCTTTGTTAGGAATAGTTACTAGATAAGCTTCTTCAGTAGAAAATAAATCTTTTTCTATATGAATCCTGTGAGGTCTATCCGATTTCAGAACCTTCAAGTATCTCTCCCTTAGAAGAGAATTTAAGCTATCTGAGCTAACTCTATCTGATAAATCTGTAGATTTACTTTCACAGAAAATACTGTCTTCAGCATATTTGTAAATATAAACTAGCTGAGCATTAAATAAATTTCTTATTGCATTGGCTATTGAAGATTCTATAGGTAATGTAAAATCTATTTTTTCGATAAAATCTCCTATAAAGCGGTCATATCTCTCTAAAATACTAGGTAACGCGTAGAAAGAAATACCTGCTTCTTCAGAAGTTGTTGGAGCGCTTAATACAGGCATGCTTTCTTTTTCATTATTAAATGCCAAATGCTCGTTATGTTTACTCTTTAAAAAAGGCTCCAAATTTTCTGGAGAACCAACAAGTTGCATGGCAACACACCCAAGCCTATACGCAACTTCATATGTCTCTCCTGAACCAAGGGCATCATAAAAACTTACAGCAAACTCAATTGCATCTCTATCTTTAATTTCTTGTTCCATGCCAATAACGTGGTTGATATATTGGCTGATTGCATCGACCTGGAATCTTGAGTAACAAGCATTCAGGAGCACGCATTCTACCTGATTGGTAAAAGACTTAAAGAGATTGGCAAGACCCTCGATATTGACTAATTGTGTATTGCCTTGATTGTCTTCTAAAGCGATTCCTTCCTCTGCATTGCCATGACCGCAAAAATGGACAATATTAGGTTTTAATTCTGTCATAGCTCTGACTAGATCTCTCGGGCGTACTGCCCATCTTGTCTGCAGAACAAACTGACTTCGGTTTTCTGCTCTCTTCAAAGCTTCCTCGATCTCGCGCACTTCCTCAGCTAAGCGCAGCTGTGTGGTGTTTTTAGGGTTTGCAGCTAAGATTAAAATCGTTTTCTTCAACTTCTTGTTCCATTGCGTATAAGAGTTAGTCCACTGAGAGTTTTCTTTAATTAAAATTAAAAAACTCTCAGTAACTTACTGTGTGTAAATTACACGGAGAAAAACCAAGTCGTATAAAATTTTGCTTTGGCATAGCACCCTTTGACGATCGCACTTAGTCAAAGGGTACCTATTTTTGGAGCATTATAGTAAGTTCCAGATGCAATTGTAAAGTCAATCACCTACCAAGGTAAGTAAATTAAGTCACACAATTTTACCCAGGTTACCTTAATTTTCCCCCTATTTATTGATAATAGCAACTTTTAGCTAACCCGAAATGTACCAACAACCTGCTGTAACTCCTCTGCAATCTGTAAAGTTTTTACTAAAGAACCGGAAACTTGGTGTGAGGAATCACTGGTATGTTGTGAAGAAGCAGCAATATTTTTCATTAATTGAGTCACTGCTTGCGATGTTTCCACCTGAGAAGCTGTCGCTTGAGAAGGTTACCGTAAGTCACACCAATTTTTTGCCGCAATTGGTTGAGGAAAATTACCGTACAACCTGATTTACCGATATTACCAGTAATTTTACGTAAGGCTTGGCTCATCAATCTTGCTTGAAGACCGACATGAGCATCCCCCATCTCACCCTCAATTTCAGCGCGGGGAACCAGTGCTGCTACCGAGTCAATGACGACAATATCAACTGCTGCGGAACGAACAAGTTGATCGACGATTTCTAAAGCTGCTTCTCCAGTATCTGGCTGGGAAACCAACAAATTTTCAATATCAACACCCAATACTCCAGCGTAGGTTGGGTCAAGAGCATGTTCGGCATCAACATAGGCAGCAATACCGCCGTTCTTTTGCACTTCAGCAACTGCGTGTAGTGCTAAGGTCGTTTTACCGGAACTTTCAGGACCGTAAATCTCAATGACCCGTCCCTTGGGGATACCGCCACCTAGTGCCAAATCCAGGGTAAGTGCCCCACTAGAAATAGTCTCTACCCGCATCCGGGTAGCATCGCCCAAGCGCATGATAGTTCCTTTGCCAAAGGTACGCTCAATCTGATTGAGTACCATGTTGAGCGCTTTTTGCTTGCCAGCAGTATCAGTAGTGTTAACAGCCATTCGGAGCCTCTATATTATGGATCTAGGGAATGTGGGTTTGAGAGTTTAAGTAGAACAAATATACTACTAATTTAAGCACAAAATTCCAGCGCTAAACTTCTATATAAAGAAGCGTGACAAGATCCTAGCGCAACAGCTGCCTTGTTTGTGTCAGTACAAACAACTATGTATGGAATTTTGTAACATCAACGAAAAGCCTCTAACGCACTACCTCTACCTCAAAATTTACCAGGCATATATCTTTAATGATATGACTTTTAACCTTCCTGACTCTCTCATTCCCGAAACAGCCCTGACAGTCGCAGGATTAACAGATTACATTCGCTTTCTCTTAGAGCAAGATGAAGAATTGCGACAAGTTTGGGTTACTGGTGAGGTTTCTAGTGCCAGCAGGCATCGTAGTGGGTTATTTTTTACGCTACAAGACCCAGACGTTATGGCAGCTATTCGGTGTGTAACGTGGAATAGCCAATTGGCAAAATTAGCACAAATCCCTGCTCCTGGAGAGCTGCTTATTGTTTTGGGCAGTTTGAAGGTTTACCGAGAACGCGGAGAGTACCAATTAACAGTCTGGCAAGCTTTCCCTGCTGGTGTTGGCTTGCAAGCATTACGTTACCAACAACTCAGACAACGCTTGCAGGCAGAAGGGTTATTTGACCCCCAAAGAAAGCGCTTGCTCCCCATCCATCCCAAAACTATTGCTGTTGTTACGTCTCCTACTGCTGCGGCTTGGGGCGACATTCAAAAAACTCTAAAACAAAGGTATCCTGGATTACAGGTGCTCTTTTCCCCAGCAACAGTACAGGGTGACCAAGCACCGCAATCTATTGTCAACGCCATTCAGAGGGTTGAAAGAGACCAACGTGCAGAAGTGCTGATTTTGTCACGGGGTGGAGGTGCGGTTGAGGAATTAGCGTGTTTTAATGACGAACGGGTGGTGCGAGTAGTGGCAAATTGTTCGATACCAGTTATTACGGGTATCGGTCATCAAAGAGATGAGTCTTTAGTGGATTTAGTTGCAGACGCCGCCGTGCATACTCCCACTGCTGCTGCTGAACGGGTTGTTCCATCTCTGTCGGAATTGTACTTTCAACATCAGCAACGAGCGATCGCTTTACAAAATAGCGTGCGTTATTCTCTAGAAATAGCAGAAGACAAATTGCGACACTTACAAAATCGATTGCGACGCTTGCGGTTGGATCGCCAAGTGCAACAGGAAATTCAAGGGCTCAGTTGGAAGCGCCAGCATTTGGTGAGAATGACAATGACCCAGTTGCAACAATCAATGCAACATGTGGAGATGTTACGACAAAAGTTAGCTACTCTCGACCCCAAAGCAGTGTTACAGCGCGGTTATGCTGTGGTAAGACTGGAAGATGGTGCGATCGCTCGTTCTGCTGCTGAGTTAACTGTGGGTCAGGAGTTATCGGTTCAGTTGGGTCAGGGGGAGGTTAAAGTAAAAGTTGTGGATGTAGGTAAACCGCGAAGACGCAAAGGGCGTGAAGGTATCAATGAGTAAGAGTGAGAATCAGGAAGGGTGGAATTACGAGGCGAAGGTTGCTGAGGTAGAAAGAGTTATTGCTCGCATTGAATCGGGCAGTTTGGAATTGCAAGAGGTGTTTGAGCAGTTTTCATTTGCTGTTGAGTCTTTGCGTCAGTGTGAGAGTTTTTTGCAAGAGCGACAGCAACAGGTTGATTTATTAATTGAGACCTTGAAAGATGATTAAAAGAAAGGCTTTCCGGCTATTTATAAAGTGGGTTGGGTTGAAGAAGGAAATCTGACAATTCGATTAAATTTTGGTTTTCGTTCCTTAACACAACCTAGTCTATAAAAAATTAACAAAACTTAGGTAAAGAAGTGTAAAGAAAACCCATAACCAAAATCGGCAGATTGCAGGGCTGATAAGTCACTCACTGCGGTACTCTAGATAAAGTGAATTTATCGCCTGGCTTGACATACTTCTTTATGACATCTGTTATTTCCAGTTCCATACGAACAATTCGCATTGGTTCGCGTAAAAGCCAATTAGCTCTCGTCCAAACCCACTGGGTACAAGAACAACTCCAGAAACGTTTTCCTGATATTTCTTTTGAAGTTCACACCATGTCTACTCAAGGTGACAAGATTCTGGATGTTGCCCTAGCCAAAATTGGCGATAAGGGATTATTTACTAAAGAACTTGAACTGGGAATGGTTAATCAAGAGATTGATTTTGCCGTTCACTCTCTCAAGGATTTGCCAACACGTTTACCTGAGGGATTGGTGCTAGCTGCTATTACGGAACGGGAAAATCCGGCAGATGCACTGGTTGTCCATTCCAAGCATAAGGATAAGCAAATTGATACTCTTCCAGAGGGTGCAACGATTGGAACTTCTTCCCTCAGACGATTGGCCCAGTTGCGGCACCATTTTCCTCACTTAAATTTTAAAGATGTACGGGGAAATCTCAATACCCGTATGTCCAAGCTGGACGCAGGTGAATATGATGCCCTCATTCTTGCAGTGGCAGGATTAGAACGTTTGGGAATGGGCGATCGCATCCATCAAATTCTACCAAAAGAAATTTCTCTCCATGCTGTAGGACAAGGCGCTTTGGGAATTGAGTGTCGTGGGGATGATGCAGAATTGTTATCAATCCTCAAAGCTATTGAACATCCAGAAACACGCGATCGCTGCCTTGCCGAACGAGCTTTCTTGCGCGATCTAGAGGGTGGTTGTCAAGTACCTATTGGTGTAAATACGGAAATTAATGGTGATAATTTAACACTAACAGGTATAGTTGCCAGTGTGGATGGAACAAAGGTAGTCAAAGACACAGTGAATGGGAAAGCTAAAGATGCTGAAGCGTTAGGAACGGAGCTTGCAAAGTGCTTGCGAGAACAAGGAGCCCAAGAAATTTTAGATGCAATCTTTGCTCAAATCCAAAGAAATTCTTAACTGATACTGCAAGCAATATGATTAGATGAAGACAGGTTATCGTTGTACGGAAGTAGGGTGGTATTGCCCACCAGCAATGTCACGGTTAGGAACTTCCAGTTAATTGCAAACCTGCCGAATTAATTCAAAGGCTTGTAGTTAGCTTTCCCTGACCCGCCTAAGTCCGCTTGCGGACTACGTTCAAGGGAAGAGTTTAAGTCCCACCTTGGAATGCTCGCCAGTTCCCATCGCTATAAATCTAACGATTAAAAGGATGTACGGAGGTTCAGCCATTGCCGTTGGGACAGTTACCGCTCTTGAACTTTGGCTAGGCTCACTTTACATAGAAATGGGAATGACGGAAAAACGCCAATAAAGAGGAACTTAAGGGAGTGACAACTTCCTGTTTGTTCCTCCTCACCCATAAAATTTGGGGGCTTCCAGGACGAAAATTTTGGTGAGCAGTACCCACCCTACGGTAAAGTTCTAATCTAGGCAGAGCCGGGGAAATACAGATTACCATGCGGATTTTATTTGTTGCGGCAGAGGCAGCTCCCGTTGCCAAAGTCGGAGGAATGGGTGATGTTGTTGGAGCACTACCCAAAATCTTAAAAAGAATGGGGTATGATGTACGGATATTCATACCCTACTATGGTTATATCTCAGACAAACTGGACGTTCCCAAAGACCCGATTTGGTGGGGATATGCCATGTTCCAAGACTTTGCAGTCTATGAAACCGTCCTGCCTGGGACTGATATTCCTTTATACTTATTTGGGCATCCTGCATTTTGGCCTCGGAAAATCTATGGTGGTGACGATGAATTTTGGCGGTTTACACTATTTGCTAATGGTGCTGCGGAATTCTGCTGGAACTACTGGAAGCCAAATATCGTCCACTGTCACGACTGGCACACGGGAATGATACCCGTATGGATGCATCAGTCTCCTGATATCAGCACTGTTTTTACGATACATAACTTGGCATATCAGGGACCGTGGCGCTGGTACTTAGAGCAAGTAACCTGGTGTCCTTGGTATATGCAAGGGCACAACACTATGGCTGCGGCTGTACAGTATGCTGACAGGGTAACAACAGTTTCCCCAACTTATGCTGACCAAATCAAAACACCCACTTATGGCGAACAACTAGAAGGTTTGCTGTCTTTTATCAGCAGCAAATTATCTGGAATTGTAAACGGTATAGATACTGAAGTTTACGACCCAGCTAATGATAAATATATTGCTCAAACCTTCACTGTAAATACCTTAGAAAAACGCAGAGCTAACAAAGTTGCTTTGCAAGAAGAAATGGGTTTAGAAGTCAACAGCAATGCCTTCTTAATTGGAATAGTGACACGCCTAGTAGAACAAAAAGGCATTGATTTGATATTGCAAATCCTCGATCGCTTTCTGGCTTACACGGATGCACAATTTGTACTGTTAGGAACGGGTGATAGATACTACGAAACCCAAATGTGGCAGATGGCATCTCGCTATTCCGGAAGAATGGCAACCTACCTACTCTATAACGACGCTTTAGCTCGCCGCATTTACGCCGGTAGTGATGCTTTTTTGATGCCAAGTCGCTTTGAACCCTGTGGTATCAGCCAAATGATGGCTCTCCGTTACGGAAGCGTGCCAATTGTACGCCGCACTGGGGGGTTAGTGGACACAGTGTTCCATCACGATCCTGTGGCACAAACAGGTACTGGTTATTGCTTTGACCGCTATGAACCCTTGGATTTATTTACGTGTCTAATACGAGCTTGGGAGGGTTACCGCTACAAACCCCAATGGCTTGCACTTCAACAACGCGGGATGGGTCAGGACTTTAGCTGGTATCGTTCTGCCAAAGAGTACGTGAAGTTATACAGGTCTATGTTTGGTTTACCAGAGGAAGAAGAGCCACCAACCGTAGAACCACAATCAGAAATTCAAATAAGCGAGCAAATCGCTGCTGGAAGTTCATTACCAGAATGAAGAACCATTTTTAGGTGTAGCTAAAAAGTTCTAAGTTAACTAAGATAAAAATGATACTAAGAGGAGGGGTCGCTTAAAGAACTAAGAGTAATTTTTTACATTTATTGACGTAGGGACACAACCGTTTTGTGACCCTACTGAAGTTGATAAAAAATTTGAGATGACAGGCTTTTCTGGCTTTTAAAGTCAGACTGTATAAATAAAAGTTTTAGATCTGACATCTTGCACCTTCTTTGTGGCAAGGCTGGTGGGCTTTAGCCCTACCTACGAAACAATCAGCTTTTTGGGCTTTGATTTTTGCAATAAGACGATGGTACAAGATATGAGAGATAAAACAAATTTTGTGTAAACTTGATGCTTCCACTTGGGAACAATATCAAGTGTAGAGTGTTACCTTAGAGCGAGCAAGCGAGACTCAGTTTATCCACTTGGTATTTTGGCAAGCAATCCCTTTTCAGTAAATCTATAGTGGTAGCCAATCGTGAGATAACAACACAGTTACAAATTTATTCAGATGACTTATCCAACGTTGTTGTCGTAACACTGTAACAACCATTTTCTCAAAACACTCTGAACCATTTTTATGGGTGGAAGCCAATGAAAAAAGTAACTGTTTCTCGTATATGTAGTTGTGGCTTGACTGGATTACTATCCTTTTTTGCTCTGATAGGCACAAATGACCGCGTTCTAACACAGGAAACCCAGGATTTTGAGATTGCCCCAAGTCCCTTATCTTCCGCCCCAAGTGCCCTCTCTTCTCGTATGATTTGGCCTGCTCAAGGGATCATTTCTCAAGGTTTTCGCAAATACCAACACGAAGGAATTGACATTGCAGGACCCACTGGAACTCCTATTTTTGCTGCGGCTAGCGGTGTCGTGCTAGAAGCAGGTTGGGAGAATACAGGGCTTGGTAATGCAGTTACCATTCAACATTCCGATCGTCGCGTCACAGTTTACGGTCACAATCAACACGTGTTAGTGAGAAAAGGACAAACAGTCGCTCAAGGGCAGCTCATCGCCAAAATGGGATCTACAGGTAATAGCACCGGACCTCACTTGCATTTTGAAATTTATCCTAATCCTAATAGTCGTCACGCAACTAACCCCTTGCGCTTTTTACCAGCTTTGGTTGCGGGGAATATACCACCACATCGAATAGTGACATCAACTTACGCCAATAGAAGACCGGATAATTTTGGCAAAAGAAGACCGGATAATTTTGCTTATTCAATGGTGTTACCCTCAGAAGCACAACAGGTTTCTCCTTCAGAATCAATGCTCTTACAGGATGAATCAGCTGGAAACATTGATATTACCTGCAGTGGTGAAACAGTGATGGAAGGAGAGAATATCGCCTTTCTTGTAAAAGTTTGCTATGAAGATGGTCAATTATTTTATATAGGGCAATTAAAGCAAGATCCAACTAGCCCCATTAAGATACCAGCACAGAGTGTTGGTAAAAATACATATCAAGCTGACAATGGTAGTTTTTCTTATGTGGTTAACCCTCGCGGAGTAAAAATTTTACGGGATGGCAGTCTTATTCGTTTAGACAGTTTTGACAGGTCAAAAGTTTCCGGTAGTTAAAATCAATCAAAAGGGGGAAGAAAAACCTGTACACACAACTCTTTCCGGAAACCCTCACTCCTTTCCTAGCTAAGCAACACCCATCCGAGAGCATATTGCATTAGTTATTACATTATCCAATGCCCTATGCTCTCTCACATTTGTGACAAATATTTATCTTTTTTTAAAATTTCTCAGTAAAAAATCGTACCCTTGGTCATATACTAATTCTTGAGTATGATTAAAAATACTCGAATTAACACGGAAACAGGCAAGGCAAATCTCTACATCTACAATACTTTTAAAAAAGGAGATTTTTGTGGAATATCTTGCTTATTCTCTTCTTGATAGTGCTTATGCAGAGGCAACTGAAGACGCTGAATACGATCTTCCTGAGTTTCAAGTCCAATTTAGTTGGAACAAACAATTCAAATCTACTTGGTTAACTCTTGCTAGCCTCGGTACTATTGGTACGTTATTTGCAATCTTAGGTCAAGTTCAACCAGCTTCAGCTGCCTACTATGGTCGTGGTTACCAATACTATGTAAATACCAATGGTGGTAACCTAAATGTTCGCTCGGGCCCCGGCTACGGCTATCCTGTTGTTGGTAAAGTCAGAAATGGTGCAGCCCTTGCCTCTGCTGTAAGATCCAGAAATGGATTTGTTCAGTTAAGTACTGGTAATTGGGTTGCCTCTAACTGGATCGCCACAACACCCGGAACTGTTTATCGTTCTGGTAATGGTGTTGGTGGTAGATACTGCTACTGTAATTCCAGAGGTGGAAGATATCACGCAAATAGCTACTACTCTAATCGCGGTGGCAGGAATTATCAACGTGTAGTTTACCGTAACGTATACGTTTACAGACCTGTCCGCTCCGCTTATCAAGGTCGTCCTGTGTACGATCGCTATGGGAACGTCATAGGCACTAGCAGAGGTGGTCGCTACTACAACAACAGGTACAACAGATACAACAGCTACAACAACGGCTATTAAATATCCATGCCATTCTTACAATCTGGGGTAAAGAAGTAGCTAGAAGAATACAAGTTAGCTGTAGAGTCAAGAGAACATAACTCTTGACTTGCTTAGCCTTTATCAGGCTAATCTTTTCGTGCCTCAGATATTGTTTTAAATTGAAGCTGTGGAAAACCCTGTCTTAGATGAATGGCAAAAAGGCAGGGTATTTTTGTATCACTGCTTCTTACTGAGTTGTAAACCATTATCGATTAATACAATCAAAAATCCTGATATTCTTTTGTGACACTGTAACAGCAATTATCTACGGATAACTTAAGCCGTTTTTGTTACGGAGAGGAAACTTATGCATAAAGTAACAGTTTTTCAACTATATAGTTCTAGTTTGATTGCATTTATATCTTCTACCACTTTGTTCAGTACAAGTCATTACCTTCTAGCACAGACCGCAACACCTTCCACAACAATTCCCAGAACAGCTTACACGATCGACTTTGTGTCACCATACTTTAAAACTCAACAAGCTTTACCGACTCAAAAAAAACCTGCCACTGTTAGAACTTCAAAAGCTAGTAGCCGATGCAGTGATGCTACCCTGATTGAAGGTGAAACATCAAACTTTCTTGTTAAAGTTTGCAAGGAAAACGGACGACTTTTATATATAGGAAAATCTAAGAAAGAGCCCAATAAGCCTGTAAGACTGCCTGCCAAAATTGTTGGTAAAGCAAAATATCGAGCCAACAACGGAAGCTACTCCTACATCATTAATGTAGATGGGGTAGAAGTTTGGCAAAATGGTCGTAAGATTCGTTCCGAACGCTTCCGATTTTCTAAGGTATTTCAGCACTAGCAATAGACTTACAAAAGCAAAGAGCGTGATGCCAGAATCCCCCGGATTTAACCGTGGGGAGTGTCAAAAATCTTATTATTTTTTCTATTCAGCCTTAAGTAAAAAGACTCTATGATATGTGTAGTATAAAATACACTTAAATAAAACCTAGAGAAAAGTTAAGTAAAACCTTGCGATCGTTAGATTCTCAGTAAAAAGGAGGTCATAGTGGAATATCTTGCTTATTCTCTTATGGACAGTGCTTATGCAGATACAACTGTAGAAGAGGGCTTTAATCTCCCTGAGTTTCAATTTACTTTAAATTGGAAAAAACCTTTTAAATCTGCTTGGCTCACCTATGCTAGCATTGGTAGCTTGTTTGCGATTCTAGCCCAAACTCAAGTAGCTTCAGCTGCTTACTCTGGCCCCGGTACATACTATGTACGGACAAATGGCAGTTGTCTCAATCTCCGCACGGGTCCAGCTACCTATTGCCCAAGAGTTGCTTGCTACCGCAATGGATCGCGACTTCCACGGGTTAGAGGATATAGAAATGGGTTTGCTCGGTTGTCCAACGGCTACTATGCTTCTGCAACATGGATTGGTCGCAGACCAGGTAGTGGGTATACTCCCGGTCTTGGTGTTGGTAATCGAATCTCAAGACCTCGATATAGAGTTCTAAGTTTAGGATCTCAAGGTTCAGATGTTGCAAGAGTTCAACAAATTTTGGGAATATCACCTAGTGGATACTATGGTACCGCAACTCAAAGAGCAGTCCGCAACTTCCAGCAAAGCAACGGTATCTATCCTGCGGATGGGCGCGTAGGGCAGGAAACCAGAAGAGTATTGAATTTGTATGCAACCACAGGTTATCCTTCTGGAAACTACGATTATGATTTTAATTACAGTGACAGCAACCGCGATCGCTATGGCAGCGATTATGCTTATAACGACTACAGTGACAGCAACCGCGATCGCGATGACAGCGATTATGCTTATAACGACTACAGTAACAGCAACCGCGATCGCGATGACAGCGATTACAACTACCGCGACTATAACACTAGTGGTCGAGAGGTGCTCTCAAGAGGCGATCGGGGTAATACTGTGAGACAAGTCCAGATAGCTCTGGGTATCAGACCTACAGGAAACTACAATCTTGCAACAGAAAGAGCAGTCAGAAACTTTCAAGCTAGATATAACTTACCTGTGACTGGAGTTGTTGACTCAGAAACCCGATTGCTTTTGGGGGTTATGTAAATATTTTTTAGTGGTTGGTAGTTGGTAGTTGGTAATTAGTAACCACCAACCACTAACCACTAACCTTAAATATTTTCAGAATGACTTATAGGAACTTGAATGATAAATTCAGTTCCTTGACCCAATTCACTCTGACAGTAAAGCTTACCTCCATGTTTTTCAACAATCTGGTAACTAATTGATAGACCTAAACCCGTACCAACTCCAATTGGTTTAGTTGTAAAAAATGGGTCAAAGAGTCGTTGTTGAACTTCTGGCGTCATTCCCGATCCATTATCAGCAATGCGAATAACAATATGTTTATTTTCTAAAATTTCTGTACGTATACGAATTTGGGGATTTGGAACATGAGATTCGTTGGGCAAAGAACTCTTGCTGCAAACGGAAGTACTTAATGCAAGTTGTGAATTTTGTCTTGTAAAATTGCTCTTACTCCATTGCTCTTCCAGTGCATCAATGGCATTAGCTAGCAAATTCATAAATACCTGGTTAAGCTGTCCGGCATGACAAGAAATTAACGGTAGGTATCCATATTCTTTAATAACTGCAATTTCAGGACGATCTGTTTGAGATTTAAGTCGATGTTGCAGAATCATCAGAGTGCTGTCAATACCCTCATGAAGATTTACTGCTTTCATCTGAGCTTCATCATGGCGAGAGAAATGTCGCAACGAGCGGACAATATCGCGAATGCGATCGGCTCCCAATTTCATAGAAGATAGCATTTTTGGCAAGTCTATAATCAAAAAATCTAAGTCAATGGCGTCAATTTCCTCAAGAATTTCTAAAGTAGGCTGGGGATATGTTTGTTGGTAGAGTTTGAGTAAGCCTAGCAGGTCTTCTATGTAACCATTGGCATGAGCTAAGTTACCAAAAATAAAGTTGACTGGATTGTTAATCTCATGAGCGACTCCAGCAACAAGCTGTCCCAAACTGTACATTTTTTCATTTTGTACGAGTTGAATTTGGGTTCTCTTAAGTTCCTCTAAAGTTCTTTCGATCTGCTGTGCTTGTTTTTGCGCCTTTATAGCAGCTTGGCAAGTTTGAGTATAAAGTTCAGCTTGGTTAATAGCAATAGCTAACTGACTAATAGCTGCTTGCAACAAATCTACTTCATTATCAGTCCAAGGACGAGGGTAACTACAGTGGCTGCAGTTAATAACACCAATCTCACCAGAGCGGGTTTGAATTGGTAGTATTACTACTGATTGGCTTCCTAAAGACTGCATGAACCGCTGAAAAGTTGGCTCGGTAAAAGTTGCAATATTATCTATACGCAGAATTTCTTGTTGTAAAAGCTGTTGAGTGATTGGACCTACGACATTTGCAAGATAACAACCCAATACACTGGGTAACTCTGGATTCTTTGCTTCCTTAATTGCTTCCCATGTTGGTGGATTTGCATCTGGTTTGTACCAACAGAAGGTACAGCGATCGATTCCCAACAACTGCTGAATTTCTTGGATGGCTGTTTCTATAACTGTATCTAAGTCAAGAGAGTTACGAATTTGATTGGAAAGTCTGTTAAGCAGTTGTTCTCGTTTTGCAAGTTCTCTAAACCGTTCTTCCGATCTGCTTAAAGCATCTTCAGCTTTTTTTCGTTGTGATATGTTTTGAAGAGTAGTGGCTACAGCTGTTGGTAGCCGCCCCAATGCTTCCTGAATATACTTGCGTTCGGTAATGATTTCAGAGGAAAAAATAGTACCGCTAATTTCACCATTAAGATCGTACCAAGGACAGCTTTCCCATTTTACAAACTTGATGGAGCCATCTTCCCAGATAAAAATGTCAGTTGAGGAGGTTCCAGCACAACCAGCCAAACATTGTTGGTGAACTGTTTTCCATTTTTCCGGGGTTTTGGGAAACACCTCGTAATGATCGCGACCAATGTAGCTTTCCTGCTGGTAACCATAATCTGTTAACCACCTGCGGGTAGCTCCTACATAACACATCTGACGGTCAAACATGGCGACCGCAGTGGGTGCGTATTCCAAAAACAATTGGAATTCAGGACTGTTGTGCAAGTACATAAATTGGCTTAAGGGTGCTTGAGATGCTGGCAAAATCTGAAATCATTGTGAATAATCATGTTATTTGTAATTTAACTACTGCTTAGTTGCTTTAGCTTCCGAATTTTCTCCTAATTTTAGTACTAATTATTAATAAAATTTTTAATTGCTACCGTTTCTGAAAAATTGAGACTAAGAGTTTTTAAATTGCTCACAATCGATATTTTCCTCTTACTTTGCCAGTCAAAAACATTTTTGAAAAATGTCACAACACCTTACAAGTAAAACTACTTAGACGCTTTTATATATAAAATCAAACCTCAGCCTTCTTTATAACCAAAAATTGTCATTCAAGGCTCTTTGTTAATTATTAAATTACCTAAGTAAGGCGATTAGAGAAAAACCCAGCTTTTTTCAGCTAGGTTTGTTCATGGATATTATTTTACTTTTATTATGGGCTTTTGCTTAACTTCAATTTTATGAAGTTATGTCAAAGTAGTTTTGCACAATTTGTAAAATGCGCTTTGCTGCTTGCCCATCACCAAAGGGGTTAATTGCGTTTGCCATTGCTTGATAAGCGGCTGGGCTGGTTAGTAATTCAACACCGGCACCACAAATGCTCTCACTTGAAGTACCTACCATTTTAGCAGTACCAGCAGTTACAGCTTCTGGTCTTTCTGTAGTGTCTCTCAGCACCAGTACTGGCTTACCCAAACTAGGTGCTTCTTCCTGCAAACCTCCAGAATCAGTCAGCAGAAAATGCGATCGCATAATTGCCCCTACAAGTTCGGCATAGTCTAAGGGTTCTGTGAGAAAAATCCGGGGGTGGTTACCCAAAAGTGCCTGTAGAGGTTCTCTCACTATTGGGTTGCGATGTAACGGTAAGAGCAAAGCTGTATCGGGAATTTTATCAAGTATCTGTAAGAACCCTTGAGCAATACCTTGCAACGGCTCACCCCAATTTTCCCGACGGTGAACTGTTGCTAGTAAAACACGGTATTGAGACCATTCTAAACCCGGTACATAACAAGCAGGTTCGCGTGCGGCAACACCAAGCAACGCATCAATCACCGTATTTCCGGTTAAGTGAATTTTACCCAAAACACCAGAACGTTCCAAATTGGTTACTGCTAGAGGAGTTGGTGCAAAGTGCAGTTGAGTTATTTGTGAAATTAGCCTTCGATTAGCTTCTTCCGGATAAGGATTGAATAAATCATCAGTTCTTAACCCAGCTTCTACATGACCCACAGGAATTTTTTGGTAAAATGCTGCCAATGCTGCTGCGAAAGCTGTTGTTGTATCTCCCTGTACAATCACCAAATCTGGCTTGTTGTTTTGAAATAATTCTTCCAATCCTTTTAAACTTCGACAAGTAATGTCACTTAAAGACTGCTTTGGCTGCATAATCTCCAGATCGTAATTTGGCTTGAGGTCGAACAACTGCATAACTTGTTCCACCATCTCCCGATGCTGCCCAGTTAAAATGACCTGAGTGTCAACCGTAGAGGAGCCTTGAAAAACCTGAATAACAGGAGCTAGTTTAATGGCTTCCGGACGTGTTCCCAATATAATGTGGATCTGTTTCTTAGTCATTAGTCATTAGTCATCAGTCATTAGTCATTAGTTATAACGATTTCTACTGGCATTGAATATAGCTTTTACAAAATGGCTAGGATGTGAGCCTGTAGATTAGAGCAGGCAAAGCTTCTTAAGAATTCTGGAAAAATCTCTAAGTAGGGTGGGCACTGCCACCACTACAACTGACTACCACTAAAACTAGATTCTGTGGCAATTTTTACATAGCGCTCTTCAAGCACTCTGGAAAAAACTCTAAGTAGTGTGGGTACTGCCCACTCTAGGAGGTTTCTACGAGGTTTCAATAATCAAATAAGCTTGCTATAGTTCTGACAAAATATTGATGCTTAACTATTGTTACCAGTGACGAAGAACTCATAACTAATTAAATGAAAAAACCCGGCAGAACCGGGCAGATGTACTGTTTGTCGAATTAAGCGGCGGTGGTTATTTGAGTTCACAAGTTAATGGGCAAGCAGCATATACGGATGTAGGGTGGGATATTTCGGTTTCTCCATGCAGCCAACTCAACCACTTCACTTCTTTAGGATGAACACCCTTAAAGGTCAGAACACCTGCAGCTAAAACAACAGCCATCACATTAAACATAATTAAAGCACCTGCTACAAGCAAAACTGCACTTACAGGCATGACCGATTGCAACACAATTGACAACAGACATCCGACCGTAGCCATTAAAACAACAAGAGGAAACCCGACAACCAGCAAACATACTGCCAAGGTGAACGTCCATATTAAAAAGCTTTTAATCATTAACAAAGAGTAGGTCTTGCCTAAATTAGATGTCTGAGACAAAGCCATAACTTGTATTCTCCAAGTAAAAACAAAAATTTGAATTTAGCAAATCTCGCTTGGATTTAAAGCGGGATCGAGCAACTTAGAAGTTAAGTATATAAAAACCAATTGCGAAAATGAGCATTTATTTAATAAACTTTACAGTTAATCTTTTGCAATTATGAAACTCCATCTGGTTGAGTACTTGGTTGAAAACTTGTTGTTCTCATCTATCTTGCGGTAGAGACGGTTCCAATCCTTAATTTTTAAGGTTTATTTCAAATCGTTGGTCTCTGCTTCTGTAACATTTCTTATAAAACAAAGCCCTGTTTCTCATAATTTACCTACAAGATTGAATCAATTATGGAGTAGTGATTTTACGGACAACAACAACGATAAAAATTAAGAGCTTAAAAATTTTTCTCATATAAAAATAAAGTTCCTTTAAAAAAGAAATTGTATAAAAATTAATAAAAAAACTAAGCAAATTCCCTGAATATCTTTAGCGTTTATCATGTAATAAATTAGTTATAGATAGCTCAGACAGTTTCTTTACCTGATAGCGAGCACACGTAGAAGAGAAAAAATGATACACATTAAGCCAAAAAGATGAGATCGGTCATAAAAACTGCTTTTATGCTCCGGTTTTTAAAAGAAGTAGCAAGTTATTAGGCTGGAAATGAGAGTTGCATCTATCTCAAGGTCAATTTTTGTTTAACTTTTGTTTTAAATTCTCTATCAAAAATATTTGTAATCAAATATGACAGAATCACAGCGTCCATTGAGTTCCACAGCAAATTCAACCCGTGGTGTTCCTCCATTACCCCCACCACCACCGACGATGGGTACGATGCGTCAGTCTACACAGACTTTAGAGTTACCCATCGGGCAAACCAACCGGGCTATGACAGCTAATTCCGCAGCATCTGCACCCCCACCCCCACCTCCTGCTTCTGTCTCTGCTCATCGTCCTGGAACACCACCACCAATGCCTGCTTCCACACGTTCTAAAAGCAATAGTTCGGGGCTCACTCTGGCACAGATTGTACGAGAAGCTTTTGATAAGGGATATTCTGACATTCATTTGGGTGTGGGTGAAGTGCCTCGTTTCCGCAACCGAGGAGAGATACAGATGACAGAGTATCTAGAAACCGATAAACAGGTGTTTATGGACTGGATGCGGGAGATAATGACTGATGCAGAAATTCAACGTTTTGAAGAACAACTAGAATTTGATGGAGCAACTCAATACGAATTTGCTCGCATCCGGATTAATATTTTTGACTCTCTTAAGGGCTATGCAATGGTGCTGCGGTTAATTCCGCTAAAAATATTAACAATGGAACAGCTGAGGTTACCTTCTGTTTTTAAAGATATCTGTCACTACCACAAAGGTTTAATTCTAGTCACAGGTCCTACTGGTTCCGGTAAGTCAACCACAATGGCAGCGATGATTGACTATATCAATACAGAAATGGCCAAGCACATTATCACCATTGAAGACCCGGTTGAATTTGTTCACAGGAGTAAAAAATCCTTAGTCAAGCAACGGGAAGTGGGTATGCATACCCGAAAGTTCGACAATGCTTTGAAAGCGGCTTTGCGGGAAGACCCCGATTTGATTTTGGTGGGTGAAATGCGGGATAAAGAAACTGTGAACACAGCCTTAAAAGCGGCACAAACAGGTCACTTAGTTATGGGAACTTTGCATACCAATAGTGCTGTGAAAACCATTGAACGTATTCTCAACCTTTACAATGGGGATGAACAGGATGCAATGCGGGTAGCTATTGCTGAGTCTCTAGTCGCAGTTATTGCTCAAGGTTTGTGCCGCACAACTGATGGAAAGCGTGCTGCATTCCACGATATTCTCATCAACACTGATGCTGTTAAGGATTGGATCAAAGATGGTAAGTATGATGCAATTACAGAGTTGATGAAGCAAGCGAGTTTTGATGGCATGGTCACGATGAACCAGTCTCTACTCAACCTTTACTCTGAAGGTCGCATCACCGAAGAAACTGCCCTAGAAATGTCACCGACTCCAAACGAAATGGCTCAATTCCTCCGTGGTAGAGTGTAAGTATAGAAAGGATGAAGTTTAAAGGATAAAGTATGAGTTTTGTGTAGTCTCCTTTATTCTTCATCCTTTATCCTTCATCCTTTATCCTTATTTCACAGCTTTGGCTTCAGACAAATCAACTCACCCTGTCCTGTTTAAAGGTATCGCGCTATTTACTCCGGGAGGAGATTTAATTTACTGCATTGACCCTAGCAAACAAGGTCGATGGCATTTGCATTTGTGCGCCACTTTACAGGAAATTTTAGACTTACCAGAACCACCTCATTTTTTGGTACCTTGTTATACGGCAACTATTGACCGCTGGTTAGATCCACGAACTAAAAAAATACAGGTTTTCGCTGAAGCTTACCCAGTAGTCATGCGACATCAAGCCGTGCTAAATGCTATTTTTGGTACGGGGGAACTTATGTGGCAATCGACACCTTGGGCAGAAGGATTGTGCGATCGCATGGTTTTGGCATCATATCGTTCGACATTTCCCCAGCTTTGGGAAGACCATGACCTAGTTATGCGTCTGGATCTTTCCGAACCAACATCTTCATACTATCAACCCGTAGTATCCTCCCAACAACCGCAATCAGAAACACAAGGGTATGTTCTTCGTTTATTTGTTGCCGGACATAGTGCAGCCACTGAACGAATTTTACAGAATTTACACGAACTTCTAGAACAATATCTCAGTTATCCTTACACCTTAAAAGTCATTGATGTTTTAACCAATCCAGAACAAGCAGAAACCAATCAAGTTTCTGCAACTCCGACTCTTGTCAAAGTTTGGCCTCTTCCCATTCGACGGATTGCCGGAGATTTGGATAATGTAGAGAAAATTTTACAGATGTTGGGCGCTACTGAATCAGTTAATAGCTAGTCGTTGCTGGTTAGATTGTAAAGAGTTCTTCGCCACTAGAAGGATGAATGCCGCTCGCCATATCCAAATCCTGCTTAGATGCTCCTAATTTGAGGCGAGATCGCCAAGTCAGGGCGTGTTCAATGCCTGGAATCTTTGGTTTAGTGGGTTTTGCTCCTACTGCAATCAAAATCTTGTCAGCAGTTACTGGACGATTGCCAACGACTACTGTCTAAAAATTAGCTTACAGTTATTAGCCCTAACACCACCTTATGTTTATTCACACCAATTTACCAAACCTAACGTAGCAATATTGCCGATCGATAAATCTTTGACTATCATGAACTGTCACTAATTATCCTTCTTAAAGGAGTTATAACGATGATTCCAGTCCAAGATGGCAATGCACCATCACCGATGATGGCTTTTTTCCAAATTGCTTGTGGACATTGGATTTCCCAAGCTTTGAACGTAGCAGCTAAGTTAGGTGTTGCTGACTTGCTTAAAGAGGGAGCCAAGAGTATAGATGAACTCGCAGAATTTACTGATACCCATCCTCCATCACTTTATCGATTGCTTCGCAGTCTAACGAGTGTTGGAGTATTTAGCGAAGTTGAGCCACGAACATTTGCCCTAACTCCAATCGCTGAATATCTTCGGAGCGATCGTTCCGATTCCTTGCGTTACTTACCATTGACAAACTGTGACGAGTGGCAGTGGCGTATTTTCGGTGAATTATACCACAGTGTCAAAGACGGTCAATCTGGGGTAAAGCACGTTTATCAAGTTGAGCACTTTTGGGAATACTTATCCCAAAATCGCGAGTCAGAAGAATTCTTCAGTAAGGCAATGACTGGTGTTGCTAGCCACTTTCACACACCGTTGTTCAAGTCTTATGACTTCTCTAAGGTGAACATGATAGTAGACGTAGCTGGTGGTCAGGGCACTATGATTTCGTCCATTCTCAGAACCAACCCACATCTACGTGGTATTCTTTTCGATACACCACAAGTGGTTGCACAAGCTATCGACGTATTGGAAAAACAAGGAGTAGCCAACCGATGCGAAACAATTGGTGGAAACTTTTTCCAATCAGTTCCTAGCGGCGGTGATGTCTACACTTTGTCATACGTCCTCTGTGACTGGGATGATGAAAGTTGTATTACCATCCTCAGGAATATTAGCAATGCTATGGTTCCAAATGGCAAGGTGTTGGCGATCGATTCCGTTATCCCTATAGCTAATGAATTTCATTGGTGGGGCAAATGGGTAGATTTGGTAGAAATCGTTTTTGGCTCTGGAAAAATACGCACTGAAGCAGAATATAATCACCTATTTCAGTCAGCGGGTTTTAAATGGGTTCGCACTTTATCCCCCGACAATCCCGTAAGTGCGATGGAATTAGTTCGAGCATAAAGAGGCTGTGTTTTTCTCACCTCACAAAGTGAGATACTCTCTCTTTTGAGATTATTATCTAAGACAAAAAAGCATTATTGATATTGCAGTCAAATTTCAAAATATCAGGTAATGCCATTTTTTTATGAAATTTTAAACTAAGATTGCTGGACAAATATGTTTAATAACAGCCTTTGACAAAAAGTTGGAAATATATATATATAATTAACCATATTTTAATGTAAAAAAATAACCGATCTCTTGACATAATTAACAGCAGTTTTGATAAATAAGAATTCTTCTAGATAGGAGTTAACGGTGGGCAGTGCCCACCCTACATTTGCGAGCTGGTTTTTGTTACAGACCTTCACGAGTAAGACACCCGTTCTACTTACACAAATTTACTAATTTATGTTATGTAGTTTTTCTGTATCTAATTTTTTAGATATTCTTCAAAATTAAACCTTCTAACGCCTGTTGTAAGTCTTTTGTTAAATCGGCAACTGCTTGTCTTGCACCTTGGCGATTTGCTTTATAAGTAAGGTAACGGTCGGAAACAGATAAGGGTTCTCCTATCGTTATTGTTACTTTTTGTTTACCAAGAGTTGGGCTTTGGAAAGGATTTCCACCTGTAATCCGTGCCACGACATTCCATAAAAGTAAAGTGGTCTCAGCAAAACGTTCTGCTGTAGGTTTTTCTCGGACATATTTGCCTGTGACTGCAGCCAAATTTTCTACAAGTCTCATGTGCCACATTCGTAAATTCGCTTCTTCAGCAATGCGATCGCCCAAAGCGCGTTCTAAAGGAGGCAAAGCTTTTATATCTTTAAATTCTTCTCTAAAAATATAATTCCATCCTGCCTGTTCTACTCGACGGCAGCGATCGTTAAAATTTCCTTTAGGTTGCAAGTCAAAATAATCTTCTGCAACTTGTAAAACGACATTTAACACAGCTTGAAGACGAGCCGCGAAAAGTTCATTTGCATCTTTTGTCACCTCATCAGTAGGGACTGGTAGTTTTTGATGGTAAAACCGTCTGTAAAATTCTTCCATTAAAGATAATAAATGTTCGCTTAAAGCCATCAAGCGAGGATAGAGGGAGTCAAAGGTAGGAACAAAAGAGGGAAGAGGGGATGTGGATACACCAACGGTGCTTTCCAATTCACTTAAGAGGTTGGCGATCGCATTCCAAGGAGCAGCAACGTAACTGTATTGAATACCGACTGGTACAATAAAAACCTGTTCCTCCCGCTTCTCTTTTTGCAAATCCTCAGCACACCAAAAACCCATTTGGGCAATCCCTGGTTCTAAAGGATTGACAATTTCCGAAAGACCGTTTGTAGCTCCTTCAGGTGCAGCTGCCATTGGAAACCGACCATTGGCGAACAAGCCACGCACCGAACGCAATCCGGTCCAGTCTGCCTTACCTCGTTGGATAGGCGTCCCTCCCAAACGGGATGCAATCCAACCAATATGTGAGCCAGCCCAGAGAGGAATTCCACGGTCGTAGATAAAATGCGCGTGAATGGGATGTTGTAGCGCAGTACCCCTATGTCGTGCTAATTTGGGCAGAATGTGAGAAAGCAAGTAGCCAAAACAGAGGGGATCTTCCGTCTTTGGATGACGGAAAGCCATCATAAAACGGATCTTCCCTTCTTGAAACTGGCGGTACATATCCACCAACACTTCTACGTTGTCTGCTTCAATATGGGTAATTGCTGTTTGCCAACTTATCCATTGGGGTAAAAACAACTGGAAAACTCGTAAAAACAAAGGATTTAGTGTCGGGGGAATAAACTCTAGGGGTGGCTGGGCTTGATGAATCATATCGGGCAAGGCGCTTTTCTCCTGAAGTTGCAAGCGGACATTTTAAAAAAGTTTATTAAAGTAAGCTTGCTTATACCTTTTGGTACCTTATAGCAAGCTCATAGACTAACTTAACTGACTAAAAGATTATCGAATTTGAAAAGGGGACAAAAGATGCGACTGTCACAAATGTTATTCGTCACACTTAGGGATGACCCAGCAGATGCTGAAATTCCCAGCCACAAACTCTTAGTACGTGCAGGGTACATTCGTCGCATCGGTAGCGGTATATATGCTTATCTTCCGTTCATGTGGCGGGTATTGCAAAAGGTCTCCCAGATTGTCCGCGAAGAAATAAATAAAATAGGTGGGCAAGAATGTCTCTTACCACAACTACAACCTGCTGAGTTATGGAAAGAGTCCGGACGCTGGGACGCTTACACCAGAGGTGAAGGTATCATGTTTTACCTTAAAGATCGCCGCGACCAAGAACAGGCTTTAGGACCAACTCACGAGGAGGTTATTACGGCGATCGCTCGTGATATGATTCGTTCCTACCGCCAACTCCCACAGGTTCTCTACCAAATTCAAACCAAGTTTCGCGACGAAATTCGTCCTCGCTTTGGCTTAATGCGCGGGCGAGAATTCATTATGAAGGATGCTTACTCCTTCCATGTGGATGAAGAAAGTTTGAAAAAAACTTATCAAGATATGGATACGGCATATCAAAATATCTTGCGGCGATGCGGCTTGGAATTTCGTGGTGTACAAGCCGATCCCGGTGCAATTGGTGGTTCTGGTTCGCAAGAATTTATGGTACTAGCAGAAGCTGGCGAAGATGAAGTCTTGTACACAGAAGATGGACAATACGCTGCTAACGTGGAGAAAGCTGTCTCTTTACCACCTAATGCAGAACGTTCACCTTTCACTAGCTATGAAAAGCAGCAAACTCCAGGGACGGAGACTATTGAGAAAATTTGTAAATTTCTTAAATGTTCCCCTACTCAGGTTGTGAAAAATGTTCTTTATCAAGCAATTTTTGATAATGGAATGACTGTGCTTGTGTTGGTAAGCATCCGAGGAGACCAAGACGTTAATGATGTTAAGTTGCAGAACGAGGTGACAAAGCAAGCTTCTCAGTATGGTGCTATGGGGGCTATTAAGCTGATAGTTCCAGATGCAGAGGCACAATCAAAATTAATGGCTCAAGCTTTGCCTTTAGGCTATATTGCACCTGATATTGCAGATAGTTACATTCAACCTACCAAGGATGTTGCACCCAAATTCTTACGTTTTGTTGATAAAACAGCAATTGAGTTAAAGAATTTTGTCACGGGTGCCAATGAATCCGGTTACCACGTTGTGGGAGCAAATTGGGGTGAGCATTTTAAACTACCTGAACTTGTTATAGATGTACGCAAGTCAAGACCAGGGGATCGTGCTATTCACAATCCCGAACAACTTCTGATAAGTGCTCGTGGAATTGAAGTTGGTCATATTTTCCAACTTGGTATTAAATATTCCCAAGCAATGGGTGCAATGTATACAAATGAACAGGGTGAAGAAAAACCGCTATTCATGGGTTGTTATGGTATAGGTGTATCGCGATTGGCTCAAGCTGCTGTGGAGCAATCTTACGACAAAGACGGAATTATCTGGCCCGTTGCGATCGCACCTTATCAAGCAATTGTTACAATTCCTAGTGTCAAAGATACCCAACAAGTAGAAGTAGCGGAAAAACTGTACGCAGAACTCAATCAAGCGGGTATTGATACCCTGCTTGATGACCGTGATGAGCGTCCGGGAGTGAAATTTAAGGATGCCGATTTGATTGGAATTCCTTACAGAATTGTGACGGGACGAGCGATCGCTGATGGCAAAGTTGAAGTTGTTGAAAGAAAAAGTCGCAATTCTCAGGAAATTGACATTCCTGAAGTTGTATCTACTATAAAGGAGTGGATTAACCAAAACAGAGGATAAAGGATAAAGGATGAAGGATAAAATTGTGAACTTCATACTTTATCCTTCATACTTCATACTTCATACTTCATACTTTTATGGAACTCCTCACAATTGTCCTATCTGGTTTGCTAGGGTTAATTGCTCCTGTAGGATTGGTAATGGATCGAGCTGCTGAAAGTGCTATTCGCTCTCAGTTTGCAAAAGTCGAGCAGTTACAAGTACGAGTTGACAACGCCCCCTCTCACCAACTGCTACAAGGAAAAGTGGAACGCCTGAGGGTTGCTGGGCGTTCCTTACAACTGAAACAGCAAAATTTGCAAATTGCTGCTTTAGAGTTGGAAACCGATCTCATTGAATTAGATCCGCGTAGTTTTGGAAGAAAACCTAAATTTCAACGACCTTTACAAGCAGGGATGCGTTTAGTTTTAACTGAGCAGGATATTAACAAGCTTTTACAATCACCAAAATTCCTAGCTCAATTGGAAAAAATGATAATTACCGTGGACGATACATTTAATACAGAGGATAATTTAGTATATAAATTTGTTAATCCAACTGTAAAATTTTTAGCAAACAATCGATTGAGCTTCCAAGTAGAATTACAGAATAAAAGTCTGGATAACCCTTTATTGATTAGGGCAGAATCAGGTCTAAATATTATTGGTGGAAAATATGTTCAACTTGTCGCTCCGGTGGTTGCTGTTAATGGTGAAGAAGTTACGCCTAAATTTTTGAATCAAATTGTGAACAATATAAACAAACAATTGGATTTGGGAAGATTAGAAGGTGACGGTCTACAAGTACGAATTCTAAAATTAAATATGAAGCAACAAGAGTTAGAAATGGCAGCATTCATACGAATAGAACCGTCCTCTAAGTTCTTGGAAACCCTGGGCTCATAGGTAACGTCTTTAACCCGGCTTCTCCTTAACGCAAGTAATTTTTCTATTTCAGACTAAAGGAAGGATTCAATATGAAAGAACAACAAGGTAATCGTATTTCTTCAGGTATCATTGCCGCTATTTCAGCAGTGGTTCTTGCTGCTAGTGGTGGTGTAGCTTTATACATTTGGAATTCTCATTCTTCTACAAGCAACACTTCAACTCCACCAAATAATTCTCAGCCAGTTAAACCGGGTACTGGAACACAAGCCCCTATCGGACAAGCGGCTCAAGTCTTTTGGCTGCAAGATAACGGCACAAAGCTTACTTTAGTTCCACAAGCAGTCGCATTGCCAGCAGGAGAACCCAATCAGGTTTTAGAAGCGGCTTTTAAAACCTTATTAGCAGGACCAACAGAGGGAACAGGCTCCACTACTATTCCAAAAGAAACCAAGGTACTGGGTGTCAAGGTAGAAAATGATAGTGTCCACGTAAATTTATCAGAGGATTTTACCAGTGGAGGCGGCAGTACCTCAATGATCGGTCGTGTAGGACAGGTTGTTTACACTGCAACAACTTTAAACCCCAATGCCAAGGTGTACATTGAGGTGAATGGCAAACAGTTGGATGTTTTAGGTGGTGAAGGTTTAGAACTGGAACAGCCTCTTACACGTCAAAGCTACGATCGGAATTTTGAACTGTAGAGACGTGATATATCGCGCTGTATATTAGTCATTCGTCCTCAGTCATTAGATAGGACAAAGGACAAATGACTAATTACTTACTGTTCAAGACGCGAAAGTTGCGGGCTTGCTGTTCTAGTCTAGTGGCGAGGCGATCGCAAACTCGGTTACACAATTCAAAAATCATTTCATCTTCCACCCGGTAATAGGCACTGGTTCCTTCGCTACGACGGCTGAGTATTCCTGCTTGCCACATGACCTTCAGGTGTTTCGATACATTAGCCTGAGAAGTTTGTGTTGCCTCTACCAATTCTTGCACGCATTTTTCTTCATCCCGCAGTAAATGCAACAGCCGCAGACGCATGGGTTCACTCAAGAGGCTGAAATACTCAGCTACTTGTTGCACAACTTCCGGCGGTACAGGCAACGCTTGTTTCATCAGGGTAGAACCGTAAGGACGCAACTGAAAAATTTAACAATGACCATTCGATATATAGATTAATACTTAATCTGGCTTAATTCGCATCAAAGGTTGACCAAATTCTACTGGTTCACCATTTTGTACGAGAATTTCCATCACTTGTCCTGATACTTCCGATTCAATTTCATTCATAAGTTTCATTGCTTCTATAATACAAACTGTTTGATTGCTCTTAACGCGATCGCCCACTTGCACGAATGGCGTTTCGTTTGGACCGGGGGCGCGGTAAAACGTTCCCACCATTGGAGAATGAATTTCAACTAGTTTTGAGTCAATGACGGGAGAAGAAGTTGTGGGCGAGGTTACACCTCTAGTAACAGCACTGCTATCACTAGAGACAATTTCCGTCGCGCTGGGTGGTACTACCGATGGTGGTGGAAGCGCAGTCAATCCCGAACTAACCGCACTTACCCCCACTTGACTTACTGACAATACTTGATTGTTGACATTTACAGCCTTACGAACGGTCAATTCAAAATCATCACTTTTGAGAGTGACTTCTGCAATGTCTGTTTGTGCAATAGTTGTCAGTAGTTGGCGAATTTCGTTAAAGTCCAATGGCACAGTTTTTCTTACCTCTTGCATCAGGTAGTAGACAGACCCATCCGTAAAGTTAATTTTTGTTAAGGCAGGGACACAAATCCCTGTAACGGATGAAACTTGGGATTTGCATATTCGAGGTGAAAAGAGGGTTATTCCCTGCCAAGGTATGTATCGTTACGAGTGTCGATACGGATACGCTCTCCCTGGGAAATAAATAGTGGAACCATGACCATTGCTCCTGTTTCCACAGTTGCAGGCTTTGAACCACCTGTTGCGGTATCACCCTTAACACCCGGATCTGTTTGTACAACTTCCAATACCACCGAGTTGGGCAGTTCTACCTCTAGGACTTGGTCATCCCAACGAACTACGTTCACTTCCATACCTTCTTTGAGGTATTTTACACGTTCGCCGATTTGAGCGACGCTCAATCTGCCTTCTTCATAAGTTTCCATATCCATAAAGACGTATTCTTCACCGTCTTTATAAGTATGTTGCATTGTGCTTTTTTCCAGGTTAGCTTGGGGAACTGTTTCTCCAGCGCGGAACGTTCTTTCCACGACGTTCCCACTCTGAGCATTTTTCAGTTTTGTCCGTACAAATGCAGAGCCCTTACCTGGTTTAACATGGAGGAATTCCACCACTCGCCATACAGACCCATCTAACACTATAGATACGCCAGGTCGAAAATCGTTACTGGAAATCATGAAACCTTCACATTTTGGAGACAATCGGGATTTATTTTAACCCCCATTAGGAGTAATTAGTCATTAATCCTTGCTGATTAGTTATTAGTACTTAGCAAAAGGGAACAGGGAACGGGGTCAAGCTCCTGTAAGATTAGCTAAAAAATAAAAAATAAAAATTAAAAGCATTTTTGCTGATTTTTTTGGGTACATTATACCACCAACAGTCAATAAAATATTGACAAATCAACAAAAATCCGTGGAATAAAGAGAGTTTTAGTTTTGGGCGATGGCGTTGGAAGACGGCGCATTTTCGCAAGCAGTGTTCTTCTGTTCGATCTAGCTTCGGTATGGTGCGGTCTATCACTAGATATCAACCAGCTTATTATTGCCAGGGCAGTTCGGGGAATTGGTGGTGCGTTGCTAGTTTCAGGAAGTTTAGAACAGGGATAGTAATATTTATACCAGATATTAAGTAAGGCGGGCAGTGCCCACCCTACATATTGAGTTTTAATACGCGAAGGACTGATAAACTTCTTCTTTAGGTTTATCTTCAATTGAAGAAACAATTGGGTTAAAACGTAACAAGTAACGAGCGCGAGGGGAAAGTTTATCCATAGCCGATTGTGGAACATGAATACACACCTCAGGACGAAACAGCCATCGGCGGCTATAGCCAATGACCACCATTGGACGTGGCGTTGCTGTGCGGTTGGGTGTCCCTCGGTGCAAACCCCGGACATCGCGGATCAACACGTCACCAACTCGCATTGTGACTGGTTCTAATTGGATCTCACCCGACTCCATGCGGCGCAGCCCTTCTTCCTTCGACATCATAATGTGTGCCGCGTGTAATTTCCATTGGTCCATTTTCTAGGGTGATATCGACAAGCGGGAAATTTACTGCAAGTTGATACGGGGGCGTTTCCTGACCAGTTTCGGGAAACAGTGGCAAAGTATCTCGATGCACATCCTGATATTCCGAACCAAGCAATGGCGTGTCGGTTGCCAACTGGCACATCACCATGTCTTTGCCTACTAACAGTTCGACAATCGCCAAAATATCCTCATCTTCGTAAATATTTGGATCGGCAAAAGGAGTTGTAAACGGAAGCGTGACATAATAGCGGGCTGAACCTCGATTCTGCAGCTTGCCTTCACCCTCAATATAATCCTGAAGCAATGGTGCAAAAGCCTCACGCCAAGCATTGAGTGTTACCGGAGATATGTGATTGGGCAACATGCAGTACCCATCATTTAATACTGCTTGGGTAAATGATTTAATTTCTTGTTGGTTATAACGTTGTATGGTCATATACTAATTTTAAGAGCAAGCGATCGCAATAACCATCAAATAGGTGTTAAATCTTGTTACAACGTTTCGGTAATCATCCCGATTGCTTACGCTTTGCAAATTAAGAGAACCATCCATGATATCTCCAGAAAAATTCATATGGCTACAAGAACGTACCCCTTTAGAGCTTCTCTCGCCTGCATCGTTAAACGCGTTAGCTCAAGTCATTGAAGAAAAAGTTTTTCCAGCAAACTATCGTTTAGTGACCGAAGGGTTTTCTCCAGACGCGCTATATATTCTTTTAAAAGGTAAGTTGGAAAGCGAAAGTAGCAATCCAACTAACCCAACGTTAGCTGTTGGGCTACTCCCTGGAGCAGTTATTCACCTACAAGAACTCCTGCTAGGTGAATTGGCTCAACGCACAATTGAAACAGTTACGGAATGCCACTTCTGGGTTGTGCCTGCTACAAAATTTCGGGAAATAGTGACTCAATACCCCGAAATTGCTCAAGCGGTTTCTCGTCGGATGGCACAAGAATTAGCGCAACTGACATCTGCTCTAACCTACGAACAAGAACGTTCTGTTGCCCTGCGACCCTACTTAGTTACCAAAGCACGACGTGGGATTGTGGGGACAAGCCGTTATGCAGTGCGCTTGCGAGAGGAAATTAGAAAAGCCGCTCTTGAGCGTAAATCGGTATTAATTTTCGGCGAACCAGGGCTAGAAAAAGACAATATAGCTGCTTTGATTCATTTTGGTTCACCTTATAGACGAGAACCCATCATCAAAGTCAACTGTGGTATCCTGCAAACAAGCGGTGCAGATTTGTTTGGTCGCTTCGGTGGTAAACCAGGACTGTTGGAATGGCTTGGGGAAGGTACTTTAGTTCTCAACAACATCCAAGAAACACCCCCCGAGTTGTTACCTGCTTTGGCACAATTGTTACAAACGGGTCAATACAACCCCGTAACTCGTTTGGGAGAAGCAACTGCTGAACCTCGTACCAGCCGCGCCCGTATCTTAATTATTGCAGAAAAAACCCAATCTACTATTGACCATGCTGTGGGTCATGTTATCAAAGTGCCTCCATTGCGAGTGCGGAAAACTGATATCAAAGCACAAGCTGAGTTTTACATCAGTCTTTATACTCGGGCACGAGGAATTCCACGACCAAGAGTAACACCAGAAGCACTGCGCCGCTTGCAATCCTATGATTTTCCAGGGAACCTGAAGGAGTTACAAAGCCTGGTGGAACGAGCCATAGTACAAGCAGGCGAGGCAAAAGAACTGACAGAAGAAATTCTGTGGTCAGCCGAAACTAAGAAAAAGAGATTTCGGGTCAATCTTTTAAATGCTTATCCCAAACTCCGAAACTTTCTCCGCAGTTCTTGGTGGCCAGATCGTATCAATTATGGTTTTACTTTAATTGCCTTTCCCATTATTGTTGCGATACTGTTTGTGGGTCCACAAACACGCGATCGCAATTTTGCCCTCAATTTATTTTGGGCTTGGTGGTGGTTTTTTTTCTTATTAGCATTTCCCTTTTTGGGTCGTATTTGGTGTGCTGTTTGTCCCTTCATGATTTACGGAGAAGTGTCACAAAAACTGTCTTTGTGGCTGTTTCCCCGAACACTAAGGCGTTGGCCCAGGCAGCAAGCTGAACAATGGGGTGGGTGGTTTCTCTTCGGGTTATTTACCCTTATTTTTCTGTGGGAAGAACTTTGGAATTTACCAAATACTGCTTACCTATCTGGATGGTTACTACTATTAATTACCGCTGGGGCGGTCATTTTCTCGACTATTTTTGAAAGGCGCTTTTGGTGTCGGTATCTTTGTCCAATTGGTGGGATGAATGGTCTATTTGCCAAACTTGCAATGACCGAACTGCGGGCACAACAAGGAATTTGTTCTGCAACTTGTACCACATATCAGTGCTATAAGGGTGGACCTCAAAAGGATGAGGGAATGGAAACTAATGGATGTCCCCTATATTCTCACCCCGCCCAGTTAGAAGATAATCGAGACTGCGTGTTGTGCATGACTTGCCTAAAAGCGTGCCCACATCGTTCTGTTGAGTTCAATTTACGTCCTCCTGGGATAGAACTGTGGACAACTCATGTACCTCGGACTTATGAAGTAGCATTGCTGTGTTTACTCTTAGGAGGTGTGTACCTCCATCGTTTGCCAGAGTTGCAAGCTTGGTTGGGATTACATATCGATCTCACACAGTTTCTGCCCCATTTAGGTCTATCACTGTGTGCTTTGATTGTTCCTGCTGTTCTTCTCTTTGCAGCGTATAGTTTATCTCGTTTTAGATCTCACTTGAAGCCACGACCATTTATAGAACTTGCTTATGGTTACCTACCACTTGTGCTTGGGGGTACCTTAGCTCATTATCTTCGTTTAGCTTTAGCAGAAGGAGGCCGTATCTTACCCGTCACTTTTGCAACATTTGGTCTCAATGGCGACCAATTGCCTACATTAGTAGCTCATCCGGCAGTGATTGCGTTTTTACAGGGCAGTACTTTGATTTTTTCAGTGCTTTTAACAGTTGTACTGACACAAAAAATCGCTCGTCAACCCATGCTTTCGCTGTTTTGGCAACACCTAGCAACTGTAGGATTGGGTGCAAGTCTGTGGGTGATTATTGTGAATGTTTAATGGTCAATAATGAATAGCTAATAGCTAATGGCTAATGGCTAATGGTACAACTTTATTAGCAATTAGCAATTAGCATTATGGCATCTTTTTTACAACCCCCACGCTTGCGTATTGAAGAGGAAGGAGAAGAACGACGCGCTACTTGGCTGGAACTGTTTTACGACTTAGTGTTTGTCGTTGCAGTTTCTCAGCTTGCTCACTATCTCCACGACAATGTTTCGTTTTCAGGATTGTTGGGATTTGTAGTTTTATTTAGACCAGTTTGGTGGTCATGGATTGGCACCACATTTTATGCTAACCGCTTTGATAGCGATGACATAGGGCGGCGACTGCTAGTAAGTTTACACGTAGTTACGGCAGCGGCAATGGCTGTTAATATACACCACGGTTTGGATGAAAGTTCTGCTGGTTTTGCGATTTCCTATGCTCTTGGTCGTATCGTTCTTGTCATTGAATACATCCGTGCAGGACAGCATATTCCCACAGCACGTCCCCTAACCACTCGTTTTGCCGTGGGTTTTGCAATAGCTGCCTTGTTTTGGTTTGTATCAGCTTTTATACCTAAACCTTGGCACTTTGTATTCTGGGCAGTGGGACTGACTATTGACTTTGCTACACCCCTTACAGCAACCAAGGTGCAGCTTCAGTTACCGCCCCACCCCTCCCACTTACCAGAAAGATTTGGGCTGTTTACCATTATTGTTTTAGGTGAAGCAATTGTTGCGGTAGTTGATGGTGTCTCTAAACAAAATTGGCAGTTTTTAACTGTTATTGCCGCAATTTTTGGTTTATGTACTGCAATCGGCTTATGGTGGGTCTATTTTGATAATCTTGGTGGTACACCGATTCGCAGGTCACAAGCAGAGGGCAGGGTACTTCTTACTAATATCTGGCTGTACACCCACTTACCCCTCGTTTTCGGCATTGCTGCTACTGGTGTTGCAGTGGAACTTGTATTACTAAGCAAACCAGAAGTTCCACTACCTGATGAGTTGCGTTGGCTGCTTTGTGGTTCTCTTGCATTATGCTACCTATCTTTAGGTGTGCTTCACCGTCTTGGAGTTATTCTTTATTGTAAAATCCGTACTACCTATCGAATAGGAGCAGCGGTTGTTCTCCTAGCGCTTGCATTTCTGACCAAAGGTTTGTTACCTGTTGTTGTCATGGGACTTGTAGCTTTAGTTAGTGTTGTACAAGTGGTGCAAGATGCAACTCAAAGCCGTCCTACAACCCGCTTAGTCGATCCAGAAATTTAACTGAAGGATGAAGGATAAAGGATTAAGTATAAAATATAAAATATGAAGTATAAAGGATTAAGTATAAAGTAAATTCTATCAATAACTTGAGAGGTCAGTATCCATTTATTAACCTCTTAACCTTTTTTCATCCTTCATCCTTCATACTTTATCCTTCATCCTATCCTTTATACTTTAATTGGCAACAGACCACCTTACATAGGGACGAGAAGCCGCAATAGTTTTGTATGTAATTTCGCGAGCAGGTGCAGTTATTCTTCGCAAGTCTACGCGAAAGTGTGCTTGTTTATTTTTAAATTGCACGTTGTAAAAACTGAATTCTTGATTTTGTGTTTGACCTATACAAGAGGCGTAATTACTACGTAAAGGAGAAATGAATTCAACAAATTGTTTATTATTAGATGAAACTAACTTAGTGGAATCAGCAAATCCTCTGGTATCTGCAACTACTGTATGTTCTGCACCGCCTTCAAACGGCAGTAAAAACCACCACAATCCAACTGTTTCGGGGCAGGTTCCAGAGATACGCTGCACTTTCATTGTAACGTTGGGTCCCGATAGTGGTCTTGATGATGTTTGTGGTTGTTGAGTTTGTGCTGTAGCAGACAGTGTACTTGCTACAAATAAAGGGGGTAAAAACCCAAGAAAAGTGGTTATTTTAGCTAAGTTTTTCATAATTGGCAATTTTTTATGAAATTTAATTATTTCCAGAAATTCTGGACGTAGAAGAAATGCAAAAGTGCCATGAAATTTAGAATTATCGTGTTGTTAGCTACAGTTCTGTTTAAGATAAGTCAGCAAGAATGTAAATAATATCTAAAATGCAGCTTTTCCTGTCAGTTATGCTGCCCATTCATGAAACCTCGAATTATTGTCTGTGGCTTAGGACTAACCGGATATAAAGTCTTTCGTTTGCTGAGACATCAGGGGGCACTAGTTGTCGGCATTCATCACCAACCTATCCCTAATGAAACAGCGACGGATGTGATTATTGGCGATCTTTACGCAGCTACTACCCTGATTGCAGCAGGAATTCAGCAGGCGCATACAATTGTGATTGCCGGACCTGACGATGAACTGAATTTAGCGATTCTGATGCAGGCGCGGGTATTGAATCCGCGAATTCGGATTATCAATCGCTTCTTTAACACGAGTTTGGGAGAAAGACTGGATCAAACTGTACCGAACCATTTGAGTATGAGTGTTGCGGGTTTGGCAGCACCAGTCTTTACCTTCGCCGCTTTGGGTAACAAAGCTATTGGACAAATTAAACTTTTTGGGCAAACTTGGCCCATCCAAGAAGAACTCATTCACGCTCATCACCCTTGGCTGGGTCGAAAACTAAGGGATCTATGGGACGATCGCTCGCGAGTTTTGATTTACTATCTACCAGTAGAAGGTGAGATGGATTTAGTGACTGCAGTGTCATCCCAACAAGAGTTGAAGGTGGGAGATAGGCTCATCATCGGAACCCAACCTTCCATTCGTCCTAGCCGTAAATCACTTTTTGCAAAGCTGCTGAAAGTCTTTACCAATCTTCGGCAATTTAAACAACACGCTCAGTCGGTTTTGGTGGGAGCTTTAGTCTTAATATTTATTATTCTGGTTGCCACTCTCACTTATGTGTCTGCCGAACTCAATATGTCTATTGTTGATGCCCTGTATTTTTCTGTAGGCATGATTACTGGGGCAGGTGGTAACGACGCATTAATAGCACAAGCTCCTATGAGCATCAAGCTATTTACCGTTGTCATGATGTTAATTGGCGCAGCCGTCTTTGGTATTTGGTACGCCCTGCTTAATGATTTTATTTTAGGTACGCGCTTTAAACAATTTTGGGATGCAGCACGAGTGCCTCACCGCAATCACTATATCATTTGCGGCTTAGGTGGTATTGGCATAAAAATCGTCCAACAGCTCCATAATAGCGGGCATGAAGTTGTTGTGATTGAACGCGATTCCAATAATAAGTACGTCAACACTGCCCGTGGATGGGGTATTCCCGTTATTCATGCTGATGCTAGCTTCCCCGCAACACTTAAAACCAGCAATGTAGAAACTGCAGCAGCACTACTAGCCATGACAGGGAACGATGCTACTAATTTAGAAATTGCGTTGAAAGCAAAAGGATTAACGTCTAAAGTGCCAGTGATTGTCCATTACGCAGATCCCGATTTTGCTGGTATGGCGCAACAGGTGTTTGACTTTGAAGCAGTCCTTTGCCCTGCGGAACTAGCAGCCCCAGCATTTGCGGCTGCAGCACTTGGCGGAAAAATACTTGGCAATGGCATCACAGGAGATAGCCTTTGGGTGGCGTTTGCGACTTTGATTACACCCGCACATCCTTTTTGTGGTTTGCGAGTGGGAGAAGCTGCTATGTCCGCTGACTTTGTTCCTTTATATTTGGAAACAAATTCCCAAACCATTCACGGTTGGGATTTATTAGAAACGAGCTTAAGTGGTGGAGATATTTTGTATCTTACAATGCCGGCAACTAGGTTACATCAGTTATGGCGTCATTCTCCTACACAGGTTATGGCAAGTTAGACGAAAATTGGTTGGTTTGTATCGGCTTCTGTTGTTAAGTATTCATTTTTTCTGTGCTACTAAAAGTAACATGGCTAAATCCTTATTATCAACAGGATCTAGAATTTCCATCTGTTGTAATAAGTAACCTGCTTGAATGACCTCTTGCATGATGTCGTTTGACCAACCAATGTAGCGGATAGCAATTTTAGGATTTCGTTTAAACATCAAACAGCGAGTCTCAGGATTAAAGTATTTCCTCATTTGCTCGGTGTCTGGAACTTCGTTGCACATACTACTGATGCTGAGGATACCACCCGATTTTAAAACGCGGTAGGCGCTTTGCAGGAATTTAGAGCGATCGCTACCTATAATACAGTGGAAACAGTGGCTGTCCAAAACAATATCAAAGGATTCATCTGAAAACTCGTCTAGCCGTAAAACATCACCAACTCTAAATTCTATTGCCTCAATATTGGCTTGCTTGGCATTCTCAATTGCCCATTCAATTGCTGTTGGAGCAATATCGACTCCTACCACTTCATATCCTTTAAAGGCAAGGTAAAGACCAATGTTACCAGCCCCGCAGCCAAGTTCTAGTACCCGACCGCTACGAGGAAATTTCTCGAATTGAAATAGCCGTTCCCATTCATAATTAAAACAACGTACAAAGTCTTCATTTGTAGCATCCCAACCAACAAAACCTTCAGTCTTTTTGAAATTTTGATACGCCTGTTCGTGAAGCAGATAATTTGTTTCCATGAACATTCTTTTAAGCTATTACACATTTAATTTGTTTTTTCCACTAAACACCTCTTACTTTTCACGTGGAATGGAAAACCTCTCTCTAAATCTCTCTCCTACAAGGAGAGAGACTTTGAATTTTGGGTTTGAAAGTTAGGTTTTTTGTCGGCTTTTCCACATAATGTGAAAAATCAGGAACATTTGTGTCTAAATTCATAGACTTTTCATGAAAGCAATACACTTATCCATCTGCTCGCGCATGATTTCAGGATTGGCATGATATCTCCGCCCATGTCCGGGTAACACCCACTCAAAGGAGTAATTAGCTAGCTGGCGCATGGATTTAATCTGTTCTGACCAAGAGTACCAGTTGTAATCTCGAAAGGCATAAAGCTGCTTGAGTTCATCAGACCAAGCAAGATGATCGCCAGTAAACAGAAATTTGTTTTTGTACAGTAGAACTGTGTGCCCTTCGGTATGACCGGGAACTGGAATAATTAATAGCTCAGGTGTTAGGGAAAAGGGTTCTGAACCTGTCAGCTGTATTTCTACATTACGAGTACTTCCGGTAATCTCTTCTTTATGGAGGATGCGATCGCATTTGAAATGGTCAGCAAACTTTTGATGATCTGCCACATCATCCTTGTGCGTCAGGTACATATAGCGAATTCCCCCCATCTTTTCCAATTTTTTGACCAAAGGCGGGGCAAATTGGGGAGAATCAACCAAAACATTACCTTCAGGGAGTTGAATAAAGTAACTGGCACTCCCATAAGACTTTTTGGAATGATAGCCGCAATGGTAGACATTCTCCTCCACAAGAATCGGAAAACTCAGCTGAGCGATTTTGATATCTTGGGGCGTTTCAACTGTGCCAATAGAACTGGTGGGACAAGATAAAAGAGCTTGAAGTGCTGCCAATCTTTCCTTTTCGTTAGCTGGCTGATGGTGAACTGCTGACTTTTCTCCAATGTCTGAAAATACCTCTGGAGCCATCCAACGGCAGGTATCACAATCTATACAACTGGTATCGACGTAGAAGTCACCGCTAACATTTTGGGGGAGACGTAGATTGAAATTAGCCATAATACTTAACCTCTTTCAGCCAATGACTGTCTGAGTAGGGTGATTAACTCTGTATGTAACTACGTTAGCAAAAGTGGTGACTTACTCCCACCTAACCATAAGTGTATATTGTAGTCTGAGGATTATTTGTAAATCCTAGAACTGATTAATTTTCTACAGTGAGTGTTACAGCCCAGTCATAAAATTTTTAGTAGTAATCGCTGTTTTTTACTTAATTTTTTTGGTATTTAATAATGATTTTTAATTAAATATGTATTAAAAAACGGTACTTAATATACCGTTTTTTTACTCTTAATTTATTGCCACATCGAACCTATTTCTAGGTTGTAAACTATTGTTTCTAGACACATATCTTGCACCTATACGTACCAACCCAGATAACGTAAAAATCTCAGCAATAACCCTACCTTTTTTCAATCGGCTTTCATCGCTAAATCAAGGATCTTAGATCTCATACTGAGCTATTTAATTACATCAAACTCTCTAAGTGCAAAATGTGAGTAGATTAATTTTTAAGAGAATGCTATCTGCGTGACTGAGAAAGGAAGGTTGAGCGTATCCTCCACAGCCATTCTTCGCATCCAACTTTTTGATTCAGGAACCCATTTGAAACCGACTTGTTTTGCTAATTCCCGATTCTCGTAAGTAACATTAGCTTTAAACATAGCTTTGGGGCTTAAGGCTTTGTCAAACATACCTGTTAAATCTTCCATCCGATCAAAAAGACTTGCGATTAACTGGCAATCTGTAAGTGCTCTATGAAGTCCAAAAATTCCAATGTCATGCGCTGCTGCTAATTCAATCAAAGATTGCCTTGGTCGAGTTTGACGAGGCCATTCAAAATCAGTACAGGTACAAAGCCAAGGCAAAGGTTCATCATTACGGTTCAATAAAGTTGGTAAGACACTTCCTCCATTGTTTGCACAACCAAACCATTTTTTATCAAACTCAGCATTGTGAGCCACAATAACTATCTCAGAAAAGCAAACCTCAGTTGGGTAGATTTTCGGGAAATCAAGCTTATTAGTGCGGATTTAACTGGTGCAACTTTAGAAGAAGGTTGTTTAAATGATGCTGACCTTAGTAGAGCCAATCTTAGTGGAGCCAATCTTATTAGTGCTGACCTCAAAAGTGCTGACCTTAGTGGAGCCAATCTTAGTAGTGCTAACCTCAATAATGCTGACTTTACTAGAGCCAATCTTAGTAGTGCTAACCTCAATAATGCTGACCTTAGTAGAGCCAATTTTAGTAGTGCTGATTTAAGCTATAACGATTTAGCCAATTTTAACCTAAGTGATATAAATTTAAGTAGAGCTAACTTAAGCTCTGTAAAGCTTAGCAAAGCTATTTTGAGAGGTGCTGACCTAAGTTACGCTAATCTTGAAGACACTTTCCTTGAAGGTGCCGATATGAGTAAAGCTAACCTTACAGGCGTTAAGATACGTGGATTTGACCAGAATGGAGTTGAATATTATAAGGTAGATTTGAGAGGAGTAACTTTGACCGATACAATCATGCCTAATGGCGAAATTTACGAGGGTGGAATTAATAACTACTTTGAATATAACAAAAATTTAGAAGAGAACTCATATGATGAAGTGTTCTAGCTCTTAGTTAAACGAAAGCCAAGCTTCTATGACAAAAATTTTTTGAAGATGAGCTAGCTGATGTTTAGATGAGATTTAAAAAACGCAGTAATCTTCTAGAAATTTCCGCAGAAAATAAAGGAAGTAATTATTAATGCTGAAAAAAAAGTATTTAATATTGTTATTAAGTCAGCCAAGTGTAAATTAATCAGAGAAGGCTTTGATTTAATGGAACCCAAAGTGGCTTATAACGAAGTTGTTGCCTTTTACTTTGCATTAATAAACACCCATCCTGAAGGTATTAGTGTTCCCTAATTGAAAATGAAGGGTGGCATTGTCACGAAACTTTGACAATTGGCAATATGATTGTCAATTTGTACAGTGCGTAAGTCCTAACTCCATCTCCACTATCCTAACAATTGCAACGCTCTTATAGAGAAAGGATTTTGGGGAGAGACTTTAAAACCCCCATTCCCTTGTAGGGAAGGGGGGCAGGGGGGTTAGGTCGTTCACGAAATTTTTTTCCCTAAAGGGACATCTCGGTCTGGCTGGATTAATGTCACCTCACCATCTTCTAGCACGACACCTAAAACCAGAACCTCTGACATGAAATCGGCGATTTGGCGGGGTGAAAAATTTGTAACGGCTAATATCAATCTGTCTATTAAATCTTCTTTTTCATAAAGTTTAGTGATTTGAGCGCTAGATTTTTTAATGCCCAAATCACCAAAGTCTATCCAAAGTTTGTATGCTGGTTTGCGTGCTTTGGGAAAATCTTCTACTTTAATGATTTTGCCCACACGGATATCTACTTTTTCAAACTCTTTGTAGGTAATTTCCGTCATTTACCGATTAGCTTAACTAGACCAATACCACCAAAGTAAAGCCCCAAAACGGCTCCTGCTAGGAGACTTTGCGTTAGAGGGTCTGTGGATGGTGTCAGAACAGCTCCCAGAACAACCGCTCCTAAAATAACATAACGCCAACCAGAAAGCATTTGTTGAGAAGAAACGATTCCCAAATTGCCAAACAGGATTTGAATGATGGGGATTTGAAATGCCAATCCGGTGCTAAATAACAGCAACAAAACAAATTCAAAATACTTATCAATAGACCACAATTGTTCTACGACATCCGCACCATAGCTTATAAAGAATTTTAAGGCTGCTGGTATTAGCAACAAGTAGGCAAAGACTAACCCCCCTCCAAAAAGAACACTCGAACCGAGAACAATAGGTCCTAGCAATCGACGTTCGCGGCGAGTCAATCCTGGAAGGACAAACTGGATGATTTGGTAAAGCACAAAGGGGCTAGCAAGTAGCAGCCCTGTATAACCTGCAACTTTGACAGAGACGAAGAAATATTCTCCAGGCGCAAGTTGGAGAAATTTTACTCCCTGTGCTGGTACTTCTAATAACCTAACTATTGGTTTAACAGCGATAAAGCAGCCAAGAGCGCTAAGTGCTACAGCTGCTAGAGAGTAAAAAATTCGCTGTCGCAACTCCTCCAGGTGGTCGAAAAGCGACATTTCGACCTCATCTGGCAACTCATCGAGAGGGTTAATCTCGGGTTTGCCATTGTCTTCTTCGAGGTCAACACGGGGGTAAGTTGAAGCAGTTACCTCTTCTGGTTCGGAGGCTTCATCAAACTGCTGTTTGGTTTCTACGTCTTGTGGAGGCGTCATGAATCAACAAAATGGCATCACCTTATTAACTATTGTATCTGGGTAAGCCTTTGTTATGTAGAGACGTTGGATGCAACATCTCTACACCTGTCGGAAGATCATTGAACTGGTAGCTGTGGGTGTGCGGATGAATATCGTGTCACTAACTGGGAAATCTCTGGGTTGTAAAGCCGTAGATAGTTCCAATAGTTACCAAATACCTGACGCACGTAGTTTTTTGTTTCATCAAAGGGAATTGCTTCTACAAACTCATCTGGGTCTTGTTTTGGTAGAATTTGCAGCCATTTGGCAACGTTACCGGGACCAGCGTTATAACTGGCGATCGCGAGCATGGAGTTACCGCCATACTGCTCGTGGGTATGATCTAAATACCAAGTTCCCAACCTGATATTCTCATTGGGGTCTTCTAAGTTAATTTTTTTGCTATCCACCTTTATTTGTGGTGCAATCCACTTAGCTGTATCTGGCATAACCTGCATTAAACCAGTAGCACCAGCGACAGAACGGGCTTTTTTCTGAAATCGTGATTCCTGACGCATTAGGGCGGTGACTAACAAGGGATTGAGCTGATACTGTTCGGACCACTTTTCAATTTCCTTCAAATAAGGAAGGGGATAACGAGCTTGCCAGTAAGTTAATTGTTGTCTCAGTTTTTGATACTCAGCTTTTTCTTGTGGTGTTTCTCTGTCTTCCAGTTTAGAAATTTTGTCAATAGCTACTAAATACTCTTCTTGTGCCAACCGCATCAAGCCATCAGTGTATTGTTCTGCGACTGTTGGCTGCATTTTATTGACGAATTCGGTTTGCCACTGCAACCAAGCATCCCGATCTTGACCAAGCAAATACAATTCCTTAAAAGTTTCCGAACCAGCTGTTGGGACGGCACGCTGATAGGGTACTACTTCCGGGTCTATCTGGCGCACGTTATTAAAATTACCAACATTCAGCCCCATCACGGACGCCGATCGCCATGCATAATAAGAGTAAGGAAACCGATTAACGACATATTCATAAGCTCTTTTAGCTTCTTCTTTTTTCCCCAATCTTGATGCCCATTTGCCAACCCAAAAACCCGCTCTAGGAGCCAGAATACTATTGGGATTGTTAGTGGGAATTGGTCCTGCCCATTGCCAAGCACCATTAAAATCTTTGGCTTTTGCTTTTTCTTGGGCAATTTTCCAACGGTATTCTGCAGCTTCTTCACTTGAGCCGTATTTGGTCAGGAGTAATTGCAATGCCTGATTGGCTGCCTTTGGATCTTGGGCTTGCAAAATTTTGGCTTTTTCTATCAGTGCTGCGCCAGCTTTGTCGGGAAATTTACCGATAATTTGATTTAGATAGGGTAAAGCATCTTGACGTACCTGTGCCATTTCTGCCAGACGCAGCAATGCTGTTCCAGTTTCTTGGGCATCAGGAAACGCTTTCACAAGTTGTTGATAGGTGGCAATCGCTTCTTGCCGTTTTCCACCTACTTGATATCCCCGTCCCACACGGTAAAGATTGAGGGGTGTGCGAGATGCTTTGGTATACGCTGCCGCAGCCTTAAAAAATTCGCCATTTTCCCAGTACGCTGTCCCTACGATTTCCCATTCTTCGGGTTTTAGGGTGTCGTTTTCTGCCAACTGCTCTAGGACACTAATAATTCCTGGTTGGTCGTAGGCGTGTTTTGCTAGCGTCAACTGCAATCGCGGCTGATTCGGATTTTCTTGCAAACGCTGACGAATAATTTCCCAGGTCAAAGGATGGGAGGGAAATTCGGCGATTGCTTTTTCCTGATATTCAGGAGTTGCAATCAGGTATAGCCCTTTGACCGCTGCAGGTTCTTTGGCATACTTTTTCACGACTTTCTGCCGCAAATCTGAGGCTTTCCCTTCCTCCCCAAGAAGATCCTGTGCTTGCGCCTGTTTCAGCAACACGTAAGGTGCCAGGAGTGAATAATTGTCCTCCAAACCTTCCAATAACTCCAATGCAGCTTTAGCTTGCTTCTTGTCAATCAAATCGCTTGCCAAAAGATAACGGGCGCGATTTCGGTCTTGGGTTTCGCTTCCCAACGCGATCGCTTCCAGTTTTGCGCTGCGTTCATGTGGAGATTGTGATACCAGTGGAAGCACAGCTGACTTAGCTTTGCTTTCTTCCGAGATCTGCTCTGGTGGATTCTTACTCAATCTCAGCAAATGGCTAAATGATTTACCAAACTGAGGGGCTGACATCATTGCGCCTGCTAGGAAGGCACACAATCCAGCACCTGCAATAAGAGGGATATACTTTTTCTTCCGTTGCTGCTTCAGCATCGATACCCGCTGAAAATTTCACATGAATTTCTTGCCACTTTAACATCACTTGTGGTCAATCACGCCACTTTTAACTTTTGTATTTCTAATTTGGGATTGAAGTTGATTCTTTACTTTCACAGGTGGGAATTGCAGCCAAATCGGTTATCAATTTTGCTTTTTTGCTTTTCTCATTGCTTTTATAGTATGAGTTTGGCGATCTTCTGTCTAATCAAAGCCAAGACGACTGCTTGCTAGAACATCTCATAGATGTACCTCTTTTCTTCCTTATACAACTGACAAAATACTTCTCTAGGGGGAAGAAAACACTGGTGAGATTGAGGAATTCTAAAACCTAAGTAACATAAGTACTTGTTAGGATAGCTGCTACTCAACCCAATTTAAAATTATTCTTAACAAAACGGTATTAGGGCTTTCAATCAAAAAGTATCCCAAAATTTCTTGTGCTGCAGGTCGAAAAGCCCGCTCTTAGTCAAGAACGGGCAGGATTGCTCTTCCCACATTCTGGGGATAATTTATTCTTTACAGCTCCCTTAACTTCTTATCAGCCAAAATTTGACTATTTTTCAATTTCCGTTAGGTTTTTAAAGGAATCTGTTACATTACGCCAAGTTCTAATCTTGCTAATCTTTTCACCATCAATGATGCGAGATGGAATGTTGTGTTCCACATTCTGGACATTTGTGGGTACGGGTAGACAACGATTTTTTAACTCGTGTCCCACAAACAGAGCAGTCTTGGCTTGTATAGTGAGGTGGAACTGATACAGTCCATGTACCAAATACTTTGGAGTAGTAGTTCACCCAATCTGTGAATAGTGACCACGATGCATCACTGACAGATTTAGCTAAACGATGGTTCTTAACCATATTCTTTACCTGCAAGTCCTCATAAACTACCAAGTCGTTAGACTGAACAAGCGCTCTCTTGCAGTCTTAACTGCAAAATCTTGACGCTGTCTACTTAGAGGATGTCTGAAAAGTTCTAAGAAAGTTATGAGAGTTACACAAGCTGTTTGAGCATTAAACGAATCATTGCGACAAACAAAATTTGGATTGAGGAAGATTGGACAGAGGATGGGGTAGCAACGGATTTTTTACAAAAGGGGATTGCACCAGAGGAAATTGTGTTAGCGTTTCATCCACCTCATGTGAGACAATATACTGAGTTTGCAGTGACTTGAAGTACTAGCCTTTATTTTTTAGGAAAGTGGTCTGTTCAAATGAAAGACCATTTTCTGGTCATACTAATCCAGCATCGCGATCGCGGTCCCAACACTCTAGTTATCCTCACTTACGTACAGCTATGGGCTGCAAAGGATACTGAAGTACTTATGCCAAGTTTCTCAATTCTCTAGGAACAACACTGTATAGTTTTAAATATTTTTTAATAAAATTAATTTTTGCTAACTCAGTATTACCACCGAAGATAGATGTAAGGTTCAAAAGCTACATTCTTGTAATGCTAAAACCTTCTGGATCGCTAAGAATCAAAAGGCTAGCAAACAACCACCTATATTTGCTTTTTAGCAAGTCAGGGAAATCTACTGAAAATTGATATTTAGAATCTACACTCTAAAACTTAAGTTTTTGAGTTAAAGCTACTTGGCAATTTTTCAGGAGATGATTTTATTCAACTTTACTTTAAAAAACTAGGTTAAATCCTATTTTAGGATTTCGGGTTCATCATGCCACCGAATCATAAGTTAGTTATCAGGAAAGCTAAGCTTTACCATTATTTAATTGCAACAGGATTATTAGCTAATAGTATTTTCCAGTCTGTGACCCCTGTAAAAGCTCAAGCCACAACCGGAGGTCAATCTATTAGCAACACGGCAACGGCAACTTATGAAGATCCCAATAATCCGGGAACAACAATTAACACGACTTCTAATACAGTTGTTGTGACTGTAGCAGAGGTTGCTGGTATCACTGTCACTGGTTCTGGTACCGCATTTAAGACCGACCAAAACGGAGATGGCAAAATCGGCATTGGTGACACCATCTATTACAATTACAACGTAACTAACGTCGGTAACGACCCTACCAGAGTTCGTATTCCAGACCAACCCACAGTGTCAGGTCCGGGGCAAATCGATGGTAAGGTAGAAATCAGCTACGATGGTGGTAATACTTGGGTAGAAGTTACAGCTGGTAGCGTTAGCAATTCAATACCACCAGGTGGTTCTGTTTTAGTAAGAGTCCCTGTGAAGGTGACTGATGGCGCAACTGGAAATTCAATCGTTTCTGTGAAATTAGGGGATACGCCCGGTGATGCTCAAAACCAGCCACGGAGCGAAAATGGTGGAGACCTCTATACTGTAGATAATGATAATGGAACCGTTCCTGGGGAAGTGGATGGTGTACCTGCCAATGGTGTTCGTGAAGCCAGCGCTACCCAAACAGTGACGGTAGATTCGAGTTTGAAAAACTACACTTTAGCGACAGTCCTCAAAACTCGTACCAATCAAACAAGTGCTGGTGCTCCTGGGCCTGGAGGTGATACTCTCAGCTATGAATTGAGTTTGCGAGTTGAGAGTAACGATCCGACAGGGAACGGAATCAGCCCCGCACCACTAGTCGGTACAACCATTCCCGGTCTTTCTGGTTCCTACATTTTGGTGTCTGATGCCATTCCTGCAGATACCAAATTGACGAGTGCTAAACCTCCTACGGGATGGCAGGTTGTTTATACGACTTCCGATACCTCATTGAATGCCAACGAGGCGACTTGGACATTGACTGAACCGTCAGATTTAGCTACTGTCAGGCGGGTCGGTTTCGTGAAAACTGAACCTATTGCCCCTGGTACGACAGTCACGGGCTTCCAAATCAATGTTGAAGTTGTCGGAACACCTGCGACAATCGCTGTTGCTAACGTTGCCCAGTTGTTTGGTACAAGCACGAGTGGATTTCCGGTTTACGATGAATCCGGCGATAACAGTCCCAGTAACTACGATGGTTCCAATCCCCCCACCGGTACTGATAGCAACGGCGATAAAATTCCCGATACTCTTCCTCGAACTAGTGTTGATGACGGTTTCATTAATCCAAATGACTCCGATAACAATGGTATTCCCGATGAGTTAGAAGGAAGTAGTGGAATTGGAATTGATGGGAACAACAATAACAGTGGTAGTGGGCCTGGTGGAGAGGCAAACATTGTAACGATCGCCACACCAGGAAGTACTTCTGTGTTGAATGGACCAAAGGATGCACCGGATGCAATTGCTGAAAACGATAACAATAAAGATTTCACTAACAAATCTTCATTAGTACCTGCAGGTACAGTTCCCGGCGCAACAATTGACCCCAATGGTGTTAGCTTTACCAACACTTTGAAGAATACTAGTACGGGTAGTGCCAACATCTCACTAATACCCACATCTCCAGTCAATCCTGGCGATTTGCCCCAGGATACATTAGTAACCATCAGTTATGACAGCCTGTCAGCAACTTATAAATACAATGGTGAAACTTTTGTATTCCAATCAGGACAGGGTCAAGTTGACGGTAAAAACATTGCTGGAGACAACCCCCTTCGGATTGATGGGGTGATATCAGGTGGTATCGCTAACTACGGTGTAGAAATCAATTTGCCTGCTGAGACCCCACTCTCTACCGATATTAACCGTGGCTTTCCAGTTCCCTTGACCGCTTTTATTGACTCCAATAAAAATGGTGCCGTTGATTCCACGGAAGCTTATAACATTACAATTGACCGTGTTTACACTGGCTTCTTAAAGATGGTGAAACTGTCCCGCGTACTCGAAGGATCGGGTCCAGCTGTAGGCACGGGTCAGGGCGTATTTGAGACAACACCCGGTATAGATGCAGATGTATCCAATGATGTACCCAGAAAGCCCGCTTCTGGAAATATTATTGAGTACCAAATTAAATACAGAAATATTTCTGAGGCTCAATCCGGTACTGGCAATTTCATCTTAGAAGCTGGCAAAGTGGTAATTACTGAAGATGGAACGACTTGGGATGGTACCAAGGGGAACAACTGGGCTTTAGACAACGACAACAACGGTACTATCGATACCAGCAATGTTATTGGTTCTGCAAAAGATTCTGCTTCTGGAACTATCACCTTCTTTAAGAGTAAACCTGCCACAACCTCTACGGGTGACCAAGCTGGAACAACCATTAATACTGACGTAACTAAATACGTAAATACCGTAAATGACAAAGTCTCACCGGGACAGGAAAGAACATTTACTTTCCAGCGCAAGGTGAATTAGAACTTTACTCTCTCTATTTACAAAGAGGGGAGCGAATTTTTATTTCAAAACAAACATCAAAGTACTGAGATTAATATGAAACAATTTGCAATAGCAGGTGTAAGAGCGCTTGCACTCTTAGCATTCTTATCTACAGCTCCTCTTGTCAGCCAGATTTCAGTAATAGTAAATTTTTCAGGAACTGCCATTGCCCAAAACACCCAAGCAAAAGGGCAAGTGCAACTGCGCTTAGATGCAGAAAAGAGAGTCATCCAGCAAGTTCAGGGTAAGCAAACCGTGAGTTGGCAAGCATTGCAAGGTAAAGCTTTGATACAACCGGGAGATGTCGTACGCTACACGGTAAGTGCTGCCAACAATAGCAATGGAAGTGTCAAAAATCTAGCTATTAACCAACCCATTCCTCTAGGAACCGTATACGTACCTAATTCTGCTACGACAAATGGCAGCAATGGCACAAAGATTACCTACAGCATTGATGGCGGACGCAGTTTTGTAGAAAATCCCACGGTCAAAGTTTCCCTTGCTAACGGGAAAGCCGAAACAAAACCAGCGCCAGTTGCAATGTACACCCATGTTCGTTGGAATTTCGGGGCATCTATTCCCGCCAAAGCAACAGTGAAAGGGATTTACCAGGTACAAGTGCGTTGAGGTGATTTTGGATTTTATAGTTTGGGTTAAAACCAATGAGCGACGATCTAGGTACAGACGCGTTATGGCGCGTCTCTACAATTAATGGCAGTTGGCGACACGATATAAATTTAAAGAAAAACTGGTTTGGGCGGTTTGCGGTAACGGTTTTGGTGGGAGGTGTATTGCACAGCCCCACTTCTGCATTTGCCCAAGTTGAAAACCAAATTGCTCGCCCAACAATTATTAACCAAGCAACATATACTTATACAGATTCTAATAGCGAATATCAATTTCAAGGAACTTCCAGTCAAATAGATGTTAAACCCACCCCACTTATTGACCCAAAAGGACAGATTTTAGGTTGCGGTGGACAACTTTTAGCTGATTACAACGGCTTTTCTGTTGGTTTGTATGAATCTAGCCCCAATGACCCATCGGGAACGGAATTAGGAAGATTGGTTTCTCTGACACCTACGGAATTTCCCGATCTTCCTAACAATGGTGTTTCTGGAGGGGTAAGACCAAATACCGCCAACAGCAATCCTTTTTCCTTAACGAGTTCTGGAGGGGGTGAATACAACTTTTTATTAGATCCAAGCAAGGGTCAAGTGACTCCTGGAAAAACTTATATTTTGGTGGTGACTCCTCCACAAAACTCGATTTACTCCCAACGGCGAATTAAAATTTCAATTCTTGAGAGTATTGGAGATAATGTCCTTCGGTATAGGGCGACTTCTTTAGATGGTCAACCTATTAGTATCTCAGGGGAAACCAATATTCAAGGAACTGTTGTTATTGTCCCCAATGCCGAACTTGTAGGGCTCAATTTATTTGCCTTTGAGTTTGATGTCGGGTTGTGTCAAAGCCAACAAGTCCAAATTATTAAAACGAGCGATCGCGCAACTGCAGAACCGGGAGATACTGTTATCTACCGCCTCTCTATCAAAAATAAGAGCGATATCAGTCTCAACAACCTGGTAGTAACCGATACCTTCCCTCTAGGCTTTGACTTTGCATCCAAGTCGATTCGAGGTGAGTTAGAAGGTCAAGCAGTTGCCATCACAGTAGAAGAAAAGGGAGCAACAGTTATCTTCCGAACATCAGTACCGATTCCTTCCGGGAAAGTGCTCAATATAGCCTATGCTGCCCAACTCACACCAGATTCCGTCCGTGGTTCCGCTCGAAATTCAGCCATCATCAACGCTCAACGCGCTGACAACAATTTTGCAGTTAAAGACGGACCCGCTACCCATCAATTAAAAATCCGACGGGGGATTGTCTCTGACTGCGGCACCATTATTGGTCGCGTCTTTGTTGATAAAAACTTTGATGGCGAACAGCAAACTGGAGAGCCTGGAATCCCCAATGCCGTCATCTTCATGGAGGATGGCAACCGTATAACCACGGATGTAAATGGTTTGTTTTCTGTAGCTAATGTTCTACCCGGAAACCACACCGGAGTTCTAGACCTGACCAGCCTTTCTGGTTATACCTTAGCCCCCAATCTTTATTTCCGCGAACGTAACAGCCAATCTCGCCTGGTGCGTTTAGAACCCGGTGGCATGGCACGCATGAATTTCGCAGTCACCCCTACCTTCCAACAGGAGGTGCAAAAATGAACAAACGGCTGCGTTGCATTAATATTCCAAATTTAAAACTGATGGGTATGATGGCAGGGGCATTGAGTGTAGTGTTGTGCCCCTCCATGACAAAAGCGACAACAGGTGATGTGACAACCCATGAAATCACAGATGTAGATGTAACTCCTGAGTTCTCCGTGCAATCCACAGATGTACAACCCACAGATAGACCATCTGTGATATCTGCTTCAACATCAGTGGTGAAAATCCTCACTCCCACTCCCAATGCTGTTCTTGATGTACCGGCGACAACAATCATTTTGCAGTTTCAAGTGGGTGAGGCTGTAGAATTGCGAGTCAATGGTGAGTTAGTAGACCCTGCCTTAATAGGTCGTACAGAAACCGATGCAAATACCAATCAAGTCACCCAAACCTGGTACGGTGTTTCTTTGAAAGAAGGGCTCAATACCATCACGGCAACTGCAATCGGGTCAACAGAGCCTCCCGCCACTGTATACGTACAGGTCAAAGGAGCCCCAACTCAGTTACAATTGGAGTCTGTTGAATCCCGCATTCCTGCCGATAGACGTTCCACGGCAACAATTCGGGGTCGTCTGCTGGATGCAAGTGGTAACCTTTCTAACCGGGATGCCATTGTCACATTGATTCCAACGGGGGGTGAGTTTGTTGGTGCCGATGGCAAACCCGACCAACCGGGATTTCAGGTACAGGCGAGGGGCGGGGAGTTTATTGCTACCCTCAAATCTGGATTAGAAGCACAGACGGTACAAATACTCGGGACAACCGGGCAGTTAGAAGCCTATACCCAACTGCAATTTGAGACAGCCCTGCGTCCTTCCATCGCGACTGGGGTTATAGACGTGCGTTTGGGTGCAAGGGGTACGGATTATTACGGCAGTTTCCGTGATTTTCTACCTCCTGACAGGGATAACGGTACGCAACTGAGTGTTCGTTCCGCAGTGTTTGCCACTGGGGCGGTTGGAGAATGGTTGTTTACAGGGGCATACAACAGCGATCGCGCTCTCAATGAAGACTGCAATTGCGACAACCGCCTGTTTAGAACATATCAATTTAGCGAGCAAGCCTATCCAGTTTACGGTGACAGCTCCAAAGTTGATGTCATGACGCCGTCGATTGATAGCGTTTACCTGCGGTTTGAGCGCTCGCCAAGCATCCCCAACGCCAGCCCGGACTACGCGATGTGGGGGGACTACAACACCGAAGAGTTTGCCCGTTCTTCCCAACAGTTTACTGCCGTTACGCGTCAGATGCACGGTTTCAAAGCCAATTATAACATAGGGGATGTCCAAGTTACGGGTTTCTACGGAAATAACGTAGAAGCCTTTCAACGAGATACCATTCCTCCCGACGGCACAAGCGGCTATTACTTCCTCTCCAGAAGATTGCTACTTCCGGGTAGCGAAAATGTCTTTATCGAGTTAGAAGAACTCAACCGCCCCGGTACGGTCAAAGAGCGCAAACAGCTTTCTCGCGGCCCGGACTACGAAATCGACTACGACCGTGGAACCTTATTATTCCGCCAACCCGTTTTACGCACAGATGTAGACAGCACCGGGCAAGTCCTCGTCCGGCGGATTGTTGTCACCTATCAATACGATAGCAAGGATAGTAAGAGCAACATCTTTGCAGGACGGGTACAATACAATTTATCTCGCCAACCCAATACTGAAAGTTGGTTGGGAACGAGCTATCTCAGGGAAAACCAGGGGACGAGGGATTTTGAACTTTATGGTGCGGATGCCCAAATTGCTCTGGGCACTCAAGGCAAGTTGATTGCAGAATACGCTCATTCTACCAACGAAGCCAACACCAATGGAATTGTCAGTGGTTCTGCGGCACGTGTAGAAGTTACCGGGCTTCTTACCAAGCGTCTTTTTGGTCGCGCTTATTATCGTTTTGCTGACGCGGGATTTTCCAATAACGCCACCACGAGCTTTGTCCCCGGTCAAACTCGATACGGCGCACAACTGACAGGCTCCGTTTCCCAAACTACCAATTTGCGAGTTACTTACGACCATGAGGATAACTTTGGCATTGCTCCTCAACCTTTAGATACTTTTGAGGAACTCTTCTCCCCAAGAACGGAAGCACTACCAGGAACTCAGGTGGATAATTCCCTCACAACCATTTCTGCGGGGATTCAGCAACGCATAGGCAAAGCTACTGTAGATGTGGACTGGTTGCATCGCGATCGCATTGACCGTTTGGCTACTAGCAACCAGAATACAACTTCCGACCAGTTGCGATCGCGTCTGACCCTACCCCTAGCACGCAACCTGACTTTTTTAGCCCAGAACGAACTGACCCTATCATCCCAAACCGATACAGTGTATCCAGACCGCACTATCTTGGGGTTAAACTGGGCTGTGACTCCCGGCGTCAATGTGAGCTTAACACAACAGTTTTACACCAGAGGTCAGTTTGACGGAAATTCTATCACCAACCTCAGTATTAACGGCGAACACAAACTTTGGAAAGATACCACCATCACGGGGCGTTACTCCATATTGGGTGGGGCTAATGAAGTGACCATGCAGGGTGCGGTTGGACTGAATCATCGATGGGCGATTGCTCCTGGATTGCGGCTCAACCTTGCTTACGAACACGTCTTTGGTAACTTCTTTGGTCGCAATGGGACAGGAGTGCAGTACGCCCAACCCTTTGCAGTCGGTCAAAGTGCTTTTGCTTTGGGCTTGGAAAGCGGCGATAGTTACAGTGCGGGCTTGGAATATACCGCCAATCCCAAATTCCAAGCCAGCGCCCGTTACGAGCATCGCACCTCCTCAAGTGGTTCCAATACCGTGATTTCAGCTGCCGCCGCAGGTAAGATTTCCCCTGCCCTGACAGCTTTGTTACGCTACCAACAAGCCAGTTCCGCCAATCAAAAACTAACTCAATTGGGAGATACAGCCAATCTGCGATTCGGGTTAGCCTACCGCGACCCCAACAACGACAAGTTTAATGCCTTGTTGCGTTATGAATATCGCCTAAACCCATCCACCATTCCCGACACAGTTCTTTTAGGTAGCGGTACCGGAACCGAAGACCACACCTTTGGTGCAGAAGCAATTTACGCGCCCAACTGGAGATGGGAATTTTATGGCAAGTATGCCCTTCGCAACAGCACTTCTTACCTAGCCCAGGACCTCGTGGGTACAACTATGACAAATCTGGCACAGCTACGAGCAACTTATCGTTTGGGATACAGTATGGATTTGGTAGGTGAGGCACGTTGGATTCATCAAAGCGATTATACGGAAACCGGCTTTGTTATCGAAGCCGGTTATTACCTCAGCCCCAACCTGCGCTTGGGAGCCGGCTACGTGTTTGGGAATGTAGATGACCGGGATTTTTCCGGGACTCGGAGTGGGGGAGGACCCTACTTGGCTTTAACACTCAAGCTAAATGAATTATTTGACGGATTTGGATTGCAAAAAGTCGCTCCTCGCCAACAGCAAGAATCCTCCACCCAAGCCGTTGTCAACAAGCTCAAAAAAGCATTGGCACAGATGCAGAAGAGAAAAATATGAAGAGATTGAAAGTTCTGCCATTTTTGGCAATACCGACAGCTGCTTTGGTGTGGGGTCTTTCCGCTCAAAGTACCCCCGCACAGACAGCAGTGGAACAACTCAATGCCACATATATAACTGGAACGGGTGGCACAAGTGGTAACTATACTATTAAGGAAGTCAACGGAACCAGGGTTTTAAACCATAATTTTAACGATGGTTTGGATAATAATCTGAAGGTCAATTCATTTACATTGTTAAATAGTGATTTTCAATTCGTGAGACTTGTTAGCCAAATCAAACTGAATCGGGTTGATACTGTCGATCAAAATGGAGTACCAATAGTAGGTTCCAGAGAAATTGTCTTCTACGAACGCGGTCCTAACTTTTCTCTGAATCAGAACAACCTTAATGTCAAACCCACCGCAGTTAAGACAATGGAAGAAGCACTCCTTTCCGATTTGATTAATCGAGGGACTGACAACATTTTTGGGAATCAAGGCAATGTCGCGGGCAATAACAATAACATTGAGCGGGTTGACTTTATAGAGCCGAAGGGATTATCTGCTCCTGGGGCTAACTTAAAAGATATTGGTTTCTTGATTCTGGAGCGGGGTGGAAACGACAACTTCAAAATTGCTGCTATTACAGAACTTGATGCCGGGGGTAAGCCAAGCAAGTTTGGCAAGCTAATTACCGTGAATGTGTCACAAATGGGAAAAACCAATCAGAGTGTCATCACTGAAGTCATGCGGAAAGACCCCGGTGATGCTAACTTAAGATACACAACTTCTATTGGAACGCTCCAACCCATTGGTGCTGCCTTTTTCAGCTTTGACGCTCTGGGTATAACAGGCAATCAAACTTTTTATGGGTATGCACTCTTCCCACCAGATGTCACTACAAGCAATGACCTCGTTGGTCTGAGTAATTTCCCTAAGGATACTCCATCAGATAGTACGGGTGGTATGGATTTGATGGCAGGTGGTGGTATTTTTGCCCTCGGTTCGGTTCAATTTACCGACCTGGCAATTAGCAAAACCGATGGTCAAACCCAAACCAAACCGGGTAGTCCCATCACTTACACAATTACTGTGAAAAACAACGGTCCTGTCCCTGTCACAAGCTTGACTGTTACCGATGGTCTACCAGCCTCGATTCAAAACACACAATATACTCCCAGCACTGGTGTTTATGACAAAAACACTGGCAATTGGACTGGGGTAAATCTTGCTTCGGGTCAAAGCATCACTTTAACTGTAAGCGGTACTGTCTCTCCTGACGCAACTGGAACGATTACCAATACAGCGCGAGTTTTTCCACCAACCGGATTTGTTGACTCCGATAACTCCAACAATAGCAGCACCGATACCACAGCGATCGCAACTGCCACAATATCCGGTACTTTATATCAAGACAGTAATGCTAACAACTCTTTTGACAATGGCACAGACCCCCGTCTTGGGGCAAACATTACGGTCAAACTCTACAACGACGCTAACAATAACAATATTATTGACCCAGGAGAAGAAGTTGACAGCAAGGTCACCGACGCCAATGGGAATTACACTTTCACGTCGGTTACCAATGGTAGCTATAAAATTCAGGTCGATACAACCGATAGCGATATCCCAGCTGGATTTACCCTGACTACACCAAACCACCTTGCTGTCACTGTCTCCGGGAGTTCGGTTACCGGACAAAATTTTGGATTTGTGAAATTTATTGCCAATGCCAATGTGGTGTTGGTGAAGCGGATTACTGCTGTCAATACTACAACCTTTAGCGACCTGATTGATGGGGTCAACGACAGCAGTTCCCCGAATTACGTACCGCCTCCCCATGATGCTAACGATAACAATCCCAATTGGCTGCCCGGTTACTTGCTTGGACGCATCAACGGCGGGGCTGTCCGTCCCGGTGATGAAATTGAATACACAATCTACTTCCTTTCTACGGGAAATGCAACTGCTCCCAAAGTGCTTTTGTGCGATCGCGTTCCGGAAAACACCAACTTTCTCCCGACTGCTTTTAACAGTGGTACTGGTGCTGACAGGGGTATTGCTCTTTACCAGAATGGCACTACAGTCTCTCTGACAAACGTGTCTGATGGTGATGCTGGGCAATATTTTCCTCCTGGTGCTGACCCCACAACCGTTTACCCCAAAATCTCTTGTGGTGGTCCCAACACCAATGGTGCCATTGTGGTGAACTTGGGCGATCTACCAAATGCCACTGGTTCCGGTACACCTGCTAGTTCTTTTGGACACATTCGCTTTAGAGGACAGGTGAAGTAGGAATTTTTACTGTTTTCCTTCTTTTACCTTAACCCCGGTAGTCCAACCAAGTGCTTCAGCAACACTATCAGCTAGTGAAAAAGGGTCAAAGGGTTTAGAAATGACTCCTACTACGTCCAAATGCTCTATGTACTTTGGTTGCGTCAACTCGAATTGAGCGGTCAGCAGGACAACAGGAATGAACTGGGTTGTTGGTTCGGCTTTGAGATGTTGCAGAAAGGTGATTCCATCCATTCCTGGCATCATTACGTCAAGAACGATAGCATCTGGCTTTTCCACCGCTGCTAAAGCCAAACCCTCGTAACCCGAACAAGCTGTCAAGACTTTCCATCCTGCCAAGTCCTCAAAACAAAGTTGCACGACTTCTCGAACAGAATCTTGATCGTCAACAACCAAAATGCGCTTGGTGGTCATGTTGCCACTCCCCAATTTTTATACTGAGTTTGAACCACTTGTCGATAAACCAAAACTGAGGGCAAAATTTGGGTTATGGATAATAACCCCAGTTGATGAGTATGCATTGGTAAATTCAATGATACAAGAGGTATGCATTATAATTCTTTCATTAAAAAGTGAGGTAACGGTGAATCTTAGCTAACAAATTAGGGCTAAGTCAACAAAAATTTGACAAAGGCAGAGAAAAAATTTACAAATTACTCACCATTTCCTCACTTTTTTTCAATAAATTTCAAGTAGAGCTTTTTAAGAATTAAAATATTACATTTTATGGATAAATTATCGATGTTCATAATGCATCAAAAACGACATATTTCTTATATAAAATTGATAGATATGCTATTAATAAATTCCAATAGTGCAAGATGCGATATTATAAAATGCAACCAAACTTTGATTGATGCTGATTTGATACAGGCAATCCTACAGAAAGCATCTGTTCTCAAAGCGAAAGGAGAAGACATAGAGGGTTGCAATGGTTTAATAGGTCTGGCTCGTCAGTTATTAGGTATATATGCCGAAAAACCTCTAAAAGGAATAACATCAAAATTTACCCTCGGAAATATTTATCTAGAGATGAGGAAACTTTCCGAAGCTAGAGAGTTTTACAATCAAGCCATAGACATTTTCCGAATGTTTGGCGATCGCCAGGGAGAAGGGAATGCCCTTGCACTGATAGGAGACACTTTTTATTATGAAGATGGTTTTCCTCAAGCACTAGAATACTACAAGCAGGCTCAAGCCATATTCCTAAAAACATCTGCTAAATATAGCGAGGTGACAGTTCTTTATCAAATGCTCTCATCTTACTCTTTTATGGGTGAATATGCCCGAGCTATAGAGACAACAGGGCAATATTTAGTCGTTGCTAAAAACTTAGGTTTGCAATCTTTGGAAGCCCATGCTTTGCATCAGCAGGGAATCCATTATCAAGCTATAAATGCCAAGACTGAAGCAGCAAAATATTACAATAAAAGTTGGGATATTGCAAGGGAAATAGGTGCAGGCAAGCTAGAGATCCAAAATATGAGGAAGTTGGCAAAACTTTATATGGATAGATTCTTGATTGAGGAAGCTATCCAAACTTGCCACGAGAGTTTGAGAATGGCTCGTCAGTTTCGGCATCGCTTGGAAGAAGCTCATTGCCTGCAATCTTTAGCAGAGGCATATTTTTACCAAGGAGATTTAACAAGGTCAAATTACTACAGTAAACTGAGTTTGAAAGTTAAGCAAGAGGTTGGTATCGCCCTTGTAGAAAAACCAGTAAATTTTCTAGAAATTAATTATTTTTTGCTCAGTTGCTAACTAAAATTAAGCAATTCAGCTACTCGATCTGCTAGTGTCACAGCATCAAAAGGTTTGGCTATAACTCCTGCTACACCTAGTTTCTCGAATTGAAGGCGATCGACGGGTTGCATTTTAGCGGTGAGCAAAATCACGGGAATAGATTGAGTTGCAGGGTTCTGTTGTAGATAACCAAATAGAGTGATACCATCCATTTCAGGCATCATCACATCTAGTAAAATGGCGTCGGGTCGTTCAGTTTCCGCTTTGAGCAACCCTTCAGCAGCTGTTCCTGCGGTTATGACTTCCCAGTCGCCCATAACTTCCAAACATGTTTGAATTACCTCCCGGAGACGTTCCTCATCATCTATTAGTAGAATTCGCCTTGCCATGAGTGAAACAGGGTTTTCAGCATTTGTACTCAGCATAATAATTTACTTCGACTTTGGTGGCAGTGGCAAGGTAAAGTAAAAAATGCTTCCTTGTCCTAAAACGCTTTCAGCCCAGATTTGTCCACCATGCTGCTGCACAATACTGCGGCAAATAGCTAATCCTAACCCCGTTCCTCCCTTAGTACGAGAATCTGTTGCATCAACTTGCTGAAACCGCCTAAAAATGCTGTCTAGCTTATCAGATGGAATACCCCTACCCCAGTCTTGTACTTTAAATAAGACTTGAGGGGTGTTGAGTGATGGGTTTTGAGAGAGTTCTGCACTCAACCAAACAGTACTTCCTGGTGGCGAAAATTTAATAGAGTTACTTAGTAAATTGACAAGAGTCTGAATAATGCGGTCAGAATCAGCCCATACTTGAACCGATAGGGGAGATACCTTAAGCCCGATTTGAGATTTTTCCGCAAGGGTTCTTACAGATTCCACAGATTGTAACATGATGGTTGCAGTGTCACATAAGTTTTTCTCGATAGCTATTTTGCCGGATTCCAATCGTTCTAAATCCAAAATGTCACTCACCAAACGGGTTAAACGTTCGGTTTCCGCCTTTGCAATTTCTAACATTCGCTGCACCTTCTCAGGTTGGCTGTTGAGCCGTCCAGAGGTCAGTAACCCTAAAGACCCTTGAATGGAAGCCAGTGGTGTTCGCAACTCATGGCTGACGATTGAGATAAACTCGTTCTTCATTTTTTCTATGGCTCTAGCATCAGTGATGTCTTCTACCGTACCGACATAACCGCTTAACTGCTGTTCTGTTGAAAGAATAGGAACTGCTTGGAAGCGACAAAATCGGATGGTACCGTCGCGATGACAACATCTTATATCTGTAAAAAACTCTTTTTTAGCTACAGCCGCCTTAGCCCAGTCAGACAAAAATGGCTCTAAATCTTTGGGATGAACAAAAGGTTTCCAACCTTCTCCCAAAGCTTCCCCGTAGGTAAAACCACAAATTGCCTGACATCGGGGATTCGTGTAAATGCAATTTCCTCGAGCATCAGTTCTAAAAATCCCTACAGGGGATGACTCGCTTAAGGAGCGAAACAAGGCTTCGCTTTGCCGTAATGCATCCTCAACTCGCTTGCGTTGGCTGATATCCCGACCCTCTGGAATCAACAGAACAATTTCTCCTGTTTCGTCCAGAAATGGTTTGAGGGAAAAGTCAATGGTCGCCACTGTATCTTTTGCCCCGAGTACATCTACTTCATAACGCACAAATTCACCTCTAGCAGCACGGGCGATCGCATCTTTTAATTGATTTTGAGTTTCAGTTGAAATCGTCCACCATCGCGCTTCCCAAAAAGGGAGACCAACCGTATCTGCGTGAGTTATACCACCAAAATCCAAAGCGGTCTGATTTGCTTCTAAAAGAGTACCATCCGGCTTGAGTAAACCGACGAATTGAAAAGTTTGGTCGAAGATAGCTCGAAATCGTCTTTCGCTCTCTCGCAATGCTTGCTCTGCTTGTTTGCGTTCGGTAATATCAGTATGGGAACCTGCCATTCTTACTGCATTGCCCGCTTCATCCCAAAGCGCTTGTCCCCGATCTAGAATCCACTTATATGTTCCATCTTTGCATAATACCCGGTGTTCGCTAATATAAAAAGGGGTTCTTTTAGCAAAGTGGTCTTGGATGACCTGGCTAACCCAAGGCAAGTCATCAGGATGAACGCGTTTTGCCCATTCATCAAGATGGTTGGAAATTTCGTTGTCTTCATACCCCAACATTTCTTTCCACCGGGATGAGAAAAAAACTTCGTTTGTTTTAACGTTCCAATCCCAAATTCCATCATTGTTACCTCGCAGGGCCAATTGCCAGCGTTCTTCACTTTCCCGCAGCGCTTCTTCGACCTGTTTGCGTCGAGTGATGTCTTGAATTTGTGCAATAAAGTAAAGCGGTTGACCATCTGAATCGCGTACAAGGGAGCCACTTAACAAAATCCAGACTATGTGCCCTTGTTTATGAAGATATCGCTTTTCCATCTCGTAGTAACGAATCTCATCACGGAGCATTTGGCGCACATAGTCCAAATCGGTATCTAAGTCATCAGGATGAGTAATTGCTTGGAAAGTTGTCGCTAGCAGTTCAGATTCTGAATAGCCCACAATTTCGCACAAAGAACGATTAACCCGCAGCCAACGTCCATCAGGAGATACCAAAGACATACCAATAGCAGCATTCTCAAAGGCACTGCGGAACCGCTGCTCGCTTTCCCGTAATGCCTGTTTCACCTGCTGACGCTCAATTATCTGGCGATTCAACAGATAGTACATGAAACACAACAGCCCAAAATTCAGGCTGTAGCCAACTAACGCAATGAGCGAAACGGTGCGATATTGAAAGGCGGATAGCTCAATAGTTAAAAAAAATCCCGATTGTATGTAGCGGTTCCATACAAAACTTAAAAGCGTTAGGAATGCCAACCCGAGACCACCAATAATGACTTTGCGTTGAAGCCAGGGCTTCATGATAATCTTGTTCTCCGTTCTTTACCCTCCGATTTTTATAGCAAAGATTTGTCAGTCCTCCAAAGAAAGTTGCCTGTACTGGGAAGGATTTTTGTTCGCTCTAGCCGATTAAAAACACGGGCAATAAGTTGCGCTCCTAAAATCGGTTTTTGAAGGTAATCATCTGCACCTGCTGTAAATGCCTGATTAACTGTTTCCATATCGTAACACGCAGACAAAAACAGTATGGGCAGTTGACTCCATTGGGGATCGTTACGTACTACCTGACAAAGTTCAATCCCGTCAAAGTCAGGCATCTTTATATCTAAAATAAGGAGATCTGGAACCGAGGTTTCCAGAACCTGCCAAAATTGTTGTGCATCCGCTAGGGTTATGACATGAAGCCCCCAGGTGTGTAATAAACCGGACACAGTAGCTAGTACTTTTGGGTCATCATCTACAATCATCACTCTGGCTTTTGGTGGCTGAGTTTGACTGAGTATTTGATAAACTACATTGAGTATTTCATTACAAGAAACTGATTTGTGTATAAAGGCACGACCTCCGAGGCGGGCAACTTCCAACCTGTTTGACAAGTTACTTGTGCCAGTTAAAACTATGACTGGAATATTTGGATTTTGCTCTCTGAGTTCCGCTAAGAAATCCAATCCACTCTCATTGGTATCGGCAAAGGTCAAATCGAGTAGAATCGCATTGGGAGGATTGTTTGCGATCGCCTCTCTAGCATCAGTCAAGCAGGTTACTGCATCTATTTGAAAACCTCGTGCAGTTGCTTCCAACTTCATTCGTTCTATCAAAGCCACATCATCATCAATCAACAATATGAAAGCGGGTTCAACTTCACCAGATAAAGCAGGAGTCTTTGCTGGCAGGGGTTTCTCCAATTCCAGTTGCAACAATCCAACCAGTTCCAATAACTGTTGTGCTTGAAACTGTTTTAAATGTTTGATTTGGAGCAATTTCTCAATTTCTTGTGCCAATCTTGAACCTTCAATCAAGCCGAAAGACCCCAATCCCCCGACTAATTTGTGTGCCACCTGCTTTGCTTGTTGCTGTTCCTCAACTTCAAGAACATTGGCTTGTAAAGCATTCACCGCCCGTAGTAACAATGCCACTTCATCAATAAAGCTATCTTTAAACCGTTCCCATAGTTTTGCAACTGACGCAACGACCATAGCTTCGGCTTGCTGCCTGTTTGTTTCTGTTGATTGCGATCCAGAGGTTGCAAATGTCTGTTCCTCATCTTCAAGCAGGCATTTGAGCCGATATCCCAAGCCGTAAACTGTCTCGACTAAATTTGCAGTCACTCCACCTGCTTTTAATTTCTGCCTCAGCCCCTTAATATGGGTTTTAACAGCATCCTCTCCTGGATATTCCGGGTGAGACCACAGATGTTCTAAAATTGCACTTTTGTTAAAAATTCTATGTGGATTTCGCAGAAAAAGCTCTAGTAACTGATGTTCTTTTGCTGTTAAATGCAAAGGCTTTCCATCATATGTGGCTGTGCGGTTGTTAGTGTCAAGTTGCAGTTTTCCCCAAGCCAGCACCGAAGTTACAACAGCAGTTCTACTTCGTCGTAGTAAAGCACGAATTCGAGCGATGAGCTCTGATAAATTATAGGGCTTGACCATGTAATCATCAGCACCTGCGTTTAATCCCATGACCTTATCAATGCTGCTATCTTTTGCAGTTAGTAGCATGATTGGCATTTGACAGTTTTGAGAACGCAGTTGACGACAAAGGCTGATGCCATCAATGGTTGGCAACATAACGTCTAATACAGCGAGGTCATATTCAAATTGCTGTGCCAGTTGCAGACCTGTTGAACCATCAGCCACAGTAGTAACGACGTAGTTATGAGCCGTTAACGTTTCTGTCAGGGCTGCAGAGGTTGGTTTATCATCCTCTACTACCAGAATTTTCATTCCCGATCCCGAGATTACGTAAATTTGTTCTTGTTCTCAATTCTACTATATCAACAGCTTTTATGTATAATTCATTACAATATTGTAGCAGTTAAGCAGGATCTCAACAAAGATGAAGGATAAAGGATAAAAGGTAGGTTTATAGATAGTAAGGATGAAGGATAAAGGATAAAAAGTAGGTTTATAGACTGACATCTTGCACCTTCGATTGGGAGGGCTGGTGGGCTTTAGCCCTACCTACGAAACAATAAGCTTTTTGGGCTTTGATTTTTGCAATAAGACGATGGTGCAAGATATGAGTAGATAGATACTTGCCCATTCATTTATGGATATTGATAGTGTTTACTTTATACTTTATCCTTTATACTTCATACTTTATACTTTATTCTTCATACTTCGATTGACTGTAATCATAATCCTCATCAATAGCATATTCCTCACACAGTGCATTTAGCTCTTCCAGAAATTCGCTATCATCATCAATTGTGAGGTCAAAATTGAGGATATTAACGATAAAACTTTCATCCTCCTGTTCTTCGTATTCGTAATCAAAGTAATACTCTTCCTCGCTTTCTACATAACTCAGACAGAGATTATCTAAAGCTTCAACAAAATCATCTGGGTAGTACGTACTTACATAAAAGTCGAAGAGCAACAGAGAACCTTCATCCGCAAAGAATGATTCGTCTTCTTCCCAGACCTCTGCACTGAAGTCAAGATCGCTGACAGATTTAATAATCCATGAGTCGTGACCATTGTAATCCGGATGCATGACATAGTTGTAGGGAATGTAACAATATCCCCGGTCTCCCCATTCCGAACCCCATGAGTTACGCACGATAAATATACGGTCTTTATCAGAGTAGCCAACACAGAGCATTGCATGCCATCCATGAGTAGAACGGACATTATCGGACTTTTTGGGGATAGGTACACGTCCCCGATTTTTTGTGGCATCATCAAAAGACTCAAATGTGTTGAGAGCAAAGGCAATGGGATAACCTTCTGCCAGAGTATGTCGCCATAGGTCAAGGTCGGTTTCAATAAACTCCGCTTCCTCAATTGTGAAGTTGGCAGCATGTTCGTAGGCACTATCATCCGGTTCCTCAAAAAGTAGTTCCTCATCATTGGGCCAAATTTCCTCAGAGCAAGCTCCATAATGAGTGAGAACCTCGATCGCATATTCCATTTGTGTGCCTCCATCTTCGTTTTCGCTACCATCAAGGCTCCGAGCGTTATAGTACACAAACAAACGGCTTACATCTCCAGATTCCCCTAAAGTTCGTTGAGCCAGGTATTCATAAGCACCTACAAATGCATTTGCTACACAGCTATTACCGACCTGTTCTTCTACATCGGTCATGTATTTACGGAGATCTACCTTGGGTGGTAACTGGTTACGACCAAAACGCTCTGCTTTATGGAAATGGGCGTTTTCAGATTTTTTCCCCGGACGATAACCACCAATGCGATGTTTTTTATTTTTAGTAAACATTGTTACTTATTTGTTGAATATCATACCTGTATAACCCATCATCAATAGTTCGTAAAGCTTTTCTCATCCAACACCATGTCATCCAAAATCTTTTGCGGTACTTCTCCATGTACCACCTATCTTGAATCTGCCTCAAGAATCTCTGAAGGGGGGCGAAGTGGCTTTACATCTGTGGTAGTAGCAGTTTTGTTTTTGCTGGCGGTGTTATTCTAAGTATGCCCCTGACTTATTCAATTGCAGAGGCACTGGCAATTGGTTTTATCGTTTACCCACTCATTAAAAGCCTGAGGATTGGAAGTTGCTTGAAAAGAGAATTATCTACCCACCACTTACAGGGGGAATTAACACCACTTCGTCACCGTTGTTCAAAATAGTTTCCGGTTCCACAAATTCGAGATTCAGCCCAAAGCGAGTAATATCCTTTAATTTGGCAAGTTCGGGATGTTCGGCAATGAGGCGATCGCGCACCGCTACAACAGGTGTACTTTCAGGAAATTCCAGTACTAATTCTGATACACCATATGCCTCTTGGTAAGCTGCGAATAATTTAACGGTAACGGTAACTGCAGACATAGTTTTGACCTTAGAAATTATACTTTATATCAAAAAATTTTACCCTACTCGCCTGACGGTACCCTCTCCTTACCAAGGGTAGGAGTCAAATCAGGGTATCGCAAATAATCAACCAGATATGATGTGTAACCATAAAATAAGTTTCCCCTCACGAGAAATTTGCGTAAGGGGAATTTGATGACAGTTGATAATCGATGCATTTACCAGTTTTAAAAAGGGTATTTGAGTTTTCCAGTCTAGAATGCAAGTCTTGCTTCTGACAAGTAACTGGTAAAGATAAATGCTTACCCTAATGCCAATATTTTGAATCACGCAACTTATGATTTGACTTTTTTCTTTGCAAGCAAGCCACCCAAACCAAAGAGAGCAAGAGCAGCCATAGTACCCGGTTCGGGAACTTGAGTTGTCTTGGGAGCATTAGGAATATTACTACTTGGCTGGCTGGGCTCTACATAGCTGTTATCAGTGGGTGGGGTTTGAGTACCTGTTGTAATGTCGCTACTGGGTGGGGTTTGAGTACCTGTTGTAGTGTCGCTACTAGGTGGGGTTTGAGTACCTGTTGTAGTGTCGCTACTGGGTGGGGTTTGAGCAACTATAGTGGTGCTACCAGTGGGATATTTGTTGTACAGGTATTCTTCAATCGGTTTCTGATTGATGTTTAGCTGGCTCATCGTTACACTACTGTCAATTATGACTGGCAGTGCGTCGCTCGTCCCATCAACTTGATTATTCCCTGCTTTGACTGAGTAAGCTACTAGCTGAGAATTGGGGTATAAACTCAAAACCTTTGTGGGATCGTAGCTCATAATCCCACCAGCAAATTTATCAATTTTTACTGTGCTAATTTTCCCAGAAGAATCTTGTAAGAACAAGACAACGTGTGATATTGAATATTTATCGGGAGCATTGATAGTTACAGACTGTACAGCAGCAACGGAGCTACCAATTGTTGAGATAATTGTTGCTAATCCAATAACAGTACCTGCTAGTGAAGGCATTAAACATCTAGCTAATGTATGCTTAATCATTTTTCACGTCCTATTTATCAAAGAGTTTTTAGTTGAGGCATCTCGACGTGAATAAAAGCTAACACTAGCAAAACTCTTGTGAACTCGGGAAAACAACTGAATTTTATTGTGAAGTGAATGCAAAAAATGAGATTTTCATATGAAGATAAACTTGTGAAAGTCTCAGTGTATGGAGAGTAATGTAAAGAAAAAATAAAATTTTTAATATGTGTATGCTATAAATTTTTTATTATTATAATCTTTATTAAAATCGAAATGAATATGAGAATATATTTAAATTTATGCCTTTCTCATTCTATACCAATTCTAAATAATTCGTAATAATTTGAAATTGTCGCAATACCTTTATAATCGCCCTTAGGAAGGGAGATAGTGTCAGCAGGGGAGTGAATTTTCTGACCACTCCTAAACAGATATCTATATAAATTGTGGTGGGCAATGCCTACCCTACATGGTAATTTCATGCTAGAAAGAGTAGCATCCGCTCAAACCCGGTTGTTTGGAAAAAACCGGGTTTTTAACACTTACTTTGGATGAGACAAGGTTTGAGAATTATCTTCTTTATCTTTTGCTTTTATCCGTGTTTTTCATCGCCTTCTTGCAGGACTTGTTGCAGCAGGGGTGAAAGTTCTTTATTTAGCCGCCCCATCCGCAGAAATTCAGCGTAGGTGTCTGCCTCGATCGCCAAAAGTTCTCCACGCAGTTGTTCGGTTGTGAAGTTACGAAGATTGGAATACTCATCTTGGAGTCGGTCGATTTCTGCTTCTATATTTTCTATCTCGCCTTTAACAAGAGTTTGCTGATAGCGGTAAAACTCAGGCTCAACGCCCGGTCTTGAGTCTTGATTCAAATGCTGGAAAACGCGTTTGAGTGCCACAGCCCGTGCAAGCAACTCCGAATACCGTTCGCGTAAGGGTTGGTCACCTAAAAGTTTGAGTGTTTGCAGTAATGGTTTGGTCGTTAATCCCTGCACTAGTAATGTAAATAATACTACACCAAAGACAGTGGGAATGACTTGTTCTCTTTCTGGGAGAGTGGTAGGAACACTCAGTGCTAGGGCAATAGATACCGAACCGCGCAGCCCACTCCACCACAATACAGTTTGGTCGGCTAAGGGAATGTTTGGGACTTGCAAAAGATTGCTTAACTGAGAGAGCGATAAGATGGCAACAGCCCGCATCAAAATCATTGCTCCCACTGTAATCGCAATGATTGTAAAATTTTCACTCAAACTGGCAAAGCGTATCTGGTCCCCAATCAGGAGGAACACAATTGAGTTGACAAAGAACGCTAAAAATTCCCAGAATTGGGAGACGGTTACCCGAGTGCGGGGGTTCATGCCAATGCGAGAACCATAGTTACCTAATATTAAGCCTGTGGTGACAACCCCAATCACTCCAGATCCACCTAAGTCTTCAACAATTAAGTATGTCCCGTAGGCTGAAACGAATGTTAAAGATTGTTCCACCAGTGGCAAATCAAACCGTTGGGTGAGGTAGGAGATACCAAACCCTATCAATGCTCCTACTCCTACACCAATACCTACGACTGTTACCAGTTCTACTAGTATTGGTTGCAGTGCTAATTCAACTGTTCCTAAAGGCAGTGCAACTAAAAAACTAAAGGCGACTACCGCCATACCATCGTTGAATAGGCTTTCTCCTTCCATGAGTGTCACCAGACGACTCGGAACACCCAATTCCCGAAATAATGCAGTCACTGAAACTGGATCGGTGGCAGAAAGGCTTGCTCCAATAAGTAATGCTGTAGTTATTGACAGTCCGGCGATTTGATTTAGACCGATTGCGACTCCTAGGATTGAAATCACGACCCCCAGTACTGCATACAGACAAATTGGTAGTAAATTCCGCTTGAGTTCAGACCATTTTAAAGTCCATGCGGCTTCAAACAGCAAGGGTGGCAGAAAAATCAATAAAATGAGTTCGTGAGAGAGACTGACCAGACGGACATCAGCATAGGCTAAACCCAAGCCTACTATCACCAGTAGTAAGGTGTAGGGTATTTGACGAAACCAATTTACTGTCTGCGATAGTGTCGCTACTGCTAAAGACACTGTCAGTACTAAAAGAAACTGCTTGAGGTTAGCAGCGATCGCTTCTTCTGCTATTGCCGTAGCAATCAACATAACAATATTCTGGGTAGAATTGACAGCTTTTTCCTAATTATTGTAGAAGTTGATTTTCATGAGAGAAGACCACAGATAAAGACGAACAAACACTGAGACAAAATCTACGCTAATCCATGTTCATCTGTGGTCAAAAAGCAAATAAGCTACGGTTTTTACAATAGTTAATATATTAACCAGATTGTTCCTTAATGCCACTAATCCTGAAGTTAGATTTTAATCGCTACCTAAAGTGGTAGTGAAAAACACCTAAGTAAGTAAGTCGGCGTAAATAAACAGACAGGAGTTACAAAATGTAAATCTGTCAGCAAGCCTTACTAAAGACCAATGACAAATGACTAAGGACGACCCTAACCAGTGACGTTTTTTCTTACCGACCTACTTAACTGCAATTGTGTATGTAGAAAACTTTTTCAAACTTTCTACATATTAATGGTACAATAGTACCAGTGCCATCACGATTCCCACCCTGTGCTGGTGGGTTTTTCTATTGACATCATAGTACCTTGGCAGCCGCCCTGCTTAAGCCTGGGTACAGTTTTCAGTATAAGGTTCAGTCACGCTAGTAGGAAAGAGCAACGAAAAAACTGATTTTGCCAATATTATATGGGAAGCAGTCGTCGGGTGTATGCCATCCCAAAAAAAGAACTTTTCAGTACCTGGTTGAGATTGAACTATGCGATCGAGTTCAGCATCAGTAACATTCGTGAATCCGAATGTTGTCGGGTTGCTAAGAATTTGATTAAAGACTGAATTAAGATCGAACAAGATGATATTCACACTCGAACCAAGAGACGATTGCAAGGCATTGAGAGATTCAGCCAAACTAATATTATGAGCTTTTGTTAACTCGGTTAGTAAAAGAGACTGCTGGCTGTCTTTACGGGTTGCTGGCAGAACTCCTAAATCCGGTAAATTAATAACCAAGCAATTTTGAGCGCCAACCGTAGCAAGTGAAGTGACAGCATGCAACAGATTTTCAATAGGCATGGCAGGGTTCGTCACCCCACCACCCAAATAATCGTTAGCACCCGCCCAGACAATGTAGAGAGCTTGAGAGTTAGCAACCTGACTTGTTTCCTTTAAGGATGCAACAAAGCTGTTAATTTGCTGCTGCAATCCAGGTAAGTTTAGTGGGTTATCAGGAATGAAAGTATTCATGCTTCCTGAAGTCGCACCACCCACAGCAAAATTAGTGCTTCTGTGAGAAGTTAATCCTAGAAGTAGTGCGAGATACTCTACCCATACCCAACCATTGGAAAAACGTCCTTCAAAGTAAGGAGGTGATGGTGGGCTTCCCTCACCCGTAGCCTTTGTTGTGGCATCGAAAGCATTGCCTACATCGCAGAGACTATCACCAAACACGTAAATCCCATCAAATTTACTTTGCAAGTGTAATGTTCCTCTGGTGTCGAGTGTTAAAGTTGTCCTTTCTAAGGGAACGATTAGATTACGATATCGATTAACCATGCCATAGATATTGACCAGCATAGCCTTACTTTACCCTGTAAGTTCAAAATGTGAGCTTTTCAGAAAACAAAGGTCAGGGTATTTACTCTGACCTTGCTATATTTCTTATCGGTGTCAACAGATCGTACATATGCACTCTGTTTTTAAATTCACCTGAATTGTTCTGAATTCCTGAAATTCATATCTTGTACTGTCAGGGCAAACGGTCTCATGTTTGAGAATGAATCTAACTCTCTGTCTCCCTAGCATAACGCCCCATGACTTCCGCTGTCACCAAAAAATCTGCAACTTATATGCACATTACCTGATGACAAATGAATTTTCATCAACTTGGCAAGCCTCATTTTTTATAGCTAACCACCGCCTACGAGGGATGACTACCACCAAACTCGATTTCCGTTTTCATCAGTTCGTGCTTGTCGGATAACATCAGAAATTTCGTCCGCATCCTTCACGTGGTGGAGTGCTTTCTTTTCACCATCTGGCTCATCAACAACAAAGTAAGTAGGAACTTTAATGTGGTCGCCTGTAATATCTGGTGAATCTACAGCGACTTGCTGAGCTTTTTCTTCAACTGTCTGGTCCTTATCGGGAATTATATCTCCTGGATTCACAGTTAAGTTTCTTTCCTTAGCTGTGGGCTCTTCTTGAGCGTGCCAATCTTGGCTAACTGGTTGTCTGATTTCCTTATCTGTTTGTTCGCTCATGATTCTATCCCGTAATTACATAACTTTAAAATCTCTAAGTTTACTCTAGACAATTAAAATCTTGAATAGATCTTTCGTCAGTAAGACTTTCTAATTAATCTCACTAATCCCCTTTTAGTAAATCGGTTCAAATCAGGCGAGAGTTATCCTTTATCATAAGCGATCGGTTTTGAGCAAAGGGCTTTTGACTGATGACTAATGACTCCCAGCAAAGTTTATTGACTCTTACCCATTTACTTAGAGAAAAAGTTTTATGTAACAATGAAAAGCTGAATATGGTGAGAATTTCCCAAATTAGACTACAGACATATTCCTTAAGTACAGGTAAGGTAATTTCTTAAAAGTCTTTTGGGATGTCCAAGAAATAAATTATCTATTTTTTGGGACTGTGGTCTGGGCGTCCTCGCCCGTTCTATGGGAGTGGCTCTCATTTTGCAGCATATTTAAGTATTAAACATTTAAAATTTAATAAATATATACATACCTGGTACTGATAATTCCTTGGGGTAAGGACTGATAGAAACCTGAAAAACTTGGGAACAATGACATTAATGCACTTGCACACAGGTTAAGCAGATTAGTAGGTTTCTATACTGGAAGTCTTCATTCAAAGAAGCTTTGCAAATGTGTCCCCTGTAAGTGTTCCCAGTATATTAGAACAGCAATGTTGAGGTATCCCCAATGAGTCAGATGAGTAGAGAAGATGTGCGCGAACGGCTTGGTAATATCGACCAAATCCGGGACATTATTTTCGGGGCGCAGTTGAGAGAGTATGATAATCGGTTTAGCAAGCTCGAATCAGATATCTCGCTATTGCAGCAGGAAATGCGTACCCATGTCGAACAACTTAAAGCTAACCTTACCACAGAGCTAAAGGCTGCGGTTGAAGCTCTAGAGAAAAAATTCAAGTCACTCAGTCTCACTACTCAAGAAGAAGCTACCGATCTGCGTCAACAAGTTGACCGCCTCAATCGAAAGTTCTCCGGTCAAGTTCAAACACTTGATGAAGCGTTAGATACTCAAACCAACTCAATGCGAGAAGAGCTTTGCAAAACTAAAAACCAGCTCCAAGACGATGTTATGGCGTTACGAGATTTAGTCTTAGAAGAGCTAGAACGACGATTCGCAGATTTAAAAGACACTAAGGTTTCTCGTGACGATATCGCAGAAAGCTTGTTTGCACTGGGAATGCGAATCAAAGGGAAAGAATTTATTCCACAGTTGCGGGAAGCTGCTGATGAAAGCAGTAAGTACGCTTCTGTTCCACTTTTAGAAACTACAAAGTTATCAAAAGTGTTCATGCATTCTAATGGGACAGAAATCCGCTGATAACTTTTGATGAGTCATTAGTTTTTAAAACCACTAATGACTACTAACGACTAACTACTAACATTCACTATTATGATTTACTAACATGGCTCAGGAGGAAGATTCGTTCTCTCAAGAGTTGGAATTGAACGGGGAACAAGCTGTACAACTACAGCTTGATAATTTTTTTAACTTGCTTGTCGAACTCAAAATTCTTGAGCCAGTCGAGGGAGTCTCTTCTGTACCAACTGTTGAAACCCACTTCTTGGAAAAGGATTCTTTAGAAGAAATTGAATTAGGTGAAGCAGTACCCGTTGAATTACTAGTTTATCAAGCTTATCTAGAATCTCCTCCGACTCATATAAATATTCTACCTGCTTTCATACCAAAGCCTGAAGAGGAACAAGAAGAACTAGTTATTCCTACTGAGTTAATCAGCAAACCATCAGAAGAATCTAATCTAGATAATGCTGAAGATACAACCTCTCCGCTACAAAAACTACAGGAAATTTTAGTAGGTAATGAGTTAACAGAATTACAAACTATTGCAGAGTGTATCCAACAAAGTATTAAGAAACTAGAACATCAAATTTACGAACCAAAAGAATTAGTTAATTTACTACTGCCCTCTCTTACAGAATTGATAAGATTAAAAATTTATGATTCAAAAGAAGAACTAGTAGAAGTTATTTCTCCTATCGTCGATCGCGCTATTCAAACTCGTGTTGAGCAAGATAGAGACAGTATGGGAATTGCGTTAGCTTCAGCAATTCCTCCTGCTATTACCCAACAACTTCTTAATGCTCCAGAAGAAGTTGCAGCAGCAATTGCTCCTACAATGGGAGAAGCAATTAAAAAACAGGTTGAAATTGAACAAGATAAAATTGTTGATGCCCTGTATCCCATCATTGGTAGTACAATCGCTAAATACATGGCTGAGACAATCCGCGCCATTAACCAACAAGTTGAAGAAACTCTCAGTGTAGAAGGTATAAAACGCAAAATTCGTGCCAAGTTACAAGGTATTTCTGAAGCAGAGTTAATCCTTAAAGAAGCGCTACCATTTACTGTCAAAGCCATTTTTTTAATTCATAAAGTATCTGGCTTGGTCATTTCAGACATTCAACGTCCAGATACACAGCAGTTGGAGTCTGATTTGTTAGCAGGAATGCTGACTGCTATTCGGAGTTTTGCTAACGATTGTATTAACCAATCTAACACTGTTTCAGAACTAGACGCGATTGATTACGGTACATTCAAAATTATTTTAGAAGTTGCAGGATACTGTTATTTAGCAATTGTTATACAAGGAGAACCTACCAAAAATTTTATCTGTGAAATGAGGCAAATTCTCAGCAAAATAGTTAGACATTACGGCAACTTGATTGAAGCGTTTGATGGTGACTCGACTACAATTCCCACACAATTACATACATTACTAGAAAATTTGAGGGATAATTACCAAAATACATCAAAGCACAGTAATAAACCTTATTCTATAATCATATTAAGCTTAACACTTCTCAGTTTGATTTTAATTCCTTGGGGTCTTTGGCAATACCGCAGTACAGTCATTCGTACAGCAGAAAATAAAGCTGTGTTAGCTTTAGCTTTTGCACCGGAATTAGCTGTTTATCGGTTAAATGTTCGGGAAAGTCAAGGTAAACTTCAGTTAACAGGACGCGTTCCCAATACCGTTCTTCGCTTTCGCGCCGAACAAATAGCAAAAGAAAATGTTCCCGATTGGTTAATTGACAATCAAATATTATCAGTGGAAGTACCAGCCGATCCTGTCTTAGCTGCTGCTGAAGTCAAACGAGTTACTAAAGTTTTAAATCAGATAGATGGTATTGCTATTTCAACTCAATATATTAGGGGTAAAGTGACTGTTGAAGGTACTATTAGCCGGAATGGTGATGCAGTGACCATTAATCGTGGATTTGAGCAAATTCCTGGTGTAACGTTGGTATCGACTACCCTACAATTAAAACAACAAAAAATTGATATTCGGTTTTACTTTGAACCAAATTCAGCTAGTTTACAACCAAAGGATTTGGAATACAAACTTCAGCAAGTAAAGATTTATCTCAATCAGCATCCAAATAAGCATTTACAAATTCTTGGTTACAGTACATATCAACCATTAGCACTTGCACGTGCAAAAGCTGTACAGCAAGCATTGATGAATCAAGGTGTTAACCCCAAACGTCTTAGGGTTTTGGGTATGACAAATTTACCACTGGGAATTGATACAACTCAACCTCAATGGCTGAGGCGTTGTGTAGTTGTAGAATTTATTGTGCCAGTAGCACCTTAGTTAAACTTGTTCTCCTCATAGACTGCAATGCCTTACATCCCCAAATATAGTTAATGACCCTTGACTGTAATACTGACATATGTTATCGTTTTACGCCATAAGTAAAAAATAGCCTAAAATAATAAACGTGAATATAACTCCATCCCGTAAAAAGCCGCGTGTCTTTCATTGGCAGGCGGTTTTCTCATTGCTCATGTTCGTTTTCATGTACCTGCCGATACTGGTACTGGCTTTCTACAGCTTCAATCAGTCTCCCTACAGTGCAACCTGGCAAGGTTTTACTTTAGATTGGTACAATAAGCTATTCAACGACGAGCGTATTTTGTCCGCTTTAAAAAACAGTTTGATAGTCGCATGCAGTGCTGTAGGTATTTCTGCAGTATTGGGAACTTTGATGGCAGTCGGCTTGGGGCGTTATCGATTTCTAGGTAAAAGTCTCTATCGCGGTATTTCTTATCTGCCTTTGATTATCCCTGATATTGCGATCGCTGTAGCAACCCTAGTCTTCCTAGCCGCGTTTGCTATCCCTCTCAGTATCTGGACAATTGTTGCGTCTCATGTAGTGTTTTGTCTTGCGTATATTAGTCTTGTCGTCTCTTCTCGACTGACTAACTTAGATCCGCACTTAGAAGAAGCAGCACTGGATTTAGGTGCTACACCATTTCAAGCCTTTATAAAAGTGTTATTGCCCCAATTGATGCCCGGTATTATTGCTGGCTGTCTGCTAGCTTTTATTCTCAGCTTAGATGATTTTCTCATCGCTAGCTTTACTGCTGGTAGCGGTTCTAACACCCTGCCAATGGAAATATTCAGCCGCATCAGAACAGGAGTCAAACCTGATATAAATGCTCTCAGTGTTATTTTGATTGTCGTCTCTGCTTTTATTGCTTTAGTCGCTGAATCAATTCGCGCTTCCGGGGAGAAAAAAGTATGAGTTAAGTAGGTTGACACAAATAAAGTTAACTAATGAGGGTCGTCCTTTGTCATTTGTCATTTGTCATTGGTAGGACTTGCCATCATTTGTACATTTTTAACATATTTGTTTTTATTCCCAGCCGCCTACCGATTAACTGTTAGCTGGTAACTGTTTACCATGCTCGTTTTAAAGTACTTGACAGCATGACATCTTAAACATATTATTCTTTTTAGAACGGAAATTCTTGTGTTCGCATCTGCACATCATTGACTGAATTTCTTGACTAAATGCTTATAAATTCCTGATTTATAAATTTTTAACAGTAGATAAACAAAGACAAAAGATTTCTTTATTTGTGCCCACCAAAATAGAAGGTGCTATTCAAGTAAAAAAATCTGTATGCAGAGATACATATTTTGTATTGAACCTCGCTCAGTTAGAGCCAATTTAGGACAATATGCGATACATGGCTCACTATGCAAATTTGCCAAAACCCCCATTGCTCAAATCCATTCAACCCTGATAGTAATAGATTTTGCAACAGTTGCGGACAAAGCAACTTTGGCAACTTCCTCAGGAACCGCTACCGCGTATTGAAACTACTAGGCGAAGGCGGGTTTAGCAGAACATATGCAGCTGAAGATGCCGATCGCCTGGATGCGCCTTGCGTTATTAAGCAATTCTTCCCACAAGTCCAGGGAACGTCGGAACGTACTAAAGCAGCAGAATTGTTCAAGCAAGAAGCAAAACGACTGTACGAACTTGGAGAAAATCACATCCAAATTCCCAGATTGCTTGCTTACTTTGAACAAGGTTCGAGCTTGTATCTCGTGCAAGAATTTATCCAAGGGCAAACTCTCTTACAAGAACTTCAGCAAAACTCCTTTAGGGAAGAAGAAATTCGAGAACTTCTAGCTGATTTATTGCCAGTTCTCCAATTCATCCACGAACGATATGTCATCCATCGGGATATCAAACCAGAAAATATCATTCGCCGTCAAACAGATGGGAGACTTGTATTAATTGACTTTGGTGGTGCCAAACAGGTCACCCAAACCAGTTTATCCCGGCAAGCAACAGTGCTTTATACAATTGGTTATGCACCTAGCGAACAAATGGCTGGATTTGCCTGTCATGCCAGCGATTTATACTCTTTGGGAGTGACTTGCGTGCGGCTTCTCACTCGGTGCTTACCCATACAAGATGCCTACGGACAAATAGAAGATACCCTTTACGACCCGATGAACGGGAAATGGTTGTGGCGAGAACACATAGAGGAAAAAGGAATTAGTATAAGTGATGAGCTAGGGCAAATTCTGGACAAATTGCTGAGACATTTGGCAAGAGATAGATATCAATCAGCTACAGAAGTTCTGGAAGATTTGAATGCTCTAAAATCTCAAGCAACACAACCACTGTTAATACTACCGCAATTAGAATTACCGCCTCACGAACAGCAAGCAACAATGGTCAATCCTGAATTAGAAAGTTTCTCAGAATTCTCCGACCTCAAAACTTATGAATTTGATGTCATCACAATAGATAAAGAGGGAAATAAGATTCATCGCGATCGCCGAACCTCAAAGTTTTTTGTAGAAGATTTAGGTCAAGGAATCATCATGGAAATGGTAATCATTCCAGGTGGTTGTTTTATGATGGGTTCTCCAGATAATGAAGGAGATGCTGACGAACGCCCGCAACACGAAGTCACTATCAAACCTTTTTTCATGGGAAAGTTTCCCGTCACTCAAATACAGTGGAAAGCAGTTGCAGCTTTGCCAAAAGTCAAACAATCTTTAAATCCCAATCCATCCAAATTTAGAGGGGCAAATCGACCTATTGAAAATGTCTCGTGGCACGAAGCTGTAGAATTTTGTGCAAGACTCAACCAAAGAACCGGGCGGCAATATCGTTTACCCAGCGAAGCCGAGTGGGAATATGCTTGTCGTGCGGGAACAACAACACCCTTTCACTTTGGTGAAACGCTGAGTGCTGAGTTTGCAAACTGTAACGGGAGCGATTCTAATACTTCGGAAAAAATTAAGTCCCGTAAGGAAACAACAACTGTAGGCAACTTTCAGGTAGCCAACAGCTTTGGATTGTACGATATGCACGGGCTTGTTTGGGAATGGTGTGCTGACCCTTGGCACAAAAATTATGAAGATGCACCTACAGATGGAAGCGTCTGGGAAGTTGGCGGAGATGAACATCGCCGGGTTCTACGTGGTGGTTCTTGGAGTTTTAGCCCCGACCTTTGTCGCAGCGCCAGCCGCAGTTGGAACGAACCAGATGGCGGGTTGAGGATTTGCGGTTTTCGAGTTGTAACAAGTTGGTAGGTCAGCACGTCTACATTGTTTGTTGGAGATGTTTATTGTAGGGTGGGCAAGGATGCCTACCCTTAAGGAATACCCGATAGCCGACCGTAAAAATATTGATGCAGATATCATCATTGCTTCTCAGTAGCAGCTTTTAACGTGTGTGGGAAGTTGGGGGAGATAGCGATCGCTCTGGGTAGTTTGCGGTGGTTCTTGGTACGACCATCCGGCATAATGTCGCAGCGCAAATCGTAGTAAAAATGAATCGGGAGGACATTGGAACTGTAGCTTTCGCGTTGTTTTGGATACTTTGCTCTAAGGGGCGTGTGCTCCACGAGTGGTGCCCTATTTCCCGTTCTCTTTTACTCTTAAGATATAGTTAGCAACAACATCCAATGCCCTCCCATTTGAAACTCAAAAATTATAAAACTCAAATGTAATCGCAAAATTACTTATGACTCAAGCCCAAGTCGAACCCAAACTATATAGCTTCAATGAATTTATAAGTTGGTATCCCGAACATTCGCCCTTTCGGTACGAACTGCATGATGGAGTCATTATCGAAATGCCCAAGCCAACGGGAAAACATTCAAATTTAACAGGTTCCCTGATCGAACAGCTATTGATAATTATCAGGCAAATGGGCTGTGGTGGAATCTGGACTATTCCCCGAGAATCGATTGTCAAACCCAAACGACAAAAATCAGGGTATGAACCTGATATCGTTGTTTTGAACAAGGAAGTTCTTGAGGCAGAACCCCGGTGGGAAAGTGAATCGATTATCCAAAATCCTGATTCGGTTAAATTAATCGTTGAGGTTGTTTCAACTAATTGGCGTGACGATTACTACGATAAATTTCGAGATTATGAGGAAATGGGTATTGAAGAATATTGGATTCTCGATTATGCAGCGCTGGGGGGAAGAAAGTTCATCGGCTATCCCAAACAACCCACAATTTTTGTTTGTCACTTGGTTGATGGAGAATATCAAATGACTCCCTTTACAGGAGACACTCCTATTATTTCCCCAACTTTCCCCCAATTCAACTTGACCGCCCAACAGATTTTCGAGCTCGCTTTCTAAAATCCATACCGTTAAACAAAAAAGGTGAGCAATATGCCCACCCAGGAGATTGATAATGTAACCGTGCGAGGTTTTTACACCAGTTTTAAATCTGGATATTCAGCCAAGACGTCATCAGAGGTGAGAGTATCGCCAGGGGCTTGTGGAGTCCAAAGCACTTCTACTGCCAGCAATTGCTCACCGGGGATGCTACCAACGGCACGTAAAGCTTGACGCAAGTCATCGGTGCTATTAACTTCTGGAAGTTGGAATTTACCCAGTGTTGCAGCCAGTAAGGTAACGATAATGTATTCTCCAGGTCCTTCTGTAATCAGGCGGGTAGGATTGTCAAGTTCACTACCTGCACCAGGTAAAGCATCTCTTGTTCTAGCTTCTCTGAGCTGGTTATTGACGTTAGAAAGAGTTTCTTCGCTAAACTTGCTCCGTTCTGCCAGTGACAAACGGTTAAACTGTGTTTCAGCAGCATTCAAACGGGCTTGTTGTGTGCCAGCACCAGCATAAACCCAGTATTCTGGATGGCGTAACAGTGCTAAGCTTGCTTCTTGCAGAATTTCTGCTCTACCTTCAGGAGAGTTGGTATCAGCAGTTTCGGCAATGTGGTTGAGTTCGTCTTGTAAGCCACGAGCGCTTGCTAGTAAACCGACTTGCAAACGAGTTACGGAAACAGGTGGGTTGCTACCAACTTCTTGTGTTTCACCAGTAGCCACGCGCCGGAAGGTTTGTACAAGGAAGTTTGCGATCGCCAGAAAGATCAAAACGCTAAATAGAGTGCCTAACCCACCCCCAAAACCAAAAAAGGGAATCAGGAAAGGAAAGCCAAAACCACCACCCGGATAGGGATAAGGTGCATAATATCCTCCTCCTGGAGGTGCATAAGTCCGGGGAGATGAGTAAGGACGACTTGAAGGAACTCTGAAAGAACCACCGCCAATTCTACCTCCGCTTGCGGCTAGCGCCCCATTCACATGACCGAATGCCAATGAGAACACAAGGGTCAGGAGGAAGAGGGATTTTAAAACGGGTTTGATAGCTTGTTGTAGTTTTTTACGCATAAGACAGTCGCTTGCAAAAGAGTATTGGTTATCTTTATCTACCAATGTAATGATCGTGGAGGTCTGTGGGTGACGCCAGCCTATAGCCCTTGGGAGTCGTTGGTTTGATAACAGAGTACATATCCAATGTATCGTCTTCCATCTCAACCACGCAGTGAGCTTTGGGGGGATTTCTGGAGTAGATAACCGAACTTCCGAAGTAAGAACCCACAATAAACCGCGTTTATACCTACGGTGGTAGATTATACAAATACTTCTTCTCTTTCAGTTATTTTTTTTACTTATTTTTTAATGTTGGCAAAATTTTGTTAGTCCCTAGTCCTTAGTCCTTGGTCATTGGTAAAGATTTTGGTCTGTTTACATTTTGTAACACAGTTTTATTGATTTCTGTCCACTTACTCAAAACATAGAAATTTGGTGACTGACAACAAGCGTTTTACGTTGAATCTGGTTGCTCTACCTAAATAACTATTTAAAATCTCTATATTATTCTTTAATTGAATTAATATAACTACCTATTATTGGTATCTCTCTTAACAAAGGTTATTCCATTGTATAAAGATAAGGAAGAATTTCTAACATCTTAAAAAAAGATAATTAAGAAAGGTAGCTTTTTGGCATTTTGGCATAACATATTATATGTATTTAGATATTCTAAAAGCAGTAGCTAAACATGGTAATTTCAACAGGAGTCTTAACTCCTGTATATTTTACAGTTCTGGCTAAATATTGCGTTCATAGCCCTGCAAGCAGCTATATAGTAGTTAAGCGTCAAAGTCAACTGAAGGTGAAGGGATAACGTATGCAGTCTCAATCTAATCCTTTAGATGGAATAGCATTCATGCAGGAAACTACTAGACTGTTGGTTGGTTTGAGCTAAACGTTACCCAAGAAGCTAAGAAATTTATATTTTCTCGTTAATAAATATGTAGTTTTTCTGCTGCCCTGACGTTGAGCGATCGGATGTCTGATGGAAAATATTACACGAATCAGTGCCCCAACCAGAGACAAAGCTGCATCCTACCCGGACATATTAGTCATGTCTCGTACCTTTCAACCGCAAGAAGGAGGAATTGAAGAGTACATTTACAGTCGTTGTCTGCAAGATCCAGAACGAGTCATCGTTTTAGCAGCCAGTTGTCTTGGGGATCGCTCCTTTGACAAAGTTCAACGGTTTCCCATATATCGATGGCCTATGTTCAATCGATGGCGCGGTAGTTATTTGGGGAGTATGTTACAAGCTTTCCTCAATATAGTTTGGTCATTTGTGCTGGCAATCAAACTCTATTTCCGCTATCACTACCGCTATATTGAGTGGGGTCACGGTTACCATTTCCTTTCGCTGTTGCTCTTAAGCTACCTTCTTCCCGTTCGCTGTCTTATCTATCTACATGGGAAAGATGTTCTGAGTCTATGGCGTCATCCCGTATTGCGCCCTCTGTTTGAACTGACGTTAAACCGAGTCCAGGGAATTGTGTGTAGCAGTTCCTTTACACGGGATTTCCTTACCAGCCATTTTCAAGTGAATACACCTACCCATGTCATCAAACCAGGGGTGCGAGGAGAGAAGTTTGGTGTGGGAGTCACTCCAGATGATATTGATGATTTACGTGCCCGCGTGCGAACTGGTTACAGAATTCCAGAAACAGCAGTTGTAATTCTTTCGGTAGGTCAGTTGACAAAGCGTAAAGGCTTTGACAGAGTTATTGAAAATTTAACACTCCTGCTGACTTATGGGATTGACGTTCACTACATTGTGTGTGGGCGCGGTCCTTTTGAGGCGGAACTGAAATCTTTAGCACATCGCTTGCGGGTTCAGGGGCGGGTTCATTTTGCTGGGTATGTCTCGGATCGAGAATTATCGGGCTATTATGCAGCTTGCGACATCTTTGCAATGCTGAATCTGTGCGATAATAGTAGATTACCATGTCTGTCAGGTGTCGGCATTGTTTGTTTGGAAGCTGGTTACTTTGGGAAGCCAGCGATCGCTTCGCCTTGGGGAAGTGCAAGAGACATAATTCACCATGAGGAGAATGGCATACTCGTCGATCCCAATTCCGGCTGTGACGTTTTTCAAGCTTTTAAGCGCCTTTGTCAAGACCAAAAATTGCGTGAAAAACTAGGTCGCAGAGGGAAACAATTAGCGAGTCACAAAACTCTCTACCGTTCGCTCTACATTCCTGAGTCCCACAGTTCGTGTTTGTTAACTTAGCCGCCACCAACTATCGTGACCACCTCTAGGCGATCGCCTTGTTTGATTGTCGTTTCCGACCAGAACTGTCGGTGTAAAATTTCGCCGTTATATTCAACCGCTACCAAACGAGGATTAAACCCCAATTGTTGGAGTAAGTCTGGTAAAAGAGTTTGGGGCGAGCAACTGCGGGTTTCGCCATTAACCTGAAGTGAAATAATCCGCTCAGACATAGGGTCTACCATGTTCTGGTCTCACACGATTTGTCAATTGAGAGATAAAAAATTGTGTCACTAGGGTGGGTTGTTCGGCTTGCATAAGACTGCGTACCACAGCTACGCGACTTGCTCCTGCGTCAATAACATCATTGATATTGCTTGTATCAATTCCGCCTATAGCAAACCAAGGTATGGGACAATTTTTAGCGGCGTAACTGACGTATTCCAAACCAGCTGCGGGTCTACCCTCCTTTGTTGGAGTTTCATACACGGGTCCGACACCAATGTAATCCGCGCCATCGGAAATAGCTGCTTGCATTTCTTGTAAATTTGTGGTAGAACGACCTATCAAGCGGTGAGGACCGAGCAATTGTCGGGCTACAGCAATGGGCAAATCTTGTTGTCCTAAATGGACTCCATCAGCATCTACAGCTAACGCCAAATCCACTCGGTCATTGATGATAAAAATGGCACCATAGGTGCTGCACAGCTGCCGCAATTTCTTGACTAGCTCCAGGCGTTTGGTATCATCAGCGGTCTTGTCGCGATACTGTACTAGAGTTAATCCTCCTTTAAGGGCAGCTTCCACCGTTTCCAGTAACTTTTCACTCGGGGAGGTGACAAGATACAAATGCGATCGCAATAGCAGTTGCTGCCGTTGATAACCCATAAGTTGACTTTCCAGGGTATAAATGCGATAGCGCATCTGCTTAAATGCTTTCCCCATATTTGGGTTGTAAAGCTTACTGTACTCCTCAATAACTCGCAAAGCTTCCTGTACCCGGCAAAAATTTGCTTGTAACAAAGCTTTAATATCAGTGCGTTGTTCTTCTTGAGGATGAGTCAGTTCAGTTCCGGGGTCTTCTGGAGTGTTTCGTGCCGCCCTCAACTCAGCAGTATGCCAACTTGCCAGTTCCTGTCGTTCTTTTTTACATTCCCCAACCAGTTGGCCATTATTTAACCCAAAGCGACACCATTCCTCAATGATACGCAAGCCCTCACGAGCGCGATCCAAGTTGGCGTCCAAGATCCGGTAAACCACCTGCTGAATATGCTGTTTTTGGCTGTATGGCTCGACCATTACAACAACCCCATTAGTGCTTTCATCGTAACAGCCAGCCTCTTTCATATTCGTAAGATTCTCTGGATTGCAATAGATTCTTTACTAAATTACTTTGTATCAAAAATTCCCATTTGGTCAACATACGAGTAACATTATCGTCATATCTACGTCTAAAGAAGTATAGAAAGTGCTAGTTAGTAGAAGGAGCGCAGTAAAAGTGAATTACCCCCACGTTCTAACCAAATCTTGTTGGACATATGTCCCGCCAGCAAAGCTGGTTGCCAAGAGTCACAAGCCACACTCTTTTATTCATGTATCAATGATTTCGGTGTTTCGCTCTTCAGTTTTGTTTTTCACCATTAGCATGGGAGTGGCATTTGCGACGTTGCTGGGCACAACCCTTGATGCCGCCATTGCTCAGATGCCCACCGACAAAAACGGAGGGCAACTTGGTGTCAAAACAATGTCTCAGGTAAATGTACTATTTGTCAACCCAAGTGTCGGAGATGACAGTGCAGGAAATGGGGGTGAAAGCACTCCTTTTAAAACAATCACTCAGGCACTGCAAGTCGCGGGTCCCAATACAGTTATTATGCTCTCACAAGGTACCTACAGTGCCGAAACGGGAGAGCAATTTCCTCTCATTCTCAAAGCCAATGTATCTATTCAAGGGGACGCCCGCAACAAAGGTCGTGGTATCGTAATTACTGGAGGAGGTAACTACCTCAGCCGTACCTTTGGAGGTCAAAACGTCAGTATCGTGGGTGCAAATGAATCAGGCTTGACTGGAGTCACGGTAACCAATCGCAATCCCCGTGGTTATGGTTTGTGGGTAGAATCTGGCAGTGCGTTAATTACAGACAATACATTTACTGGCAGTACTCAAGATGGGATAGCTGTTGCTGGCAACAGTTCACCTACTGTTCGTAATAATTTCTTTTATGAAAATGGCGCGAATGGAATCACAATTTCCGGTACCTCTCGACCCCAGGTACGAGAAAACGTGTTTCAACAAACGGGTTTTGGCATTAACATTGCTCAAAACGCCCAACCTATCATAGTTGGTAATCAAATTCAATATAATAGAAGCGGCATTGTTGTACAAGCAAATGCTCGCCCGGTATTGCGGAATAATTTGATTCAGGGCAGCAAAGAAGATGGGTTGGTCGCTCTTGCCCAAGCCGTGCCAAACTTGGGTAGCGCTTCTGAGCCTGGGGGAAATGAGTTTCGCAACAACGCTCGCTATGACATTAATGCCAGTGCCGCTAAACAACTCTTTCCAGCAGCTGGTAACAAATTAGCTCAAAACCGCATCGCTGGTAATGTTGATTTTGCTGGTACTGTTGCCATCGCAGACACGAGAACAAGGGGACTGGGCGGAGAAGCAAGCTATTCCGATCTAAGAGCTATTTCCTCTGTCCCCGCGTCACCGCCTCTTCCTGTCTCCCCTTCTTCCCGCAGTAATTCCAGACAAACAAACAATCGACTGTTGCCATTATTGCCAGCCAATTCTCCCCTTTCGGCAACTCCTGTTAGTCAACGGCAACCCGTATCCAGAACTACTAGTATACCAGCGCCCAACCCCCAAACAGGGTATGGCGGACAACCATTACCTAGAACAATCATAGGTCAACCAGCAGTTTTAAGAGCCAGAACCAATCAACTACCAGTCAGTAATTCTTCTGGTACGTCACAGTCTACATATACACGGCTATCTCCCGATACTATTGAGTTTGTAGCCCCCCAAGTTGCAAACGGTACCATCTCAGAACCAACAGGGGCGATCGCACCTGCACCCATGCCAAGACCGAGGTATCAAACAAGTTCAATGCGCGGTTTAGAAACAGCCCCCGTAGGTGACTCAGCACTTCTACCCGTCCCTGAATCCAAGATTCCTATGGGAAATAGTCGTAGAACGAGACAAGCACCACCCCAAAGATCCGCACCGACAGTTTACAGCGCAAGTTCATCACCATTACCAGCCCAGGAAGGAATCAATTTACGTTACCGAGTTATCGTTGAAGTACAGAATAGCAGGGAACAAGAATTAGTGAAGTTTCTTGCACCTGGTTCTTTTCGCACGGTTTGGCGGGGGCGAGATGTTATGCAAGCAGGCATCTTCAGCACTCGCTATAACGCTGATAGCATGATTCAAATATTTAACAATAATGGTTTGAAAGCCGCTGTTGAGCCAATAAATTGAATCAGTGAAATTGATAATCAAGTATTATTTGTATTATTTCTATTTGTAGAGACGTTAGGTATAACGTCTCTACATTGTTTTAATTTGCATACTAGAACAGGCAAAGATGCCCACCCCACAACATTTTGATGAAATTGAATTTTGTAGGCTGGCACCGCCCACCATTATCAAATTTAACAACTCTCCCGCTAACTGCAAGCCATCGTAGGGTGGGCACCGCCAGCCCTTTCAACGCGTTCAAGTGTACTAAATTTTTCCCCCAAAATTGATGCCCAATTAACCCTTATGCAATCAGATTCACAGGAAATTGTGCAAAAAAGTACCCAATTTAACGAGCGATTTATTGACCGTTTTTGATGGGCTTTTGCATCCTACCTCATTGAGGGTTTCGTTCCTCAAACGCCACTTGCTTCAATGGGGGGAACCCCCACAACGCAGTGGCTCCCCAACCTACGCTGGAGCGTTATGAGTAAGTCGGTGTCAATAAACAGAAATACGTTACAAAATGTAAATGCATCTGAAACCCTTGCTAACGAGCGATGACAAATGACTAAGGACGACCCTTACCGACTTACTTATTTTGTTTAAAAAGTTCTTCTTTGTGAAGGACAAAGGGTATTTTCAACAACTTCATCCGGAAAATCAAAATTTGGAAAAAGATTAATATTCATTCTTCTCTTAATCATGACTAGCATTGCAATACTAGAGGTAACGGCAAGAATAATGAGTGCTGCAATCGTGATTTTTTTAGTCAAATTTTGATTTTTTTTTGTACTTGTCTCAAGGTATAAACTCTTATCAGAGCCGACTGCTTTATTACCATCTATTCCGTCTTTTTGAGTTGGCAATGCAACTGAAGAAAGTTCATTTTTTGGAATAAGGTTGGAAAAATCTAGATTTAAAGGCTCGTTATTACCAGTACGCAGGTCAAATGCTCTTTTAATTGCTTCTAACTGAGCTTCGGTAAAAGTGTCTGCTACATCTGGGTGAAGATTGTTAAGAAACTGGTTGACAAAACGATCTGATTTGGAAAGAAAGCCAGTCATGTTTTTTATTTAAATAGGTAATATGTAAAGCCAGAAGCTTGTTAAATAATATACTTGTTTCTCAAAACTAAATCTTCGTTGAAAATAGCCAATTTTTAAAACTCCCTTTTCAGAAGAATTCATTAAAAAAACATTCAGTAACGATCGCGTATACTCATTTTTCCAAGTAACATATACCCCGATCCACTTACCGTAAATATACGAAAAATTTCCGTAATAGCTCCAGATTTTTCCCGGATATACCACGATGTACAATCAATACTAGGAAGGCATTATTAGAGCAGTAAAATATTTTTACTCATACATAAAACACAAGGACTCAGAAGATAAGCGCTTGCTTCCTTGAATAAGAATAGTTCTATTTTACTATGCCACCTTCTAATAACCTGATATGTCCACTTTCGCTTTAGAGGCTCCCATTATTGCATCTTGTCTGTCAATTGTTAAGCCGGAAACACCCTTGGTAGATATTATACCTCTATTGGGTCAGATGGGTTTTAGTTTTCAACTGCCTGTATTGAATCCATTAGCAGTAAAGAGCCCAGATTCCTTATCTACAAAGGATGACAATCTAGTTAATTGTGTGGTGGTCATGGAAGAAGCACAACAGCTAGTAGGGGTGGTCACCGAGCGGGATATTGTCAGATGTGTAGCCTTAGATTTGAATTTAACGAGACTCAAAGTTACTGATGCGATCGCGCAAAGTTTGATAACTCTGCGTCATTCCGATTTTCAGGATGTTTTAACAGTAGCCAACTTTTCCCGCAAGCATGGTATTTCTCACGTACCAATCGTCACTGATGATGGTCAGTTGGTTGGAATTGTAACGCCAGATAGTATCCATCGTAGTTTACAACCAACTGATATATTCAAGTTGCAAAGAGTGACAGAGGTGATGTCCACAGAAGTCGTTCATTGCAAACCAACAGTGTCCGTGCTCGAATTAGCCCGGTTGATGGTGAAATACCGAGTCGGGAGCATAGTCATTGCTGAAGAAACTACGGAGAATCAAGTTGTGCCAGTGGGTATTGTTACTGAACGAGATATTGTGCATCTTCTGGCGCGGGGAATGGATTTAACGCTCAGTCCCTCAATTGGGAGTTCACCTTTGTTGTGTTTGAGCCCTGAGGATTCTTTATGGACAGCTCACCAGCAAATGCTGTCAAAGCAGGTACGCCAGTTGGTAGTGTGTGGCGAGGGAGGGGAATTGCTAGGCACGATCGCTCTGGCTCATTTGCTACAGACACTCTATACTGCCAAGCTATTAAGCAGCATTCCGATGCAGCCTACAGCCGCTCGACTAGAATCTGACAAAGCTGGTCTAGTGCAAAGCCGCAACCTGGAGATGGAAGTAACAGCACGGACAACAAAACCACCCGAATCGGTTTATTTGTACCCACAAGAAGCTTTAAGTGCCGAAGCAGAGCTGCAAAAAGCAAAAGACCAACTCCAAGTTGTTTTAGATGCGGTGCCTGCATTTGTTTCTTGGATTAGTTCAGATTTAAAATATCTGGGTGTTAACAGGCATTTGGCAAAAGCCTTCAATAAACACGCAGAAGATTTTGTTGGTAAACCCTTTGGTTTTCTGCAACACAGTTTAGAGTTTCATGAGTTTGCTAGCAACTTTTTTGCTAGTTCTAGCGATACAGCCACTCATGAAATGACTGTACAAATTGAAGGTTCGCAAAGAAACTACTTCATTGTTGCTCAGAAGTACGGGCAGCGAACGGCTGCTGTTTTCATTGGCATTGATATTACCGATAGCAAGCACACAGAAAAACAATTGCAACGACAGTTAGCTGCAGTGGAAGCTGCGAGTGATGGAATTGCAATTCTTGATGGAGATAGTCAATATAGCTACCTAAACAAAGCTTACGTTCAACTCTTTGGTTACAATAGCGCTTTTGAACTCTGCGGTAAAACTTGGAGTGAAGCCTACTACGTAGGGGGGAACAGTCAATTTCAGCGGGATATCCTCCCTACTCTTAAACAAAAGGGTTACTGGCAGGGAGAAACCATTGGCAAAAAAAGAGATGGCAACACCTTTGCTGGAGAAGTGTCCCTCACTATGATTGAAGATGGCAACTTCATTTGTGTGGCGCGAGACATAACCGAACGCAAGCAGATAGAGGCAGAACGCGATCGCTTGCTTGCTGAAAGTAGGTACAACCAAGGACTCTTGAGTGGGCAAAACCATTTTTTAGAGATGGTTGCTACGGAAACCCCATTATTAGAAGCGCTATCTTGCCTTGCTTTGCTGATTGAAGAACAGTCTCATGAGGGAATTTGTTGTATCCTGCAAGTCGATAAAAAAAGCAATAAGCTGCGTTTTCCTGTAGCTCCCAACTTACCGCAAACTTACTTACAGGCACTTGATGAAGGTATCCCTATTATACCTACTGGTGCCAGTTGCGGTACAGCGGCCTATCGCCAAAAAACTGTCATTGTCTATGACATTGAGAAAGACCCTTTATGGGATGATTACCCTGATTTTCGTGCTTTAGCATTGTCCTACAAACTCCGAGCCTGTTGGTCTATACCCATTTTTACTAGCAAAGGAGACGTCGTAGGCACCTTAAATATGTATTATCGGGTATCACGCTTTCCCAATGAACAAGAGAAAAAACTGCTGATAACGTGTTCCCGTTTAGCAGGAATTGCTATTGAGCGCCATATATCAGAGATAGCACTTAGAGAGAGCGAACAAAAGTATAGGTCTGTTGTTGATACCGTTAAAGAAATTATTTTCCAAAGAGATAAAGATGGATTTTGGACGTTTTTAAATCCTGCTTGGACAGAAATTACGGGATTTACTTTAGAAGAAAGCCTTGGCACAAACTTCTTAAATTACATCCACCCTGAGGACAAGCAACGGGTTGTAGAACTTTTCCAAACATTAATAAATAGCCAAAAAGATTACTGTCGTTATGAAGTCCGCTATCTTACTAAAGATGGCGATTTTCGCTGGATTGACGTCTTTGCGCGACTGATACGAGATGCTAACGGGACAATTATCGGTACTTCTGGTACTTTAAACGACATTACAAAGCGGAAGCATGCGGAACAAGAACTTCGTAAAGCTCTAGAAAAAGAAAAAGAACTCAATCAACTCAAATCTCGCTTTGTTTCCATGACTTCTCATGAGTTTCGAACTCCCTTGACAACGATTATGGGTACGACCGAATTACTCAAACACTACAGCCAACAATGGAATGAAGATAAAAAACTTATTTATTTCGATCGCATTCACACTGCAGTCAATCGCATGACTCAGATGTTAGATGATGTGTTGCTGCTTGGTAAAGTAGAAGCAGGAAAATGGGATTTTAATCCTATCTGGATAAATTTAGTAAATTTTTGTAAATCTCTTTTAGAAGAATTCCAATTAACGGCTAAAGGTGAACATAAAATTGTTTTGACTATCACAGGCGAAGCAACGGATGCTTATTTAGATGAAAAACTTCTCACCCATATTCTTAATAATTTACTCTCAAATGCCATCAAGTATTCACCCCTGAAAGGTGATGTCAATTTTTCATTAATTTTTTTAAAAAAGGACGTCATCTTCCAAATTGAAGATAAGGGTATCGGTGTTCCTCAGGAAGACCAAAAACACCTATTTGAGGGATTTTATCGAGCTAATAATGTTGGCAAAATCTCCGGGACTGGATTGGGGCTAGCGATTGTCAAAAAAGCAGTTGAATTACACAAAGGTAAAATTACCCTTCATAGCGAAGTTGGCATAGGAACAACTTTTACAGTCACCATTCCAAAAGACAGTCGAATCAAAGATAATGCAGAAAATGAATTGGATTAACTAAATAAAATCTCTAACTCAAGCTCGATGTAAGAAAAAGTCTGAAATTCAAGCGGCGTAAAGATTTATGAAATTTCTTGCAAAGACGGAATGCTTTCGACTTCTTCCCCTAAGAAAATAGTAGATCTTTTCTCAAAAACTATTCTTTGATGATCCATGATTTCTCGAATGAAGCATTGTTTGTTATAACCACCCAGAAAGATAAGTGACTCAACTTTATATCCGAAATCTTTATCTTTAAAAAATATGGAATGAGTGAAAAAAGTTTCATTAATTTTGGTAAGGTAAACTTATTAAGTTAAACAGATTTCGATGGAAGTGGAATTCCATAAAATTAATGCCAGTATTTTGAGCACCAAGTAGATGAAGATACCAACATAAGGGTATTAAAGTACTTTTCTTCAGAGTAACTCCATCAACACAATCAATTTTAGATTTAACTGTGCCGCCTTTAGGGGAATATTTAATAGCAATGAAATGAGCCTTGTGCGGAAACAGATATCTAAATAATTTGTAATTGATAGTAGAAATACTAAGTTTTTTGATACAGCCAAGAAAGACTAAGTAAGGGCGCTTAAGAAAAGTATCTGTCTGTTCTAAAGTGTAAAAATAATCTCAGTACCGATACTCTATTGTACAGGTTTTTTTCAAACTAGTCTCCTGCCTCTAGGGCAATTGCTTGAAGTAATACGTCAAAAGCACCTACTTCAAAAATTAGAATAATGTCGCCGCGAATCTGTAGCTGTTCAATAGTAAATTGAGTTTGAGCTACTAGGATAGTTTTGTTGCTATTAATGTTACTAGAGATAATTAAGTGCTCAACAGTATCTTCAATATAAGTAGGAAGGGAGTAGTCTAGGCGTTGACGGAGCAAATTGCTAATCGAACCAATAACGCTATTAATCAAAATATTGCCTACCTCACTCAAGGTACCAATTGTTACAGCATCTAAATCAGGTGTTCCTGGTTCCTCCCCCGTCAGCATTGCTACTAAAGTAGAAGCACTTGTAGTTGGGAAAACTAATTCAGCAATACCAGAAAAAGAGCCTGAAAAATCTTGGCGTACTGCAGCTACCCTTTCCTTCCCAAAGGTGGCTTCTAATTCTGATTGCAATTCCAGTGGTAAACCTACATTGATATAAGGAACTTGCAAGCGAATATAAGCGTCTAGCATTTCGTTGAATACCGAAGCAGCTCGACCTACGCCAATGTTCACCAGTTCCTGTATTGCATCAATCTGATCTGCTGTCAAATTCACGATTTCATCTCCTAGTCTTATCTCAAAACTTGTTCGAGAATTTGGCGCAATTCTTCCTCTTTAGGTGGCTTATTGATAAAGCCTGCAGCTCCCAATTCCAGACAGCGCTGTTTCACATTTTCCTGAATATCTGCTGAAATCACAATTACTGGAATTGTAGATTGGAGATCGCGTAACGCTTCAAGTACAGCAAAACCATCCATACCGGGCATCAACAGGTCAATCAACATACAGTCTGGATTGTGAACAGCTGCCATCTCCAGACCTTCTTGTCCGTTACTGGCTTCCAAAATTTCATAACCTGCAGCTACTAGAGATTTGCGAATCATCCGGCGCGTAAATGCTGCGTCATCGACTATCAAAATTAATGCCATTCACTCCTCCGTAATACATTATTCTTTTTTATTTAACCTTTTTTCCAATTGCTAATACTTTAATTGCGCTTAACATTTTAATTTAAAATATTCATAGGTATATCGTTAAAAGTAAAATTAACTCCTTAAAAAATTATTCTATTGTTTATCATTTTTTATAAGATTCAAAGGCATTTTATATTCCTCAAAATAAGTCATTCTTTCAATCAAACTACTTAAATTTAAAATTATATATTTTGGCTTTATTTTTGAAGTTATTGTTAGTTTAATATAATTGTTTACCAGCATTTTGACTTTGGCATATATACCGATCTATTGAAATTAAGACTTCAGTAATTTTACTGATTCTTTCAATTGAGAAATATAATAGATTGTAAAAAAAACCATAAATAAATGATTGTATCAAATTCTTAATAGATGGAGGATAAAATGATAAGTAGGTGGGTAGAAATAAGTAAGCAAGCAGAGTTATACATAATTTTCCTTCGTCATTTATCCTTTAACTAAGAATAGTTGCTGATGACAAATAACAAAAGAAAAGACTAGATAGTTAACTTTATTTGTACCTACCTACCTAAATCATTTTTTGAGAACCAGCTGTAAGTTTATATGGACGAGGATATTCAAGCATTCCTGGTAGACAGTTACGAAAATCTTGACCAAATTGAACGCGATCTCGTGGCGTTAGAACAAAACCCTGCCAATCAGGAACTGCTAATCCGTATTTATCATTCCTTACATACTCTCAAAGGTAACAGTGGTTTCCTGGCTTTTGGCAACTTGGAAGCAATTACCCATAGCGGTGAAAACTTGCTGAGTCGCCTACATGATGGAGAATTAGTCATGAATTCTAAAATCGCCAGCGCCTTGTTAGAACTAGTAGATAACATCCAGCAAATTTGCGCCCAAATTGAAACCACAGGAAAAGAGGAGACAGTAGATTACTCGGCACTGATACAAAAATTGAATGACCTTTCAAAGCCCTTGCTGCAAGAAGACCAAAGACAAGGAGAGACGAAGGCAGAAGATGGTTGCTCTTTGTCCTCCCTGCCTCTGTTTCCAAAGACTGATGAGCACACCCTTGCTTGGCAGGAAAATGGCGATCCGCTTCTTCAAGCTTCAACAACAATGCAATCCATTCGGGTGGACATCCACTTACTGGATAAGCTCATGAACCTGGTAGGAGAACTGGCGCTAGTACGCAATCAGATTCTACAGTTTCAACCAGCTAGGGAGGAAACAGCTTTTGCAGCCATGTCTCAACATTTAAACTGGGTTACTACGCAGTTGCAAGGGGGGGTGATGAAAACCCGAATGCAACCCATTAGCACTATTTGGAGTAAACTGCCCCGTGTAGTTCGTGACATAGCAGTTGCCTTGGGAAAGCAAGTGCGGTTAGAGATGGAAGGGGAAGATACCGAGCTAGACAAAACCATCATTGAGGCGATTAAAGACCCCCTCACCCACTTAGTACGGAATTGCATCGATCATGGAATAGAATCGCCAGATGTAAGAAAGATTTATGGTAAGCCTGCTCAAGGACGCCTGCATCTCAAAGCGTTCCATGAAAGTGGTTATGTGAATATTGACATTACTGATGATGGCACTGGTATTAACCCAGAACACCTCAAGCAAAAAGCAGTTGCTTTAGGGTTGATGACTCCAGAACGATGCGATCGCCTAAACGACATTGATGCCGTAAAATTGATTTTCCTACCAGGATTCTCTACCTCTCAAAAAATCACTCACTTTTCCGGGCGGGGCATTGGCATGGATGTGGTGAAAAGTAATATCGAAAAGGTGGGAGGTGCGGTAGATGTACATACTCAGGTAGGGAAAGGTACAACATTTAAGTTGAAAATTCCCTTAACTCTAGCAATTATTCCAGCTTTAATCGTGACAAGTGCTGGAGAACAATACGCCATTCCTCAAATGAGCCTCCTAGAGTTAGTGCGTTTAGAAGGTGAAAAAGCCCGTTGTAGCATTGAACAAATTCACAATGCTCCTGTGTATCGCCTGCGTGGTAAGCTTTTACCTCTCGTGTATTTGAATCGCCAACTCCAAGTTGAAGAAGTGGGGGACACGGGGATACAGCACGGGAAAGAACAAACCCTAAGCATAGTTGTTCTTCAGGCGGATACCATGACTTTTGGCTTAGTAGTGGATGCGATTGACCATACTCAGGAAATTGTTGTCAAGCCCTTGGGGAAACTACTGAAGGAGATTCCCTGTTTTGCGGGTTCCACAATTCTTGGAGACGGAAAAGTCGTCCTTATCTTAGATGCGCTTCGTATTGCCCTAAAGGCTGGCTTGCTTGAACAAGCTCCCTGACAAGAATTTCAGCGAAAACCTTTCTTATATGTGGATGATTTCATGAGTTTAAACAAAAGTTTCACCAACAAACTTGTTCGAGTGAGCCAAGAAGTGGGTCTTATTGCAAAAATCACAACCCAAAAAACTTATTCTTGCGTAGGTAGGGCTAAAGCCCACCAGCCCTCCCACAAAGAAGGTGCAAGATGTCAATCAAGGAACTTGCAGCATTAGCATTAGAATTGCAAGCTCTGGTTAATCAGTTTAAGTACCAATAAGAAAGCTGAAAGTGTGGCACGGTAAAGATGAAAGACCTAGAGAAAGCAGCAGAAAAATTTAGCGTTCTTCAGCAGATGCCAATCGGCGTTTGCGTGCTGCGCGAAGATTTTGTTGTGCTGTTTTGGAATAGTTGTATGGAGAACTGGACACAATTGCCTAGTGACCGGATTGTGGGTACCACAATCTACGAGCATTTTCCCCACTTAAGTCAGTCGAAATATGCTAGCCGACTGCAGCAAATTTTTTTAGGTGGACCGCCCACCATTTTTTCTTCCCAACTCCACAAACATTTCATTCCGGCACCCCTGCCAGACGGGCAATTGCGTATTCAGCATACTACTGTAACTGCTATACCTGCAGGCAATGAGGAAGCAGGCTTTTATGCTATGTTATCTATTCAGGATGTAACCGAGCTGACTCAACGGGTTCAGGATTACCGAACCATGCGAGACCAAGCACTGGCAGAGGTGAAGGAACGCCTGCGAGTAGAGGAGGAATTAGCACAGTATCGAAATCAGCTAGAGGAGTTAGTTGAAGAACGCACGGCTGCATTGTTCAAGGCAAACGAACAACTCCGTTTGTGGGGGTCAGTTGTTATCAACGCCAACGATGCAATTGTGGTGACAGAGGCTGAACCAATTAGTCATCCAGGACCGCGCATCCTCTATGTGAACGAAGAATTTACCCGTCAGACCGGGTATGCTCCCGAAGAAGTGATGGGTCAGTCACCACGCATCCTTCAAGGTCCAAAAACCGACCGCGCTCAACTTGATAAAATTCGCGCCGCACTCTCTAAGTGGCAGCCAATCAGAATTGAGTTGATTAATTACCGAAAAGATGGTTCTGACTTTTGGGTAGAAGTCAACATTGTGCCAATTGCGAATGAAAACGGTTGGTATAGTCACTGGGTTTCAGTACAGCGCGATATTACGGAGCGCAAGATAGCAGAACAGGCACAGCGTGAGAGCGAGCAAAGATTTCAAGCTATTTTTAACAATGCATTCCAGTTGAGCGGGCTGCTGAAACCTGACGGCACGTTTTTGTTAGTCAATCAGGCAGCTCAGGACTTTTGTGGTCTCAATGAGAAAGAATTGGTAGGTATGCCATTTTGGGAAGTACAGTCTTGGGCTTGTTCCCAAGAAATTCAGCAAGCTGTGAAAGCTGCGATCGCTGAAGCCGCCCAAGGTAAATTTATCCGTAATGAAGTCACTGTACCGGATGCTAAGGGCAAATTAACGACATTTGACTTTTCACTCAAACCAGTCTTTGACGACATGGGGCAAGTCACCCTGCTAATTCCAGAAGGTAGAGACATCACAAACCGCAAGCAGGCAGAGCAAGCACTGCAAAGTTTGGTGTCGGGAACAGCCTCTGTCACGGGGGAAGATTTTTTCCCAGTACTGGTTCGCCATCTCGTGTCAGCCCTTGATGTCCGTCATGCGCTTGTGGCACAGAAAATCGGCGACGAACTCCATACCCTTGGTTTCTGGTCAAATGACCAATTGCAACCAGATATCACGTACAGCATCATCGGGACACCGTGCGAATTGGCTGTTAATCGGGGGATATACAGATGTTCTGAGAAGGTACAACAGTGTTTTCCACAAGCCCCAGCCCTAACCATACTCAATGCTGAGAGTTACTTGGGAGTCGCTTTGACTGATTCATTGGGTCAGGTTATAGGTTGTCTTTGTATTATAGACAACAACATTCTTGTAGATGAACCCCGAGCCGAAGCAATCCTCCGTATCTTTGCAGCAAGAGCAGCAGCCGAACTCGAACGGCAGCTGGCGACCAAGGCATTACAACAGTTTGCAACGGAGTTGGAAATGCGAGTGGAGGAGAGGACGGTTGAATTAAGGGAACTTAATAAGCAATTGCAGAAGCAGTTAGCGGCTATTGAGGCGGCAGGAGATGGCATTGCTATTGTCGATCCGAACGGGAAATACACTTATGTCAACAACGCTCACGTCACCATGTTTGGATATGAAAATGCTAGCGAACTCATTGGTACGACTTGGAGGGCGCTGTACTATTCCGACGAAATGAGTAGGATAGAGCAAGTTATTTTCCCCGTATTACTGCAAAACGGTCATTGGCAGGGAGAAGCTATTGCCAAAAAACGTGATGGTACTACATTTTCCGAAGAACTTTCCCTAACCTCTATTGAAGGTGGAGGGCTTATTTGTGTCTGTCGCGATATCACAGAACGTCAATTGGCTATTGAAGCGCTGCGAGAAAGCGAGGAACACTTCCGTCAGTTAGCAGACAATATCACTCAAGTCTTTTGGATGACAAATGCTCAAAAGAGTAAAAATCTCTACTTGAGTCGGGCTTACGAGCAGATTTGGGGTCGCAGCCGCGAGAGAGTTTACGATCGACCATCTTCTTATCTTGATTATGTTCATCCTGAAGACCGCGATCGCATTCTTGATTCTCTCAAACGCTCTTCTCACGGAGAATTCGACCATGAGTATCGAATAATACGTCCTGATGGTCAAGAACGCTGGATACGCGATCGCGCCTTCCCCATCCGCAACGAACTTGGGGAAGTTTATCGTATTGCTGGGATTGCAGAGGATATAACTGAACGTCGAGAAACAGAGCAGAGAATCAAAGCTTCACTTGAAGAAAAAGAGGTGTTACTCAAAGAAATTCACCATAGAGTCAAGAACAACTTGCAGGTTATTTGCAGTTTACTCCAGTTACAGTCTCGCTATACGGAAGATCCGCAAACTCTCAACATTTTGAAGGAAAGCCAAAACAGAGTAAAATCTATGGCTCTTATTCATGAAAAACTGTATCAATCTGAGGATTTATCCCGGATTGATTTTAGTGATTATATCCACAACTTAGCTAAGAATTTACTTTATTCTTATACCGTCAATCTGAATGAAATTAGACTCAAGCTTGATATAGCTGATGTAACGCTCAACCTGGAAACAGCCATTCCTTGTGGATTGTTTATCAATGAATTAGTTTCTAATGCTTTAAAACACGCCTTTCCTCAAGGGCAACAAGGAAAAATTTGTATCAAATTACATCAAGTCAATGAACAGTTTTTATTAACAGTAAGTGATGATGGCATTGGTTTACCGGAACATATCACCTTGAGCAATACTACATCATTGGGCTTGAGGCTAGTGAAGATTTGGAGCAATCAGCTACAAGGTTCGCTCGAACTAGATAGGAGCTATGGTACTACCTTTAAATTAAAATTTTCTGAATTACACTATACACAAAGAATTTAAAAATATGACTGCAAAAAAGATACTTATAGTTGAAGATGAATTTGTTATTGCTGAGGACACTGCAGATACCTTAAGAGATTTAGGATATGTGGTTGTTGGTATTGTCCCAGTGGGAGAAAAAGTTGTTGAAACAGTTAGAAACACCCTACCAGATTTGGTGCTTATGGATATTATGTTGCAAGGTAAAATCGACGGCATAGAAGCAGCTTGCCAAGTCCGGGAACAACTTCATATTCCAGTTATCTTTGTAACGGCTTATGCCGACCAAAAAACATTAGAACGTAGTAAATCTAGCGAACCTTTTGGTTATTTAGTGAAACCGTTTAAATCTCAAGAATTACATACAACTATTGAAATTGCTCTAAAGCGGTATGAGGTAGAGGAAAAAATTCGTGCCAATTTAGAAAAAGAAGCAGAATTAAAAAAACAAGCCCAAGAGGAAAGCGATCGCCAATCTCAGTATGTCTCAATGGTATCCCATGAATTTCGCAATCCTCTCAGCATTATCTTAATGTCTTCTGAATTGCTAAGGCATTATAATGCCAAGTTGAGTGACGAGAAGAAACTTCAACAAATTGATAACATTAAAATTGCCGTTGGTGTCATGACCCAATTATTGGAAGATGTTCTGACAATTGGCTCTGCTGAGTCTGGAACGCTAACTTGTAACCCTACAGCAATATATATAGTTGAGTATTGTCACCAGCTAGTAGAAAATCTGCACCAAACAACTCAAACCAATCACAAGGTTTCTTTTATTGCTCAAGACAACAATGTCACTGTGATGATGGATGAAAGATTAATATATCACATTCTCACAAATTTAATGTCTAATGCCATTAAATACTCTCCAGAAGGTGGCACTGTTCGTGTAGAACTCATGTATAAAAATTTACAAGTTATTTTTCGAGTTCAAGATGAAGGTATTGGTATTCCAGCCGCCTGTCAAGACAATTTGTTTACTCCTTTCCATCGCGCCAAAAATGTCGGAAAAATCCCCGGTACTGGGCTAGGTCTAGCCATTGTTAAACGTTGTGTAGACTTACATGGCGGGCAAATTACGGTGGAAAGTGAAATCGGAAAAGGAACGACATTTACCGTCACAATTCCCGTCAATTATATAAATTAATTAAACCTTTTTCCTACAACAAGAGAAGACCGTAGGTTGGGGAGCTACTGCGTTGTGGGGGTTCCCCCCATTGAAGCAAATGGCGTTTGAGAAACGAAACCCAACATCAACGTGATGGCTCGCTGGAAATCAACCGGGGGCTAACAAAGGCATTGCTAACAAAGTACTTTCAGCAGTCTGGTAAGGAATGGCAGATTAGCGATCGCATGGACTCAGGCGGGTCAATCCAACTTGTTCATATCAGTACATTCAGTTTTATTACTGAATAGCCCAACAACACCGTTTCCTTGTAAATACGGAAACAGCATTGTCAGTCACTTAGAGAATACTCACTATAAGTTATCGGCAGATATCGTGAAAGACACCAAGGAAAAAGTTCGGTGCTTTTGACGTTTATTTATTATATAAAAAAAGCGATTGTAACTTTATAACAAGCGATTGAGTACTTTGATTGCAAGCTACGGAGATTTAAGAAGAATGTATAGCTTTAGCCAAATTGACGAGATATTTTATACACCTGATTGTGTTGATGAAGTAGATTTTTGGTATAAAAGAGGTGATATTTGTGCAAATCTTGGGTGCTATCAGAAAGCACTTTTTAGTTTCGAGCAAGCTTTGAAGTTAAGACCCAATTGTTGTAGAACCTTAGTTTCCCGAAGTGCAGTTCTAATTTTTCTTGGTCGTTATGCAGAAGCTTTGGAAGACTGCAACAAAGCACTAGAATTTCAACCAGATGACGAGGAAACTTTAGTTATTCGAGGCGCTGCTCTGCACGGTCTTGGTCATTACAAGGAGGCTTACGCTAGCTGCGAGCGTGCTTTAGGAATTGAGAGAAAATCTCTGGGGCAAAAACTAGTGGATTTAACAAATAAATGTTTCGGAAAGCTTAAAGCAATCAACCCAATGTTTTTAAGTAAAATTATTACAAACTCTTTGCCCAAGTAATAGCTTACTGTCAGGTAGCTAGAAAATTGGATAAAAAATCAGGGAGCATTACATCTTTATTATATTCACAATGAACAATGGCTACACTCTATATTCCATCTACATTTTTAAACCCCAAGCTTTATCCCTATGTCTATATAGTAGAAAACAATGGCGTATTCACCATTGGGCGGGCAACAAATCTTAAAGATGCATTGACCGGGTGTAAGTTTGTCAGAGCTTGGAAAACTCTTTATCCTGGCGAACTTCAAGACTGGCTTAAAGCATTCTTTTTCCACATCCAAACAAAGGAAGGGCTTTTACTTTCTAAGGAAAGACTTGATGCCATAACTAAACAATTTTCCATTCCTCATGTTAAAAAAAAGATGGGATGGAAGTTATCTAAATTCGATCGTAAGTGCCTAGAAGAACTAGAGTTGTTGGTCAGGGAGCTTTGATATATTGTTGATTAGGCGATCGGCAGAAGAAGACAGCCTTTAAGCCTCGCTTCTCAGTGAATGTAGCACTTGAAAAACACCTTTCTATATCCTTTACTGCAAACTGTCAACTGTAATTACTCGGAGAAAGCTGCAAAATCTCAGTGGAGACGGTAAGATTTTTCCGTAATTCTGCCATTAGCATTTCTAGTCAAGGCTTTTATACTTTAGAGAGTTTTATTAACCATAACTAATTTAACGTTATCAAATAAGACACAAGCCCGAACATAAATCTAACTGGTTTTTTCAAAACTTGGGCTTTGGTCTAATAAGGGTGTATTTTACTAATTTTTAAATTAAATTAAGTAAAACCGACTTTTCCCCACAACAACACTCATGGAAGATTACTTACAAATTTGGTTTATTCTGAGACGACGATGGTTGCCAGCTTCTATCGTCTTTTTGGCTGTATTACTCTTAAGCGCCGTGAAAACGATGCAGGATACACCTATTTACCAAGCATCTGGTCAACTTTTATTTAAAAAGAATACAACTTCTTCACTGACAGGAGTTGGAAGCCAACTGGGTCAGCTAGAAACGTCAGTCAGTGGTAATCCTTTAGAAAATGAGGCAGCAATTTTGCGTTCTCTGCCTTTAGCGGAAAGAGCGATAGCTACTTTAAAGCTCTCTCAACATCCTCACACAGTGTTACGAGAATTGCAAGTTACAAATGTTAAGGGAACTGATATTCTGGAATTATCTTATAAGAGTACAGATCCAAAAAAGGCTGCATCAATTGTCAATACCTTAATGAGGATTTATATAGAAAATGATATAAGCGCAAACCGTGCTGAAACTCGGTCTGCAAGGGATTTTATCGCGCAACAACTACCTATAAGAAAAGCAGCATTACAAACAGCTGAAGAAACGCTTCAAAAATTCAAACAGCGAAATAGAGTTTTAGATCTCAAAGCAGAAGCAGCATCAAGCGTACAGATTCTTAGCGACTTGGATAAGCAAGTGGCTGCTACACGATCTGACTTTGCAGCTCAAACTGCGCGTATGCAATCAATCAAAAGCTTTTTTGGTGTAAGTTCCCAAGAAGCTGTCATTGCAGGTTTTGTAGGTGAATCTCCAACAACTATTGGGGTTCTCGGACAGTTACAAGAGGCTCAACAAAAGCTTGAAGTTTCAAGACTGCGCTTAACAGATGTCCATCCAACAGTGATTAACCTTAAGGAACAAGTCAGTATTCTTAATCGAGAACTCAAACGACGGATAGAACAAAGCTTTATCGGTAAAGCTGGACGCTTTAACCAAATCAATGACCCGGAAAAGATTGTGCAGCTTAGAGGTCAAGGTTTGCAGCAAGGAATCTTGAGTACCTACGCCAATGCTGAAGCAGAAAGGTTAAGTTTGCAGGTGCGGTTAAAAGCTTTGGCTGGAGTTATTGAGTCCTACAGACAACGAGCTAACACTTTACCCCAACTAGAACTTCAACAAAGACAGCTAGAACGTGAAATAGCTGCCACAGAAACAAGCTATAAAAATCTTTTGGATAGACATCAGGAACTTCAGGTAGCAGAAAATCAGCAGGTGGGTAATGCTCGAATTATTACACCTGCTTTAGTTCCAGGACAACCAATTAAAAGCCGTCAGTATATGAACTTACTACAAGGTTTGATTGGTGGAATTTTCTTAGGTGGCGCTGCTGCTTGGTTGTTGGAAAAAATTGACGGTACTGTTAAAACTTCTAAATCAGCTAGAGACTTGTTAGATTCTTATCCTGTCCTAGCTATCATTCCTCCAATTCCCCATCGCAATCTTATTCATGCTGTTCCAGAGATTATTGTTAGAAATAACCCAGATTCTCCTGTCAGCGAAGCTTTTCAAATGCTGCAAACCAATCTAAGGTTTTTTAATTCAGATAGACCAGTTAAAATCATAGTTGTTGCAAGTTCTGTACCTAAAGAAGGCAAGTCCACTGTTGCTGTGAATTTGGCTGTTGCTATGTCTCAGTTAGGTCGTAGAGTGTTGCTGATAGATGGAGATTTGCGTCATCCCAGCCAGCATAAAATCTGGGAAATTCCGAATGAGCGTGGTTTAAGCAGTGTTCTCACTAGTGAGTCTTGTTTAGAAGAGTCTCTCACGGAGGTTCAACCGAATTTGCAGGTGCTAACCGCAGGTGTTGCAACTCGCAATCCTGTTGCCCTACTTGATTCCAGTCAAATGGCTGTATTGGTAGGGCAGGTTGCACAAACTTATGATTTTGTGATTATCGATACTCCTCCGTTAACCGTAGCAGCAGATGCGACTATCCTAGGCAAGATTTCTAATGGTGTCTTATTCGTTGTTCGACCAGGAGTAGCGGATTCTACTAATATCGAATTATCTAAAGATTTGCTGGAAAAAGCAGGTCAACACGTTTTAGGTGTGGCGATTAATGCTACTCAAAGTAAGACAGCTACTTACAGTGTAAGTGCTACAAAGGTTTGATGCTCCCACCCTTTGAATTACTACGAGCCGTGTAGAGACGCCGTGTTTAAAGCGTCTCTGTGTCTTTGTACTGCATGCAACTGAGAACGTCTAGAATTACCCCTTCAAAGCACCTGAAATCCTTGTAAATCAGTCACTCTAATATATAAATCATTTTGCTTAGTACTGATACCAGATTTTTAGGATTTTTTTACATGAAAGTCTCTTAATTACTCGCAATGAAATTTACGTGTAATTACGGTTATAAATAAATATATTTTAAAGAAAAAACGTAATTTTATGAAGTTAAATCTGCCAAGTTATTTTGTTTTGTGTTCAAAAGCCTTGTAATAAGTAACTTATAACTACTTTTTTGTTAGATTTATCAATGTAATTTTTATATAAAATTCAATAAATACCCTAGCAAAAAAAGAAATAACCGAGTAACTTACGTATATATACCAGCAAAGAAAATACGTAGGAATATTTTATTGCGATATTGAAGAGAAAAATTAAGAAACTCAAAGCCTTTAAGTAGGTCGTTACAAATAGCGTTAACTAGTCAGGCTCGCCATTAGGAATGGGTAAGGATTTCAGTTATTTTATAGCTGCTTGTATTCTTGCCTACCTACTTAACATTTAAAAAATTTTCGTATCTTCCCTAACTCATATTTCGCACCATCGTCTTATTGCAAAAATCACAGCCCAAAAAGCTTATTGTTTCGTAGGTTGAGCACTGCCCACGATCCCCCACAAAGAAGGTGCAAGATGCCAGCTAATTACGACAGGTTAATTTCTTACCTGTTGTAATTAGGCATTATTTGCAATTTTTTCTCCTTAATTGCGTGTGCAATCAAGAGTGATATGCTTGGAAACTATTGTCTTTTTTTTAAAATTATATGGTCACTAAAACTTTGATGAAAAACTTAGCTAAGATGGGTTTAATGTTAATAACCTTTTCTACAATCGAACTAATATTGTCGTCTTTTGCTACCGCTGCAACTATTTACCTACAAGATAATTTTGACACAGAAGGTACTGGTATTCCTCAATTAAATTATGGAAATTTTGCTAATTGGAACGTAGTCAATGGTAGTGTTGATTTGATTGGAAAGGGTTTGTCGTCAACCTCTTTTGACTTTCTTCCCAGCAATGGGCTGTATGTAGATATGGACGGTTCGACTTATAAAGCTGGTAAGCTAGAATCTAAAACAACCTTCATCTTTAATCCAGGTGAAATTATTAACCTGTCATTTAAGCTTGCTGGAACCCAAAGAATAGACAACAAAAACAACTCGGTGATTGTATCTTTGGGTAGCTTGTTTACAGAAACATTTTCGCTGCCAGCATCCCAAGGCTTTCAAAGCTTTACAAGAAATGTTACCATTACTTCAGCAAGCAATGGAAAATTGGTTTTTGAAGGAACTGGCAACGATAATATTGGAATGTTACTTGACGATGTGAAGTTGAGTGTGACTTCTCCTAACACTACCCTAGTTCCCGAACCAGGATCGATGTTGGGTTTGTTGACCGTTGGTGCTTTTGGTATGACCTCTCTATTAAAATACAGACAAAGACACAAGTAAAGACAACATAAAACGACAGTGAAACTTAACATTTTAAGCTGGTTGGTACAAATAAAGTTAGCCCTTTAAGCTCGTTTTTGTCATTTGTAACGGTTAGAGCAATTCTTATATTCCTTAAGATAACTGCTTTTATTCCTGCCAACCTACTTACTGACTGGGTTGGGTTGGTTTTGTCAACCCAATCTAAGGACAATAGATTCTGCATGGGACGATATGTTTTATCCCTACATTTTTGAATTATCTTTGACGAAAAATCTAAGCGATCGCTAATTTACATGAATGATGAACTTGGTTTAAAAATAAACCAATACCTTTAGGCATTAAAGCTTTTAAGTCTAAGTGATTCAACAAAATCCCTTAGACAACTAAAATTCTTGTAGCAACAGTAGCAGTATTTCCGAGGGTGGTAAGGCTTTAATTATTTTAATAATATGAACCTTAGATTTATCCGTATTAGGGGTATTGACAAATCTAGGAATATTAATATTCATCTATAATCTTCTACCTCTAAAGTCATATTTTTAAATATATAAACTTTAAAATTACATATTTTTATTAATTTGTAAACGTCCTAGAGAAATAAACAAATGAAATATTAATATTAATAAATAGAGACTTTGTATCTGATTGGGTAGACAATAATTTCCTAACCTAGGATAGACAGAAAATATCGAGATAAGCCTATACAGTTTTTATGTAGTTCTTACTCAAGTTTTTCTTTTCACCGAGCTCCTATGCAGACTGGGTAGCTTCAATGATTTATTAGTAAGAAAGTCTGCACTTTTATCATTCAACTTTTTAGGAGGTTATTTGTGCGGATTGCTCAGGTCGCTCCATTATGGGAAAGAGTACCACCGCCAGCTTATGGTGGTGTAGAGTTAGTAGTGGGTTTGCTGACCGATGAATTGGTCCGGCGCGGACACGAAGTAACCCTATTTGCATCGGGAGACTCGATTAGTTTAGCAAAGCTCGTGTCGGTTCATCCCCGCGCCCTACGACTTGATAAGAGCGTGAAAGAGTGCAATGTCTATGAGACACTTCAACTTAGCCAAGTGTACGAGATGGCAGAAGAATTTGATATTATTCATTCCCACATGGGCTATGGCGTCATACCCTATGCCAATTTAGTGAAAACACCGACTGTCCATACATTACACGGCATTTTTACCCCTGATAATGAAAAGATGTACAAGTATGGTAGAAAACAACCATACGTCAGTATTTCTGATGCACAGAGGGAACCAAGGCTGGGATTGAACTATACTGCAACGGTTTACAACGGTATTGATGTCAGCAGCTATAAGTTCTATCCCCAACCTGATGAAGAACCTTATTTAGCCTTTTTAGGTCGTATATCCCCAGAAAAAGGACCGCATCATGCAATAGAAATTGCCAAAAGAACGGGTTGGCGCTTGAAGATGGCAGGTAAGGTAGATGTTGTTGATGTAGAGTATTATGAAAGGGAAATTAAACCTTTGATCGACGGCAAGCAAATTCAGTACTTGGGTGAAGCCAACCACGAGCAAAAGAATGTATTAATGGGTGGCGCAGTTGCAACTTTGTTCCCCATCACTTGGAGAGAACCGTTTGGGTTAGTGATGATTGAATCAATGGCGTCTGGCACGCCAGTGATTGCAATGCGATTGGGGTCTACGCAAGAGGTGATTGCTCACGGAAAGACAGGGTTCCTCTGCGACAGTGTTGATGAATGTGTGGCTGCTGTTAATCAGGTGATAGAACTAGACCGCAAGACTTGTCGAGAATATGTCTTCAAGCGTTTTAGCTACCAGGCAATGACTGATGGTTATGAAGCAGTGTATCGGCAAATCCTAGCAGACAAGTTTGCTCAGAGTGTAGGGCAATTCCGCAAGTCGGTAATTGCAAGTAACGGTCGGATTTAGGAGGACAAGGGGAGGGTGCTAAGGTAGTTTCTTACTTGTTCCTAATAATACTTACTTCAAATCAGGCAGACATAAACTTTCATTCGGCGCTGCAGATAAAAATCTCTCCCCTTCTTCCCCAATTCTCCTCTTCTTGACAGGTTGGGCTGGATTGCCTACGTATATTGTCATTGGTTCTAAAGAAAGTCCAGTTACGCCACCTAATGTCAGCACTGCTCCCCTTCCTACTGTGACTCCAGGACCAATGACTGCTTTGGCTGCAATCCAACTACTTTCTTCTATACGGATTGGTGCAGGAATCAACTTAAAGTCAATGTGATTCCAGTCATGATTTCCCGTACACAGGTAGACACCCTGAGATAAACACGCATGACTTTCAATAGTAATCGGCGCAAGATTATCGAGCCAAGCATCTTCACCAATCCAAACATAATCGCCTATAGTTAAGCGCCAAGGAAACTTTACCCGAACTCCGGGTTTGATGCGGACTTGTTGACCAATTGTTGCACCAAATAAGCGAAGAACCCAAACCTTAAACCATGATGTAGGAAGTAAATGACTCTGTACCAGAGGTGCTCCAACAAAGTACCACAACAGTTGTTTCCATAAAGGAGCGCCAGGGGTATAAGTTCCTGCGGTATAGTTATTTAGACGCATATGATGAGCGAGCAATACGAGGATTCAAACTGGCTCCAGTACGACCCGTAACAATCCAAAGGATCGATCGAGCACTGTCACGAAGGATATGGGGAAGTGATTCTTTAGGTTCTTTAGAAGGAACGGACACTGGGGTGAAGGTAATACCTTGGCTGCCAAGAATGAGGGTGCCTATGACTTTTGCCCTTGGCATATGGAAGTCGGAGGTAATTAAGTAAAGATGCTTAATTTGATGCAGTTTGAAATCAGGCACAAGAGAGGTGAAGTTGGTCACAGTGTCAACAGCGCGGTAGTCGAGGTGAAGACGGGAGTCTGGAATACCCAGATTTTGAAAGATGAGGTGGGCTTTCTCTGGAGTTGTGCCAGAGGAAACCCAGATGTCCAGAGAGGGGTTGTCTTGAGCTAGCTTAGCAGCGAATTTTTCTCTGTCTGCACCACCACCAAGAGTAAGAATTGCTTGTGGGTGGGGGACTTGATAGGAGGCGATCGCCAAACGTAAGGGAATGATGCTTAAAAGGATGATAATCAACCCTGCGAGAGCAAAAATCCAATATTTTTTGAAATAGCGGTATAACTCCCCCACTAAGACTTTCATAAATTTGTTCTGTTATCAAGCTTCACAAATTTCATTCTTTAACGAATTGCCAGAAATGCAGCTTTTGTCACTATTGTAATATAGTAAGCCCGCTTCGTGTTTTATGCACACAACTGGAGGGAGACTTAGAAATTAGTTAAACCATGAATACCCTTACTACTGGCTGAGTGTTATCGCATCAACTGAGTTACTACTAATATTATAGCTATCTTGTTTGTGTTGTTTTTCATATTCAATTAAGCGAATAGACAATAAGATTTCTGCAAAGACGCGCTGAAAGGTATAATACCAGCCATGCCATCCATCAAGAATAGCTCCTTTAAGGATAAGACAATAGAACAGAATCACAAAAGGTGCTAGTATCTTTTGCTTACGAATGCGATCGCCCAAGCTGAGTTCACTAGCAGAAGCCTCTGTAAGCTTTTTGGCTTCAATTACCATGTAGCGATCTTGCGCCCACAGCCAACGAGTGAGAGACTTGCGGTCATCGTGGTGGATATAAGAGGAAAGTACTTTAGAAACTCCTTCCACAATAACTTGATGGGCATGACCATCATCTGTGTAGGCTGCTTTATCTCGTTTGAAAAGAACTTGACGTGGTGGTAGTAAAGTACCGTGTAGAGGTTTGCCGAAGACACAATACTTAAATCTAACGAAGTAGCCATCATTTTCGGAATTGTCTGGTAAGGCTTTCATTTCAGCAATCAATTCTTCAGATAGTATGTAATCTGCATCTAGAGAAAGTACCCATTTAGAAGTAATTTTTGATAACCCGTAATTACATTGATTAGCAAAAGAGTCAAATTTTCTTTGAAAGACTCTTACCTGGGAATAAGAATTAAGAATTTCTAATGTTTCGTCAGTACTATAACTATCAATAACAACAATTCTTTGTGCCCAAATAAGACGCTGGAGCGTGCGTTCAATGTTTGGAGCTTCATTAAATGTAAGTATTAGTGGAGTTATATTGCTTATCATACATAGTAAATTTATGATGCGGTTTTTTATTTTTTAACACTATATTTTCAAAACATTGTAAATAATCTTCTGCAATTTTTACATAACTGTATTCCATTGATTTTTTGATAGCTGCTTGTCTAACTTTAAAGTTTTCTTTCCAATTCAAAAGTACTGATACTAAAATTTTGGCAAGATTTATGACAGCTTCAGGACTTCGGTGATTGAAGAAAAAACCCGTGTACTCATTATCAATAAAATCTCGAAAACAATCTAAATTAGAAACAACAGGAATGAGACCTGATGCCATTGCTTCTAGGGGAGCGACACCAAAAGACTCTCCTCTTTCTGCTAAGGAAGGATAGCAAAACAAATCTGCTTCGCGGTAAGCTTCAGCCAGCTTATTTACATCAAAAATAGGATCTAACAATTCAATATTAAGTCCTACAAATTTAGTGTAGAGAGTTTGTAAATACTGCTTACCACCACCACCTTGATTTTCCTGCCATGGACCAATAATTCTAAGCTTTACCCCAGAAATTTCTTGCGACACAATCGAGAAAGCATCTAACAAGAGATGAATTCCTTTTTCTGGATGAATTCTGCCTACGTATAAGATAATTTTCTCTTGCCGTTGTGTGCTCACTTCAGTAGCTGGAAAAAATACTCGGGTATCAATTGGGTTTGGGATTACTCGCATTCGCGATAGGGCAGCAGGATATTCATTAGCAATGGCTTTCTCAATAGCTCGAGATGCAACTGCAAAGAAGGTAGTTCCTCTGTATAACCAATACTGTTTCTTAGGAAACCGATTTGCATTTATCACAACCTTTCCAGCTTTTGGACGTAAGGCTGCAAATACAGGTAGCCAAAAATCATTGATGACTAAAATATCGGCTGATGGTAAGGTAGGAAAAACCAACAGTCCGTAGACGAAGTCTTTAAGTAAATCCAGCTTAATATTGGTACTTTGAAAAAAACCTCCTTTGCGGATGTACTGAACGCCATTTATAACTTCTGTTGGAGGTTGCCCTTGATAGGCACGACAAAGAATTCTAACTTCATGACCTTTAGCAGCGAATTCTTCTGCTATACCTTGCCAAAGTCTGGGAATAGCGCCCCCCTGTACGGCAGGAACGGGTAGCCACGGACCTGTTGCTATGGAAATAATCACAGACCTACCTCAGTTTGATTCGTAAAATTTAACGCAGTTAGGGGGCTGGTTACCACCGAGAATCCACTGATAGACGTTTGCCATTTGACTGGCAATGGAATTCCAAGAATATTTACTTTCCACTAAATTTCTTCCTCTTAAACCCATTGCTTGTCGTTGTTCGGACGACAAACTGATTGCTTCAGCCAAAGCAACTGTTAGCGCTTGTTGGTTATCTTCAATCCACCAACCGCATTCACAGCGATCCAAATCCTGCCACGGAGCTTCTTTGGTCGTAATAACAGGCACTCCGTAAGCTAGCGACTCTGCAATTGCAATTCCAAAGTTCTCTGAGTGAGTTGGCAAGACAAATAAATCAGCATTTCCAAGCGCAGAGGCTTTCTGCTGACCTGTTAGCATTCCAGTAAAAGTCACTTGTTGTTTGAGTTTTAGTTCTGCTGTCAGTAGTTCTAACTTCGCTTGATAGCCAATTAAGTCAGAACCAGCAATAATCAGATGCCAATCAGGAAATTGATTTGCTAGGAATTGCCAAGAATAAAGTAAATTATCTAAACCTTTCTTGGGATGAATCCTAGATAAAAACAAAAGCCATTTTTTTTCTGTAAGCTCAGGAAAAGTATTGATTAAAACTTGGCGACTTGGCAGATTACTTAAATCAGGAAGGTTAACTCCGTTGGGTATGACGGCAATGGGCTGACGAAAATGGAGATTGCGGAGAGACTCTGCTTCTTCATAAGAAGTGGCGTGGAAAGCAGTTGCGCTCTTCAAGTTCTGGTTTTCATACAAAAACCAAGCTGGCAATTTTTTGAACCAACTGTTTCTTAATGACCAAGCTTCTAGCATACCTCTAGGAGAAATGAGGAGTGGTAAGTGATTGCTAATAGCCACTTGGCGAGCATAAAGATTAGGGAACATCCATAATCCGTGACTGTGAATTATGTCTAGTTTTGTAGAAGCTAATTTCTGTAGTGCTAGTCTGGCTTTAGGTTGAAACCCTCGCAAATTTCTTGTTAAGAATGTTGCAGGGTAGTTATGAAGGATGACATTTGTAATGGGGATTTGTTTGCCATGATTTTCGTAATCAAGAGTAAATAGGTGAGAACAAATCTGCTGCTGCGACAGAGCTTGTGCTAAGTTGCTTACAGAGTAAGCAGGTCCACCAATGTTCTCATTTATGCTAGCTACTACCTGGCAAACACGAATATGCTGAACAAGTTTATTCACAATAAATAATACTAAAATAGTAATTAAATTAAGACTAAAAATAAAACAGACCACAATGTTGTATTGCAATCTGTATGCGTCGAATGATTGTGTCTAAACTATCTTGATATTGGTTAACTGTAGGAATTCCTGCAATACCACACATAAAAATTATTTCCTTGCTAGCAACCAATCGTCTTATCCACGAGGCTTGCTAGGGTTTGTTTGAATCGGTCAAAGCCAAATGTATCAATCACTTTTTGCCGTAAACTTTCAGGCTGATACATCAAAGTATTTGGATAAGTACCTTGTAGAATTTGAACTATTGTTTGAGCAATTGCTTCAACATCATCAGGGTTCACTAGTGCGCCTAGTTTACCGTGACAAAGAGCATCAATAGCCCCATCTTGATTGCCTGCTAAAACAGGTTTGCCACAAGCCAATGCTTCTAAGTAGACAATGCCAAAACCTTCTCTTTTACTAGGCATGGCAAAAACATCACAGAGGTTATAGTAATCACATAATTGCTCATCTGGTACGAACCCAGCCAAGGTAACGCAATCTTGCAAACTAAGTTGTTCGATTAACTGCTCAATCCTAGCGCGATCGCTTCCCTTTCCAACGATAATATAGCGAACATTAGGAATGGTCTGACGAATCTTAGGAAGTGCTTTTAAAATCTGGTCATAACCCTTGTACCGCTCAACTTCAGCCAGTCTTGCAACAGTTAATATGACTGGTTGTTCTGGTTTAAGTCGATGTTGTTTTAGTAAATAAGTCGGTTTCGATGCTGTTTGGAAACGGTAAGGATCAAACGTATTAAATAATATAGTGACTTTATTGGGGTCGAGGTTTTGTTCTGCCAGTAAGCGATCGCGGGTGTAGCTGCTAACAGCCAGAATCAGGTCTGCATGACGTAAAGCAGTTTTTATAGCAGAGTTTTTAATATTCCAAGCTTCTATACCGTGGGCAACTGTCCAGTAGGGAATGCCAGTCAGACGTTTAAGGCAGTAGGCAGCAAGGGTAAAATTTAAGTGCGTTGTAATTATCAAGTTTGGGCGTTTTTGAAGGCATTTGCTGATAATTTGAGCGGCAAAGATAGGTGTGCGTATCTTTAATGCCCATGCTCCAGCAAAATGAAATTGAGTGTGAGGTAAACACGGAATGTGAGGTGAAGTTTGGACATCATGTTTAAGAAAAACATCATACTGACTCTGAGGATAAAGACTTTGCAGAGCGCGTAAGAAAAAAGCAGAGTATACTTGTATACCACCCTTATAGCCAAACAGATTGGGAAACAAAAGATGAAACAGCATTGAATTAAGATGACTTGCCATTATTCAAGATTGGTGTTTTTAGATGATAGATTTCAGGGCTTGGCTGAGCCCTTGAGTGGCTTGGGTATAGCTGTACTGAGATATGATTTTGCGGCTGTTTTCTCCCCATTGCTGTAGGCGTTGTCGATCGGAAAATGCCTCTTGCAGACTACGAGCTAGGGCAGGTATGTCATCGGCAGAAAAAGTCAAACCATTGTGATAGGTATGCACAAGGTCTTGAGAGCATCCTACATGGGTACTAGTTATAACTGGGCGACCAAGGCACATGGCTTCATTAATAACTAAGCCCCAAGTTTCGTGAATACCATAACTAGGTAGCACCACTAGGTCTGCAGCTGCATAAGTGCGTGGCATCAAACTTTGGTTTTGAAAGGGAGCAAAATATATATTTTTATGACCTGCGGCTTCTGATTTTAGATTGTGTTCTAAAAGTCCTGCACCAACAAATAACAGTGACACCTGGGAAAGTTTTGCCTGCAAAAAAGCTCGAAGTAAATCTAAAGGTCGTTTTTTTTCTTCAAACTTACCAACAAATAGTATGACTGCATCACTTTCAGGAATACCTAATTCCTTTTTCCAAGCAACAGCTTGGTGGATTGCAGTCTCGGTTTGGGCAAAGAAGCGATCGTTATCTACAGCATGGGGTGAGAAAAAAAGATGATTACCAGGAACGCCATGATATAGGAAGTAATTATAGTTTGCCTTACCAACATAAAGGCAGGCAGCAAAACGCCGATATATGAGAGAAATAAATTGCCGACGCGCCCATGCTTTAATTCCAGTTGATCGTAATAACTTATGGGAATCTCCTCGAAATAACAAGGGAGCCTGATGACTATTCCAGCTTAAAATAAATTGATAGATGCTAGCATAGTTGTAAATCATAAGTAACACTGCATCTGGGTTATATGAGTTGACTTGTGATAATAGTGCAGGATTTTTTAGACCCCAAAAATGATGTGTACCTGGGTTGGAACTAATATTAGGAACAAACTCGTAATTGTAGCCTGTTAGTAAGGGAATATCCCACAGTAAAGAATGTTGAAACCCCTTATCAACTTGCTGTGTGACACCAAAATCCCAAAGATAAAATACTTGAATGGCAAACTCTGCATGAGTAGCCAGATATCGAAACCAAGGTGCGTAGTACTGAATGGGATGGGAGGTAATAATCGCCAGTTTTTTCATAACAGCACTTAAGTTATGCTTTATTAGCTTAAACTGAAGGACTTGGCATCTTATAGGTTTTCATGAGAAACACTATAATGCCACTTAATGCTACAGTAGACTGAAATAGAGCGGCGACATATACCCCTGCTGTCCATTCCGATTGAAAGGCAAAGGTCATCATCAGTATAGTAAATAAAGAGCGTGCTGAAAGAATTGGTGTATTGAGACTACAACGAGTTGATTGCCCATAAACGACTCCAAAAACAATAGCAAGTCCCGCACAGCCTAATAGACCAAAATTAGCATAGGACTCAGCTAGTAGACCCCAGCCAATGGTAGTGGTGTAAGTTGCTTCACGTGTTTGCAGCCCATATTCAATATTTAATAGGTACGTTCCTTCATGAGACCAGATTTTATTAGCATTAAAAATGCGAGGAACTATAACTTGTGGCAAGATTTCGTAGGTTTTTCCATTTAAAAAAGGGACTCTATCAGGGCTTTTATCTTGGGTAAGAAGTAGCATATGAATAACACTAGAACGTTCTAAAAATGAAGCTTCTTGCGATTGAGGTAAATTATTCTGCTTGTTGAAACTTTCCAATGAATAACCAACCCACTCAGTAAACCAAGCGGGGTACTCCCAAGGTTGAATAGAAATTTGACCCCAGTATTTAGCTCGCATCTCATTTTTGCCAGAGTGCAATAGCGACAAACAAATCAGGATAATTACAATAGGCAAGACAGGTACTTTTTTACGTCCAATAATAAAGGCAACTGTAGCCACCAAAAATGTAGAAGCTGCTGATATTAGCAACAAGCTGGCTACACTGGATACTAGATAAGCGGTTAGTACAATGATAAACAATCGTGCTTGACCTTTAGATAGCTTTTGATTCCCTAAATTGTAAGCAAGCACAAAGATAGCTAGAGTAGTTAATCCTAGAATTAGGCCACGAACAATAGAAAATATACCTGCATCAAGGACAAACCAACCGGCAACAAAATTCATATTGTATAGAACGCCAGTTGCCAAAACACATAAGAAAAATGCATCACCCTTCTGACTATTTATAGCGCGGTAGGATGGAGGTGGCAAAGGAGCAGATTTCACAAATTGAAACCAGATAAAAGTTCCAAGTCCTAAAAAACCTGCTACTGTAAAACTGGCAAATAGATGGCTTTCAGGAGAGTAAGTAATGACAACAGGATGGTGACTGATTAGAGGTAAAGCATGAGTCCAAACAAAGGTCAGAGCAAATAAAGGAAAAATTGGTATTCCCAAAGCATGACCGGAGCACCACAAATAACTTGGTAACAGAGCTGCACCAGTGATTAAAATAGCTCCAAAATTAGCCGCAAAGGAACTGCTCTCAACCCACAAACATTCAAATATAAATAGCCCCAAAGCAATCAGCCAAAAGACTTTTAGGAGTTGTTGCCGTTCCTGGCGTGCGCGTGCAGGTAATAAAGCTAACTCTTGGAAAGTGGAGCCTAAAGAATGAGTCATAATGATTGACTGTGAATTTTAGCGGAAAGACATCCATCAAATATGGCACACTGCTGACGAGCCGTCTCTCTAGCTGTATAAGGTTGAAATGCTTCCCAGTTAGTTTGTGGTTGGTAACCTTTCGGTAAAGACAGAAGTTCGCGGAGTTGAAGGCTCACCTCAGCTAGTAAATCATTGGGCTGGTTTTCTGAAGCAAAAGTTATTGCCTGACCTGCCTGACAGCAGTGTAAAATGTCTACAACAGAACTCTCTCTGTGAAAAATTGCCAAAATTGGTTTTCGGGCTAAAATGCATGGGTAAAGCTTAGAAGCTGTATATCCGGAGTCGTTAGAACCAATGAGCAAGATAGCATCGCTATCAACGAGTACTTGCAGCGCTTCAAAATAGGGAATTCGCTGAGTATGCTCTGTGACTAAATCGGCAACTCCTAACTCTTGGGCTATTGGTTCTACGGTTTTTAAAGCGCGGTCTCTTGGCGCATAGCTGGTGCCAACAAAGTGTAACTGAACTGCTTGCCATTGTTCGGGATCTCGTTGACGTTCTGATTGTATACTTAGAAATAAACTTTTCAGTGCTAATGCCATATCATTGCCACCTCTCCCCACGTAAACCCAGTGACGCTTACCATCGTTGGGGTCAAAAATTGTTTGCTGAATGTTAAAAGATGGTAGCTGCTTGAAATCAGCTTCAGGTGCCCCAAAAGGCAGAACTGTAAACTGTTCTGGATGCAGGTGGGGATAGCGCTGTTGTAGAGTTTTTGGGTATGCCGGTGAAACACTAATTACGTGGCTGGCTTGACTCAGCGCTTTAGGTTCCAACAGTTTTGCCTGAAATTGCGAAAATTCATACTTCAAACGTCCACCTGGTGGCGATGAGTTCCCTGGCTGCTTGTAGTAATTACTTAGCCAAGGGTCTTGGAAGTCTAGGACGTAAGGAATACCAAAACGTTTGTACCATCTAAGACCTAGAGCCATTGCAGTAAATACAGTGGTTGAGAAGTAGACTAAATCGAACTTATTTTGCTTGAGGAGGCGATCGCCTGCCTGAACCATATGAAGAATACAACGTAGACCAAGGCTACCCATGCCAAGATAGCGTGTATACTGCACTGGCAATGCTGGTGTATATATGGTGGGTATATTTGCAGGGATAGTCTTCTCAAGCCAGGGGTCTATTGTAGCTTGGACATATTCAGGGCTGACTGCCAACACCCAGGGTTCCCACCCAAACTCGTGCATATACGGTAGGGAAGTACGAATTCGTTGATGATCTGGGGCATTAATTGGTGGAAAGTGAGGACTGACAATTAGAACGCGATAAGCCAAAGTAGTATACTCCAAGTCATTGCACAGAAAAATAAATTACCAATTAGCTGGTAAACGGACAGATTCAGAATAGTAAATTGCACCAATGCCATAGCTGTCTTGCTCTGGATTTTCAATAAATTCAAAACTTGAGTACATCTGCCTTAATTCCTGCCAAAGGATAGGAACCCCACCTGCCCAGCGCAAAGTATCTTTGCCATATCGAGTTTTGTAATCTGGAATAATGTCATGGAAAGCGATGACTCCGCCTTCTTTTACCATATTTCGGTACATGATAAAATCCTTTTTTACACCTTCATAGTTATGGTCACCATCAATAAATAAAAGATCGAGCTTGCGATCGCCTAGCACTGACAGAACATTTTGAACAGTGGGTGGAGCGTAGGAAGAACCATGAAGATATGCTAAGTGTTGACCGGGTTTGGAGAAGTATTTTAGCTGAAATTGGTTTCTGACAAACAAATCAACACCAATCATGAGTTCTACATTTGGTAAAGCCTGACTTAAAAGAAAATTTGTACCTCCATCAGCCGTGCCAATTTCACAAATTAATTGTGGTTTTAAAGGTACCAAAAATTCTAGTAATTGCAAGATTTCACTCTTAATTTGATGCATTCCTATATATTTGCATGAAAATTCATAATAGCTCTCTAATGTTTGGCATTTCTGAAACTCATGCTTTGCAATACCACGCTCGTTCTGTCTAAAATTGAATAAGAAAGAACGCCAATTTTCTTCAGTCCAAAGAACTGGATTGCGTAAACTAGGTATAAAACTTAATTTATTTGATGTTTTTCTAAGTAAATCCATGCTTAAAACCACCAATTAGGTAACATAATTCTTCCAACTGCTCGACAAACTGCAATGCTTCTTTTCTTTAGAGAAGTATATGATTGACCATTTCCACCAATACCCTGTGGTTCGCAATTACAAGGCCAGCGGAGAATGATACCGGGTTCTTCGTATATAGGCATTAGCTTATCGTAAAGGATATCTTCAATAAAACTTTTTCTGGGTAATAACTGCATTTCTTTATAAATTTCACGCAAATGATTATGATAAAAATCACGAGAAAATAAAATTAAAGCAACTGTTACATTTTGTCGTGGATAAGGAACAAATCGAGAAACATTTCTGGTATCAGCAGCCAGTTTATATTCTTTCGGCAAACAATTAAGGAGTCGAGATATTGCTGGAAATTTATATCTTCCTGTTGCCTTTATTAGATAATCACTTTTGACAAAAATTTTACTTTCTAGTAACCCTACATCCAAAAGTTTAAATTCAGCATAACCATAATGTAGACCAGATGGTATTTCATTACAATTTAAAGAAATAAATTCGCATTCTCTATTCCAAGGATTATAACTTTGAGAAATTTCTATTAACTTTTCTAGTGGATATCCAGAATTTTCTATGAATATAATATTTTTAATTCGTGATTCTTTAAGTTCCAACCAAAATCTAAGGCTATTTTCGTAATCTTTCAGACGTACTTCTGGTTTGGAACGATATACATTTTCACCACCAGGATTAATACAGGCAGTCATAACTACGGAATATATTGGACTAATATCAATAGATGTATGAGCTATCATAAGACCAAATATAAAATGCGAAAATTGGGTTTAAAAGTAGGCAAAGTAAAACTTTTTTGTGAAGGTTAAATAAATTGCTAGACAAGGTTTTGATAGAGGTTTTCGTATTTATCTACAATTACAGAAGATGAAAAAGTCTTTTCAACGCGTTGACGACAATTAGAACGGTTAATATTTGGTAATTGCTGAATAGCTGCAACAGCTTCTTCATCATTTTGAACCAAATAGCCATCAATACCGTGACGTACTATCTCTGGCAATGCTCCTCTTGAACAGGAAATAACAGGAGTGCCGCAAGCTAGAGCTTCAGCAAAAACAATACCAAACGGTTCTTCCCACTCAACTGGCACAATCATAGCGGCAGCTCGCCCTAGTAGCTGATTTTTCTGAGTATCATTTACAGGTCCAATATACTCAATTCCATTCTTTCCTAAGTAAGGAACAATTTCTTCTTGCCAATATCGTCCTTCTTCTCCAGTTATTCCATGATTACCAGCAATGATTAAACTACGTCCAGCTTTTAAAGCTGCTGCAATCGCTTTATGAGCTCCTTTAATTCTTTCGACTCGGCTCAAAAATACCAATGGTGCATCAGTAGGAACTGTTGGCTGAAAAGTATACTTCTCTAGTGCTATGCAATTGTGAATGGTATGCCAAATTCCTCCAGAAGCTTGTCCAATTTTGCAGATATAATCGCTACAACCTGTAAAGGTAAGAGAACCTTTTGCAAGCTGAATACCCCAACTTGTAGTACGATGGCTGGGATAGCGTTGGTATGACATCACTTTAGGAAGCCGAGAACGCAGCAGGGGCGTTAGGTAGAAGATGCGAGAAAAACTGTGAATTAGGTCGGGTTTAAATGTTTGAACAGCCGACCATAAGGTAATAGTATTCTTGATTGCGTCAAATTTATTTTGCGATCGCCTTCCTGCCCAAGGGAAAAACTGACTTGCAGGTGAGGTCGAGTCAGGATGAGCAACGAGTCCCACAGTATGACCGCGATTTTGTAGTTCAGTAACCATAAGGTCAACTATACGCTCAATTCCACCGTATAGCAGTGGTGGTACTGGTAGTTCTGGATCGGCTGTTAAAAGAATTTTCATAGTGCGTAAGTACTTATTTAAGCTGCCCAGCGCTTATCTGCTCGCAAAGGACTGTTGCGTGGTACAAAAAGCAAATCTGCTTGCCAAAGAGCTTTGTCTATAGGACGGCGAGTTAAACCACATATATCATAAGCAACCCAATCTCTCTCATTAAGCCATGTGATGACCTCTGCTACTAAAGCCACACCTTTATGAATATCCAGAAAATTTACCTCTGCCAAAATCACTTGCATTTGCGGTAAGGATTTTTCGGCTCCCTTCAACACTTCTAATTCATAACCTTGAACATCAAGCTTAAGCAAATCTGGACTACTTCCATAAAAATCTTCTTGAACAACTCGATCCACAGTTGTCATTGGATAAAATTTAACTGGAAAGCTTTGGGAAATGTGTTCAGCCAAGATAGAAGACGCTGTTTCCGCTTCGTACAGTGGAACTCTATCACACGCCTCTGCACCTACAAGCGTTGGAAATACGGAAATAGATGAGTTATGAGATGCCAAATGCAAAAGTTGAGTTACCTTATGTTCCAATGCTTCAAAACAAGCTATTTTTGAGTTTTGCCAAATATGTAAACAAGACAAAGCAAAATCGCCTCGGTAGGCTCCAATATCAAAAATGCTCTGAGGTTGAAATCCTAAATCAGATAATCTTTCAAGGGCAAAAGGTATTTCGGGCAAGCCCAATTTTCTTCCCAGATATTTCCGAATTGATAGTTTAATAGACATAGTTAACTTCTGAAAAATGATTGGAAAAACGTGTGAAGATTTATATAGTCATAGAATTGCTTGCTCTTATAACTCTTAAAAGCATAGGTTGATTTCATTTACTGACTGCTTGTTCTGTTAGTCTCAAGAGAATCTCTACTTGGCTTTCCCAGTTATATTTGTCTTTGGCAGCTTGCAAGGCAGCTGATTTAGCAGCAATTAGTTTTTCAGGATTTTGTAGAAAATCATTTAGAGCTTGAGCTAGTGCTATAGAATCATTATTGGGGATTAATTTACCCATTCCAGGGTACTGATTGAAAACCTCTCTTTGACCAGCAGTGTCAGTAGCAATCACCGCTAGACCTGCTTGCATATACTGAAAAAGTTTGTTACTTGTTGTAAATTGCTTGTTGTAACAATAGGGAATTTCTAAAGCTAGACCAATGTCATGTTCAGCAATACGGGATAGTAACTCAGCATTTGAGACAGTGGAGTGAATGAACAGGCGATCGTACCACTGCTTTGGAATCAGGGGGTTTAACCATTGTTGCGAACTTTCAGGATAATGACCACGTAAATGAATTTCACACGGCACATTTAGGTAAGGTAAAGATTGGAATAATATTTCTAGTCCTCTTCCTGGTCCAATAGTTTGAGAAAACCAATGAATAGATGGTAAGTTGAAATTGCAACGATCTCGCTGCGTGCCATCCATTTGCGATCGCTCAGCCCAAGGAAATGTATTATAAATAACAGTTGGTTTTGGAGCTTGATAAGCTTCTGATAAAGCTTCAGCTAAAGCATGGGAAGTTGTTAAACAGTAGGTGCAGCTACGAGCAAGGCGGCTCTCAAATACTTTCAATTGGGAGATTGGTCGAAAAGTACGAGCATTCGGTAAAAGGTCTTCAGAAAACCAATCTTCAAAGTCTACTCCTAGACGGAAACCTTCATTTAGTAGAGAATTCCCTACCCACAGCCCTGCTTCTGAATGAACGATTGTCAAGTCAGCACCAACTTGACGCGCAACTTTAAGCATAGCTTTTGCACCGTACCCTAATAAGGCTGGCGAAAAAGTGCCAAACCGTTTAAATGTTTCCTTCGTAATCCGGTTTTGGAACCTAATTCCTAAATTTTTGCAACGGTGAATTGGTTGAAAGTCAATTATTGGTTCAAACCGCCATTTTTTGTTAGCCACTAGGAGACGATCGCGCTTTACCAAGTCTGGATCAAACCAAAAACCAAGTACTGTAACATCATGACCACTATTTGCCAGAGTTTCCGCTTCTTTTTGAGGGCGAGGAGCTGTACAAAGATGAGCACCAATCAGAATGAGAATTTTTGCCATCTTCACTTAACCTTTCTTACAATTGATTCAAAATTTCTAGATAATGACGAGCACATTTTTCTAGAGAAAGGTTTTCTAAAATATAGTTACGAGGTACAAATTGCTGCAAGTCCATTTTATCTAAAAACTCATCTAATTTCACATAAAAATCATCAATATCTTTGAATTTGATTCCGCATTGCTCATTCCAATATGGAACTGAAGTAACAGGAGAAAATTTAACTTTTTCAGGAAAATATACAGGATCTTGCCAATAACCGCCCCGATCCCAAGCTAGTATAGGAACTCCCGCAGCGAGAGTTTGCAAATAAGCAAAGCCCTGTGTTTCATGTTCACAGATAAATATCATACCTTTGCTTCTACTTAAAAGCGATTGAAAGTTTTCTTCTCTATAAAATCCATAGCGTATGACTTCTACTTTCAATCCTCGTTTTTGCAAGTAAGATTTAATTGGAGTAATTAATTCTTTTTCATAATAATTATAATGCCATCTAACTTTGTCATAAAGTAATATATCTATGTCTTTATTAATAAAAGATCCTGGTACCCATTTATAAGTATTAATCCCTGAAGCCCAAACTGTTACCTTGTTCCCAAAACTAGATGCATACATTGCTCTAAACCATTCACAAGATACAAGTACCTGCCTTATAGGTAATCGCTCTAGTAATAATGGATCGTCACAAGGATGAGAATAAACTGCAGGTCCAAACAGAATTGGGTTTTTCCACTGAATTTTATTTAGAAGATGAGGCTTACCAACAATGCAAGCGACTTCATCTGGATGCTGCTGAATATAGCGATAGTTATTTATACGATAAGGAATTCCAATTCTTTCCAAACCAGCACATAGATTGAGAAAATATCTTTCCATCCCACCAGGTTGTCTCTTACCTCTAATAATTCGTCGAACAACTTGTCTGGGATATCGATCTAGCGGTAGCCAGCGATCTTTTTCTGGTTCTTCATAAAATAGGTTAAGAGGTTTTACTGCCATTTAAATATTCCTTGAATTATTTTATAAGAATTCGCTTTTTTATTTTTTCGGTTTTTTCTAATAACAGCAAAATAAATTCAGAATTATAAGAAAATCAATCACTGTTATAAGTGTACTCATTTTATAGACAAGATACGTTGAGCAATTTTTTGGGTTCGTTTTGTGAATTTCCAACCCACAAATCTGCTCAAGATTTGGAAAAAACGACCACCTAATGGTTTCAAATCTGAACCACCTAGAAATTGAACTTCTGCTTCTGCTCTTTGTACAAGATCTAAAGCATCTGGATAAACCGAATAAATAAAGCGTTGGAAAGCTGTTGCACAGGCATGACGAGTACGCCAGCTATCTTCCTTAGCAAGAAGTTGACTAGTACAAAGTTTCAAGGCAAGAAACCCAGATTCCCAACTTTCCCTTGATGTTCTACCACTAAGGCTACCTAAAATACCGGAACGATAGTAACTTTTAGCTCCAAGGCAAAACTTTACACTTTGACTAGCTAGCACTACACGGCTAAAATATTCTCCATCATCATTTAAATCTAAATTTTCATTCCATAAGCCCGCCTTCTCTACAATTGTACGGGGAACTAACCAAGCTGCAGGATGCATCATTCCTCCACCCTCCCAAGAACAGACTAACCAGTCAACTGGTGACATATCATTCCAAACAGGTTCTGGAATAAATTTTGCCTCTGTAGGTGAGTTGTAAAACCGTGCCCATTCTCCAGATAATAAATACTCGCTTTTGGTTTGCTGATAAAGTTGCAATTGACACTCAATTTTATCCGGAGCTAGTAAATCATCTGCATCTAAATATTGGATAAAATCACCTTGAGCCTCTTGCAATGCTCGATTTCTAGCAGCACTAGCCCCTCGGTTATTTTGACAAATAACCTTTATTCTTGTGTTTTCAAATTCTTTTGCGATCGCTAAACTTCGATCCGTCGAGCCATCGTCAACAAAAATAATCTCTTTGTATTGCCAAGTCTGAGCCAAAGCTGATTGCAATGTTTCAGCTAACCAAGGGTCAGCGTTGTAACAAGGAATTAAAATAGAAACTAAGGGTTTCATAATGCCTACCTCGTTCTATTGGTTCGGAGATCTCTTTGCACAATATGCTTCCAACCGTAACTGAAATACCAAGGTTTGGAGTCTGCCACATAGTGATGTAAAACTGCTTTAGGATTGATGGATTCCTCCCAACTAGGCATAACTATATAGTCGTTTGCTGCGGCAACTAAACAAGTTTTACCTGCCATTAGCATGGCACTAAGTGCTTGCTCTTGATAATAAGATACCCCTTGCTCTTCAATCATAGTTTTACACCAATGTTCTAACTGCTCCCAATCAATGTCATCACTTTTCAAACCGCAAATTCCAACATTCAAGCGTTCTGGTATTGCTGCTTGTGCCAAAGATACCATTAGTGTTTCAGAATAACCATATGATGTTTCTACATCAACCATATAACACGGCTGTTGTGGAGACTTAAGCCAGTCAAATAAAAAATCAGGTTTCCGAAAAAACAACATATCGGAATCTAGGACTAATTTCCAACCTTTTGACCCAACGTGAATATCAGTTAATTTCCGCATATTGGGGTAATAGCGGCGGCGTTCTCTAAGATAAGGAAACTTATTTGCTGGTAAGAATTCATCAAGACGTTCCTCAATTTCTTGTTTTAGAAAAATTTTGGCGTAAGGAAAAATTCTTTGAATTTCATTTTGGTATCTCTTTGATAATGAACCATCGTCATAAATTATTGGACGCAGAGGAACATCTGTATACTGAGACATTGAATAGGCACAAAAACAAGTTTGATACCAAAATTTTTTTCCTGTTAAAAAGTGAACTTCTAGAGGGGTAGCCGCTTCGTTTATGAGTAGAGATGGCAAGCGATATGCAGCTTTTTTCATTTGCTGTTGTGCTTGAAAATTAGCTGCTACAGTTATTAAACCCTTATCATAACATTGTTGTAGAAATCTTTTTGGGACGTAATACAGATGATAAAATATTATTCCCAGAGATAACCGCTTTATTAAGTATCTCAATTGTCTTTGTTTTATTGATAAATTCATATTTAAAATTTATATCCAATCTTTCATTAATTATTGTACAACCAATTATTTACGAGCTTTTTTACGGGATTAATTTTTCCACTTCCTCCGTTTAGCCAATCCAGTAAATCAAAGTATTTATGACAAAATTTGTACAATTTTCTTCCATCCATAACACTGTCGTCTTTTTGACACTCTTCTATCCAAATATTGGAGGCAAAATTAGGATAGTTTTTACTAGTAAAGCAAATCTTATGCTTGGCTTCTAAAGTATGAAATTCTTCTATTAATTCTTTTGTACATAAACCACTATCGCAAAATTTAAAAAAAATATTATTTTCATTATTCCAATCAATTCGTTGAGTTCTTCGCAACCATTTTTCTCTTGCTTCTATTTCATTCTCATAATGCATAAAATGAATTTCTATTTCATCATTTAGTAGCCCTATAGGATATAGTTCCCAAACTCCTTGCTCTCTATAGTCATTAGCTAGTTCATAACGTGAGACATTAACAAAATTTAACCTCGTATCTATTTTTTTGGTTATTTCTTTAACTAAGTTGATATAGCATGGAGCAAACATAAATAAACCTACAAATGGACTTTCGTAACGGAGATTTAAAGCTCGATAAACTTCTCCTCCCCAACAGTTGTTGGATATAATGGTGAATTTATGATTTTTCAAGCGGCTCTGAGTTACCTTTTGATCTAATATTTGTAGACGATTTTTTAAGTGTGTTGCTACCTTCATAATTCCGTCTGATTTGTTAGAAAAATAACTTAATTGAAAATCTCAAATTATAATAAAGAGCTATTTCAGAAATAAAAACTGCGATACAAATAAACTTGTTTTTGCTTACTCCAAGAGTGTAGCCAAACCTTCAAACGTGCCACATGCTCCCCACCAACGCACGTAAGAAACAGGGTTTTTCCAGGGTTGGTACTTAAAAAATGCTTTTATCTTCCTAGGTAAAACACTCCAACGCGGAATCTCCTTCCAAGGTAGAATATCGTGAGTCTTCAAAACCCAAATCCAAGAACGCGATGAAGCAAAACTCAATCGAGCAAGGTAGTCTTTTGTCAAACGATTCGCAGATATAAAGTGTGTAAGCTGGAGTTGGGGAAAATAAGCCACTCCCCAACCTGCCCCTAGCAGTGTTAGGTTGATGTCGCAATCACCTCCTGATTGTAAACTCCGACCTGTTCTATCAAAACCCAATCTAGTTACATCTCCCAAAATGCTATTTTTGTAATGTATGGCTGCCGCTCTCTGTAGTACCATTCCAGCACCAATCGGGGCAAAAGATGGGTGCTGCTTCTCAGTCTGAGAGGCATTATCCCAAAAGTAAATTTGAATGTCTTCACCCAAATCTCTTAGTGCCAAACAAACCCAAAAATCTTTTACCCAAGGTTCTGGTTCACCTCAAGAGAGCGAATAGCTTGTCTTTGCTCTTTAATAATTTCTTGAGCTAAACGAATATCTTTTTGAATATGTACAATCTCTTTCATGACTACTTCCAGTTTGGCGGCTTGGGTTAGAGCCGAGTCAGGAGATTGAGCAAATAAAGCACCAACGCCAGCACCAGCACCAGCGCCAAGAATCGCACCACCAGCAACAATGACTGCAAAACCACCAGCCATTCCTAATCCACCTGCTGCGATCGCACCGCCCCCAAGAGCAGCTAAAACGGCTGAAACTGCTGCTGCGCCGGAAAGACCGGGTGCTAGTATTGGTGCTAATAAAGCTGCTATAGCAGGAGTGAAAAATGCAGCTGCTACTGCTAGTACAATCGCCCCAAAGACACCTACTAACCAAGGATTCAAACCACCTTTAATCCCATTAACTGCTTCGTTATAGTTAGACTTAAAACGTGTAACAATATCTGGGGATATATCTAGTGTTCTAGCTAAGACCTTCAGTTTGCTAGTCAGTTTTTCTTCATCAGTTATTTTCAAATTTTTGAACTGTTCATCACTAGCATTACCGAGGGTATAATACGGTTTAAAAAGAATAACTTCTAAAATGATTAAATATAAAGTTAATTGATTACCTTTATTATCCTTGATTGGGACAACCAGCTTCTTTAGCAATTCAAAATCGGTAATTAAGTGAAAATCAAAATGACTATTCTTATCTTGATTAACTTGACCTTTTATAAAAAGCTCTGTTGATTCTTTCCACTTGGCTAACCATTGCTTCTTTAGCGACTTAGTTGCAGAATTCACTTCATATTCAATATCTGCTAATACTAAATGATACTGGTAGCTAAACATTATTCTGGTTTGTTCTAGAGTTAATCCAAACTCTTTCATTGCTTAATACTCCCAAAGTCAATAAATAATATCTAATATAGATAGTCCCAACTGCTATTAAGTACTTGTTTTAAAACTTGGGTATCCAAATATAATACTTATAAAATAAAATATTTTCTATACAGATACATCAGCATTTATGCGGATATTAGTAATGGAAGTGGAAGAAAAAGATGATCCGGACGAATTCACGCTTCACCGACAGCTAACAATTACCAATGCATTGACAGTTTTGCCCCTACTTGCCCGTAGGAGCTTTTTTGCATGACCCTCCCCCCGCCCCCAGAAGGACATCGCAACGCCCAGATCTCTCAAAGCAAAACCCCCAGTACTCGCCACTGAGGGTTTTTACTTTGGTTGCACCTGACCACACGTTTTTTGACTAGACATAATATCATGCTTGCGAGCGAGGAATCAAGCAGCCCAGTCAAGTATCAATAAAGAAGGTTAAAACCTCAAAGTATTCATACAACAGTAGACCAAGCGAGAAAATTTTATCTTGGATGCCCACGTCAAAATGAAGGGCTTACTGGGGACTATTACAAGAATGCCGAATCTAACAATATTTAGCCAAGAAGGAACGGCGAATTTTTTTTATTTGCTAGGTTTTAGGCGAAGCAAGATTTTGGAGCCACAATCGAACAGTATCACTTTCTGCTGGTGTAAGTCTATATTTGTGAGCTTCACAAAAAGTTTTAGCACCACTAGTCAACCTGCTGGTAGTTATAATTAAACCTCTTGTTGCCCCTGACTCATTCACAGTTGTCCAGAATGCCTTAACAGTATCAATATCAACTGGGTTAGATTCGGCATAACGCTTACACTGAACTATAATAAGCTCTGGTCCTACAGTTCCTATTTCTTTTCTTAGAATTACATCTTTACCACCATCTTTTCTACCTTGACAAACTTCTACTTGATAGCCATTACGTTGAAAATACTCAGCAGTTAAGTACTCGAACTGACGCCATTGAATGTTTTGGATTTTTTCTGGTTGTACATTTAAATAATCAATGTATCTTTGGTCAAAATATTGTCCTGCTATTGTATTAATAGGTGGCTCTTCACTGTTAAACAAATCGGAAAGTAGAAGCAACCCATTCCATTCTCTTCGTATAGGTAAGTGACGACCCATTAAATTTCTCCGACAATATTCTCCAAACTCTTGCGAATTCTTAAATTTTTCTACAAGAGTTTCAATTTTACTAGGAACATCTGGTATTGGTAGCATTTCCGGGAAAAATGTACTAATGTTCAAACATATTTGAACAAAACTAAATATTTCTATAAACTCCCATGTTTTTTTTCTAAAATCTCTACCTAGTTCTCTGTCCAAAAATTTATTCAATATGTCTCTTGGCTCATCAAGATTACTAATTGCACCTAGAGAATGTAATATATGAATTAGATTTTTTTGTAAGTTTTCCACTCTAACAGAAATTAGCTCTTGGCTATTTCCTTGCCACCATTTAATAGCTCCACCTAATACTATTCCTGTTTTTTCAATCGCTTTATGTGTTAGTTCAAGAATCTCAATAGACTCGTTATTTTTTAAAGCAAGTCCTGACTTGATTCCTATTAAATTTTGAAAAACATCGAGATGACCTTGGCGAGTATTTAGAATTCGTCCCATAACTAAATAAATTTTTGGTATTAACAAGACTTGTCCTTGTCAGCCATTTTTCTAGAATCCAATCTGTACAAGTCTAGATAGAAGTATTGTAAAGATAGATGTACAGCATGGGTATAGATTGGGAAGCAAGAGAGCCAGTGCTGTCACCGACTGGGAATTAAGCAAGACTTATCAATCGAGACCTAATAATGACTTTTGGGCGAGCTAATGATAAGTAAAACTTAATTGTCGTGTTGACTGCACGAAAAATGGTGCTTTCCGGCGACAATGGTGTGTATTAGTAGCTTTCTACTCATCACACACTGTAGGCATGATATGAAGACACTGGCGGAACTGGTAACTGAGTGGTTGGACGTTCATCATGGTAAAACTCGTGCTTCTTACCAAAATACCATTCACAAGTTTCTAAGTTTTACCTCTGTGGATGCTCTAGCCTCCATCCAAATCCGCCATGTCCGCGAATGGTTGGATTCGCTGCAAGAAGCGGATACCACAAAAGTTAAGCACCTTAATATTTTGAAGGCGTTCTTTTCTTATGTCACCAGTTTGGAAAATCCGCCAATCTCACGCAGCCCCATCCCCAAACAATTTAAGCTGCCAAAACCCAAAGATACTTTGGTTGAGCGCATCCTGTCCCCAGAGGATGTTGATGCCATGATTGATATCACTTGCGATAGCAGGAACAAACTCATCCTCAAAACCTTATATTTATGTGGAATCCGGGTTTCTGAGTTATGCGGGCTGCGATGGAAAGATGCGATCGCGAATCGTGGGGGAGGTGGGCAAATTAACGTTTACGGCAAGGGTGGGCGCACTCGCCGAGTTCACGTTCCCCAGGAGCTATGGCAGGAATTAATGGAATGGAAAGGTGATGCATTAAAGGATAGCCCTGTGTTTGCTTCTGCTACTCTTAGACCGCTAGCACCTTCTCATATCGATCGGGTGGTGAAGAGAGCGGCGGCAGCAGCAGGACTGGAAAATGCCGAAAATGTGTCAGCTCACTGGTTCCGCCACAGCCATGCAACACACGCTCTTGATGAAGGAGTTCCGGTGCATTTGGTGAAATCTGTACTTGGGCATACTAGCCTAGATACAACTTCAAAATATTTACACGTAAGTCCCGATAGGAGTTCTGGAGAAGTTTTAGTAAAACGTTGGAAATCAAAATGATTGCGCGGAGCAATCTGTTATGGGTGAAAAAACATCCAATAGTTCATATTGGTATTAAGCCAGGATGTTTGTAAAAACCTGTTATAGTTAACGAATTCAGTGAGATTATAGAGGTATCTAAGAAAATATATGCAAGAAGCTAGGGTTGAGCCAGCAGTAACTGAACGAGAAAAAGGTTCTGACTTACACGCTTTATTAATTGGCATTGATTATTACAGACCCAATCGGCTTTACAAAAACCTCCGAGGTTGTGTCCGCGACATTAACCTTGTAGATGCCTATCTCAAAACAACACTCAATATCCCTGCAGAACGAATCCGAAAGCTAACCTCTCCCAATCCAAAAGATACGGCGCTTTTAGAGGTCACATCTGTTCAGGAGCAAGAGCCAACTTATGAGAATATTGTCAATGCTTTCCAAGAGATAACTGAAACAGCATCCACTGGAAACCAAGTATATATCCATTACTCTGGTCATGGTGGACGCGCCATCACAATTTACTCAGAACTAAAAGGGGATGGGCAGAATGATGAGGGAATTGTCCCAACAGATATCGGTGAACAGGATGGGCAATATCTGCGCGATGTTGAGCTAAATACTTTGCTCAAACGCATGACAGACAAAGGATTGGTTGTTACCATCATCCTGGATAGCTGTCACTCTGGTGGTGCAACTCGTGGTGACTGTGATATTCGAGGTTCAAATCAAGAGGATACTGTGATCCGTTCCAGAGAGAGTCTGGTAGCCTCACGGGAAGAATTAATCAGAAATTGGCGATCGCAAACTGAAAAAACAAATTATATTTCCTGGATGCCAGAACCACGAGACTATGTGTTACTAGCAGCTTGTCGTCCCACAGAATATGCCTATGAGTATGCCGTGAATGGGAAGGAAAGGCATGGGGCGCTGACCTATTGGATGATTGACACCTTGAAAACCGTTCTTGGAACACTCAGCTATAAAACCCTGCACGATCGCATTAATGCCAAAATTCAGAGCAAGTTTCCCAGCCAATTACCGATGTTGTTGGGCGAAGGCGATCGCTCCGTATTCGGTAGTAATCTTGTCTCCACTCAATATACTGTAACTGTGTTGGATGTTGATGCCAGTCAAAAACAAGTGAAGCTGAATGCAGGCTTTGCAAATGGCTTAAGCAACGGTACAAGGTTTGCTATCTATCCGCTCAATACATCTGACTTCACAAATAAACAGAATCAACTGGCAATCGTGGAGGTGACAGAGGTTGAGGCATCCAGCGCATCTGCTAAAGTTTTAGAAGAGGCAGACGGTGGTATGGGAGTTAAGGGACAGATAGAGCAAGGTGCGCCCGCTTTCATGTTATCTGCACCACCGGATCTAGTGCGTCGAGTCCGTCTATTTGACCAAAAAAAGCTTGGTGATGCGGAAGATGAATTACCAATTCAGAATTTAGTTGACAAACAAAAAGATGCGCTGAATGCCGTTCGGCAGGCTTTAGCAGAAAATGGCTGGATCATTGAAGTACAGGAAGATGAAGAAGCCCATTATCAAGTAGCAATTGGTAAAAATGGCGAATACGAAATTTGCATCGGGATGCCGATTAAAAACTTGAACCCTCCTTTGATGATTGGTGATTCAGAAGCGACTCAGGAAGTCGTCAAACGGTTGGTTCATCTAGCCAAGTATCAAGTTGTTCAAGAACTGGACAATCCAGATTCTGCACTGATTAATGCTCTTGAATTTGTGTTACTAGACCAGAAAAAACAACCATTCCCTGATTCAAGCAATATAGTTTTTAAAAATGGCGAACTTGCATATCTACGGGTTAAAAATACTTCTGCTCAACCCTTGAATATAGCAGTATTGAATTTAGAATCAACCTGGGAAATCTCCCAGTATCGAATTCAGGGACTTGATGCTCCCTTCTTTCAACTTGTACCAAATCAGGTGGAAGACAATCCAATTCGTTTTAAAATACCAAAAGACAAAGGATATGAGCAAGTGCAAGAAATGCTCAAACTGTTTGCCACTCGCGGATATGCTGACTTTCGTTGGTTAAAACTACCAGCATTAGATCAGGAATTTGAAACAAAAGCCTCAAAGGGTACTTACCGCAATATCAGCCCGTTTGGGAAGTTGTTAGCAGCTATCGGTGAAGATGCAGATGTTTCACCACAGTTAACTCGTGCTGCGGTTTACGAACCAGATCCCAATGCTGAATGGGTGACGAAGCAAATTCAATTCACCATCAAGCGCGAGCTGATTAATCAGCCTATTCTGAGATCAGATAGCCCATAGATATCCTAGAACGGTAAAACTAACTTGAGAGTCTAGATTAAAGTCTTAATTGTGTTCGTTAAGAAGACAATCTCAAACGAGTTTTCTACAATTCCAAGATACCTCTAGCAAGTTTTACTACGCTAGTAGATATCAGATAAATATTATTGGTGACAAGTTAAGGTTGTGATGCATTTGTCAATATACCTAGTGAATGAAAATAATGCCAAAAACCTTGGTAGTAAACATCATTTTTGGGTTATCAATTGCGTAATCTTTGTACTTATGATTTATCTTCGCGCCAAAATGTCAGTATAAAGCTTATATTAATGCCTTATTTATTACCAAAATCTCGTCAAAATTTCTAATTGACAAAAGCAACGTTATTTTAACTTGTCACGAATGGATAAATATTGATACTTTACTATAATACAATACGGTTCAGTTAAGAGAATTTACCAACCGTCAACCTGTGTAGAGACGCGACGCCAGTCGCCTAGGTCGGGAGACCCTCCTGAGGGCGCTGGCTCAAATTTCGCGTCTCTACAAGTCTAAAATTCCTACCATTCAGCCTTAACTGAACCGTATTTTATTATAATAAAGCGAAAACCAATGCCAAAGATACTTATTCTCTCCTCTAATCCAAGAGGAGATTTGAATCTTGATAGAGAAGCTAAAGATTTGAAAGGGCTGGTACAACGTTTGGGAAAGTTTGAAATGGAGTATTGTTTCCTTGTTAGTTCTCAAGAGCTACAGGCATTACTTGCAGAACATAGTCCAAAGTTCGTTCACTTTTGCGGGCATGGAGCTGGGGAAAAAGGATTAGTTTTCCAGGATGAGGATGGACGAGAAGAATTTGTTAGCACGAAGGTACTGGCTCAAATATTTAAAACTTTTTCAGAGGATATTAAGTGTATCGTGCTGAATGCTTGCGATAGCGATTGCCAAGCAAAAGTAATCGTTGAGCATATTGATTATGTGGTTGGGATGAGTCAGCGCATCCTCGATCAAGCTGCTCATCAGTTTTCAATAGGCTTTTATACAGGGTTAGCAGCCGGAAAAACTATCGAAACAGCGTATCAAATGGGTTGTAATCAGATTCTAATCTGGAGTGAAAAAAATTTACAATCTACTCAAAATCGCAAGGCTGAATACGCTGGAGAAGTTACACAACCCGTACAACCTAATCTGTCAGAACATTTAAAGCCAGTTCTGTTAAAGAAGAGTATGCTGCTTGAGGGGGCGACAAAGATTAATTTAGCTCAAAAAATTCCGCCTTCATTAGCATCGCCCAATCTGTTGCTGGAATTTCAAGAAGTCATTCGACAAGAAATTGAACGGAAGGAATACAAAGATCAAGCGAGAGCAGTCTATGACAATTTTGGGCGTTTTTCGGTTCAAAATGCAGCTTCTATCACCAAATTTGAGAATGCACAGCGCAAGATTTTATTAAGTAATGTGAAATCGTTTTGGATCGAGGGATTTCTTGAGCCTATCTTTCAGGGTGATACTGACCTTAGCCTTGACATGAAAGCTCGTCCTGATGCGATCTCCGATCTCTCCGAGGGGATTGAAGCTTGTTCTGTGGAATTAGATGACTCATTTGACGAATTAAGTACAACGCGCATCTATAAGGAAATGGGGCAAGGTCGGACGCTGCTAATTTTGGGAGATCCAGGAGCAGGGAAAACAATCGCCCTCCTGCGACTGGCACAACGCCTGATAGAACGCAGTGAAAAGAATTTGAGCTTACCAATACCAATTGTGTTGAATCTTTCTTCCTGGGCAAAAAATCGAAAATCAATCGCAGATTGGTTGGTTGATGAACTGCGAGAAAAATATCAAGTGCTTCAATCATTGAGTGAAACCTGGATTACTCAACAGCGGCTTATCCTCCTGCTGGATGGGCTGGATGAAGTCAACGAATACTATCGAAACGATTGCGTTCGTGCCTTAAATAAATTTATGGGTCTGTTTTCCCAGACAGAGGTGGCAGTGTGTAGTCGGGTACGAGACTATGAAGATCTGATAGAACGCTTACAAATCAGCAGTGCCATTTGTCTTCAGCCCCTGTCCTCGATGCAGGTGTATCAGTTTTTAGATAGCGTTGGTGGATCGTTGGCAGGCTTAAAAACACTCTTAAAAAGAGATGCAAAATTAGAGCAATTTGCTCAAAATCCCATGATTTTGAACTTTATGAGTGTGGCATACCAGGGGTGGTCAGTGAAAAAGTTGATGGATGAACTTTATTCAAAGAAGACGCGAAACCAACATTTATTTGATACCTATATTGAGCAGCGGCTAGAAAGAGGCACTACTTCAGAATATGACAAGAAGGATGTGCTGTTTTGGTTGAACTGTTTAGCGATCTGGATGGTGCAGGAAAAGCAAACAATCTTCTTGATTGAGAAAATTGAGTCCAGTTGGTTACAGAATCAAAGTGAACTCCAAGAGTATAAAATAAAATACTCAATAAGTCTGATACTGATTTTGGGGATAACTTTTGGACTGAGTTCTGGATTGAGTTCAGGACTGAGTTCTGGGCTGAGTTCTGGGCTAGTTTTTGGGCTAGTTTCTGGGCTAGTTTTTGTAATTTCTGTGCTAATTTTTGTAATTTGTGGGCTGATTTGTGGGCTGATTTTTGGGCTAATTTCTAAGCTAATTTCTAAGCTAATTTCTAGGCTAATTGATGGGCTAATTGATGGGCTGATCTTTGGATTGACTTTTGGGCTAATTTTTGGAGCGACTTTGGCGCTGATTTTTGAGCCGAATTTTGGGGTGACTGTGGGGCTGATTTCTGTGATTTTGGGGGTGACTTTAGGGCTGATTTATGGGCTGATTTTTGGTTCACCAAAAGAAATAGTGCTATTCAAGAACCTCCGTTTGTTATGTCAATGGCTGATTTTTAGGCTGATTTTTTGGCTGATTTTTGGACTGAATGAACTAATTGATAAGCTGATTGATAAGCTAATTAATGCACTGATATGGCTGATTTCTAGGCTGTTTTTTTGGCTGATTTTTGAGATAATTTGGCTGATTGATGCACAGAAACCAGTTCCAAATTGTGGCATTTATCGTTCTCTGAAAAAAGGGCTGATTTTTGGACTGATTTCTGGGCTGATTTCTGGACTGATTTATGGGCTAATTTTTGAACCGAGATCTGGGCTAGTTTTTGGGCTGAGTTTGTGGCTGATTTTTGGACTGAAATACGGTGGATTAGTCTGTATTGAACATTTAAATTTGCGTCAGATACTTTATCAAAAAGGTCGTATTCCCGGTAATTATGCAAAATTCCTTGACTTTGTTTCAAAGCGTCTATTGATGAAAAAAATTGGGGGTGGCTATGTCTTTTTCCACCGGATGCTGTTGGCGTATATTGCTTCAGATGAATTCAAAGCAAAGCTGACTCAAAGGTAAATATGGATTTTAATATGGAAGTTGTTTCACGCCAATACAAAACCTTGGTAGTAAACATCATTTTTGGGTTATCAATTCGCAAAAATTAAGTATCCTTGTCGCGGATATTTTTACATTATCTAGGTTTGTACTGAGAGGTGCAAGATCTGAGCCTCCGACTAGGGGCGAAAATCGCCCCTAGTTAATATATGAAAGACGCACATTTTTTTCATTTTCTGAAAGCCTTGCTGTACCGGGGTTATAAAATGTGCATCTTAGGAGATACACTATAATTCTATCTGCTTTTACTGTAGTATTTGTTTACTGCATTACTTACTGCATTATGGCAATAATTGCTATTACTAATCAGAAGGGTGGCAGTACCAAGAGTACGATCGCAATCCACCTCGCCTACTGGTTGGCAGCCAAAAAGCGGAAATCCGTCCATCTTGTGGATGCCGATCCGCAACGCTCCAGTACGAAATGGACAAATTTACTAGAAAATCCTTTCCCCGTTACAGAGCTAACGACAGCTGACGACCTGCTCGAACAAGTCCCCGAACTAGCAGAACAAGTTGATTTTTTGGTAATTGATTCGCCACCTAGTACTTCGGAGATAGCACGGACGATTTTATATTGTGCTGATTTAGCCGTAATACCTTGCGTACCATCACCCCTAGATATGGATGCGGCTGCGGACACAGTACGATTGGTCAGACAAGCTCGAACAGTCAGAAAGAAAGAAGGAGAACTGCCCAAAGCTGCTTTTTTAATTAGCAATGCGAAGAGGGGAACTCGACTAGAAAAGGAAGCTATTGCTTTAATCAATCAAATTCCAGATTTAGTAGCTTTAAAAACTATTATCCACCAAAAACAAGTTGTGGCGGATGCCTTTGGACAGAACGTCACAGTTTTTGATATGAAGGGCAAGGGTGTTTCTGAAGCTATTGAAGAATTTGAATCAGCTTTTAAGGAAATTATGAGGTTACTAAAATGACTCCAGATAAACGCAAAGGCATGGACGAAATGGCGAAAAAGTTTATAAGTGGAGAGATGGACGCTTCACCTGCCACACCCCAACCTCAAAAGTCTACTCATAAAAAACAGGACACTAATAAAAAAGCGGAAAACAAGCCCAAACCTAAAAGTAAAGTGGTCGAAGAATTATTGGAACCGTCAACCAAAGAAGCCACAGTTCGGTTTACTGTTGATATGCCTATATCCCTCCACAGGAAGCTATCAGAACTAGCTTTACGTGCCGGAAAGAAGAAAGTAGAAATCGTAAGAGCTATACTAGAAGAGGCTTTAGAAGATTTTGAATAGTATACTTTTCATTACTGCATTACTGCAATCAGTAAGTAGTAGTTTTATTTTTGCATAATTCCAACGGGAGAGGTAACAGCATTTTGATGTAGCCGCTCGTCACCAAGAAAGACAATCCAAAGAGAATACAAAATCTTCTCTATTCCCTCTTGGTTCCTCCTTTGTTGAGCGTGCATTTGTAAATTTTTGCAATCCCTTCTAGTAAATCCTGTGGAACTTCTCCAATCAACGGCACTTGTAGGGGATATTGCCTGTGCAAAATATATTTATTTCTGATTCTACATAACACCCGAACCAATCCTATTAATTCATAAAAACATTCTGGAGTTGCCCAATCATAAATTAAACTGTTAACAGAGAGACCAAAATTTAGGATAATTCGATAATTTTGGTCTCTCTGTTAGATGTTATCGACTCTATAGCTAATGATATGAAGCGTTTTCTGTTATGCCCTCTTTCATAACTCAAGCTAACCGTCGCCTTTTGGGCTACATCTTGGTAGCAATTGTGTCTATTATATTGTTAGGAGTCGCTGTTTGGAAGATTCCACAGATGCAAGTTGCATCTTTGAAAGAGCAAATCGATCTCCTTAGAAGTTTAAGCACTCAAAGTATAGACTTTAAAGACCTAGCCACACTTGAAAAATTACGTGTTGATACTGAAAACGCTGCTCGTACTGTCATTGTTCAAGGTGTAGGCGGTTCCTTTGTTTTTCTAACAGCTTTTGTCGCATTCCTTAACTACCGAGAGACCCGGCGTAACGTCACTGTAGCTGAAGAAAAGCAAGTCACAGAACGGTTTGCTAAGGCGATTGAACAGTTGGGCAACGCAAATATTCACGTCCGGCTCGGAGCAATCTATGCGCTTGAACGAATTTCTAAGGATTCTGACAAAGATTACTGGCAGGTCATGGAAATTCTAACTGCTTACGTGCGTGAGACATCCCCTTACCCACCTAGAGATAAAGCAGATAACAAGCCACTTTGGGAAAGTGTACTAAGCATCCATAAAAAAGACAACTCGCCTAGCACAACAGATGATCTTCAGGATATTCCCCCTATTGGAACAGATATTCAAGCAGTTTTAACCGTAATCAGCAGACGCGCAAAAAGCTATGGACAGGGTGAGGAAAATCGTCTCGATCTCAGTAAAAGTGACCTTTCTAGAGCCAACCTCAGCAGTGCCAACCTCAGCAGTGCCGACCTCAGCAGTGCCAACATCGGCAGTGCCGACCTCAACAGTGCTTTTCTCATAGACACCAACCTCAGAGCTGCCAACCTCGAAGCTGCCAACCTCAAAGCTGCCAACCTCGAAGGTGCCAACCTCATAAAAGCCGACCTCTTAAAAGCTAACCTCGAAGGTGCCAACCTCATAAAAGCCGACTTCTTAAAAGCCAACCTCGAAGGTGCCGACCTCGAAGATGCCAACCTCATAAAAGCCAACCTCAGCTATGTCAACCTCATGGGAGCCAACCTCATAAAAGCCAACCTCAGCAGTGCCTACCTCGGCAGTGCCGACCTCAGCAGTGCCTACCTCATAGGAGCCAACCTCGAAGGTGCCTACCCCATGGGAGCCAACCTCTACAAAGCCAACTTCTACAAAGCCAACCTCAGCCGTGCCAACCTCAGCGATGCCAACCTCAGCGATGCCTTACTCATTAGTGCCGACCTCAGCGATGCCGACCTCAGCGATGCCAAAAACCTAACTCCTGAGCAAGTTAAGAAAGCAGAAAATTGGGAGAAAGCAAAGTACAGTGAGGAATTCCGCGCCAAACTTGGTTTACCGCCAGAATCATCTGAGAATCAGGGAGAGTCGCAATTAGCTTAGAGTGTTTGCTTGAGCGATCTGCCCCTTGGGCAGGAGCGAAGCTATCGCACTCCCACACCCCGTAACAAAACATTAAGTATTGTGACAGTTGTAGCCCAACACTACACCGCACAGCGCTTATTTTTCGTTGAAGTTGTAGCACGATTCCACCCCGCTGCCGTGGTTAACATTGTGCCAGTACCAATTCTGCACAAGTGAGCCGCGTCGCCTCAAGTTCAAGCTTTTAGACTGATACTCACAATCAACCCATCAAAATAAAGACAACTGCCCTGGTGAAACATTCCCCTTTCTTCTTGTGTGATACAGAAGATGGCAAGCGCTGCAAACGGCTCGCAAATTCTCAAAGCGATTGTCTTCCGGCACAAAATTTTGGTGATGGACGGTTAGCGTTAAAGCCATTCTTTGGGAGCGAGAAAGACCGAGTGTACTCTCGCCAGGGCGAATGCATTGCAAACCACATTTGCTACATTTCCACTCCACAGATTGCTTCACAATAAAAGCGATATCCTTCCAGTTTTTCGGATAGCGCTTGTAGTAACTCTTTGGCATATCCACCCCCAATCCCAATCAAAAAGCAAGTAGCCCCTAAGTACTCATCCCGTGTCAAGTATAATTTAATATACTTTTTTTGACTACTGAGATATTTTGGGGGCATTTAGGGGGACACTGCCAAACCCGCACCATGCAACGAAAAATCAAACCTGCTATCGTTGTTTTTGCCTTGGGTCAGTACCCAGTTTCTTCTCAACCCGTTGCAACTTCACATTCGTGTAGCCAGTTTGCTCGCGAGTATATTGTATCTTTTCACTTTCAGCCACTGGCAATGGAGCAGGAGACATCTCAAACACAGCCCTCGTCATCACCGCAGTGGCAGTACAAGCACTCACCAAAATCCCCCCAAACACACCCAACAGCTTATAGTTCAAGCCCCCTTTGTTGGCGAACAATCCTAGTAGGTTTGGCTTGTTCTGTAGGCGAGATATCTGGGATATCAACTCCATCTGCTTTTCTTCCATCAAGTCTATCCTCTCTTGTATCTTCCGACCCACCCCCGTTATCATCGTTTGGGTTGTGTGTATTTTTGTCCTTAGCAGTTCGATTTCTCCTTTGTCCTGTGACATCAACGAATTTAACTGGAGTAATTGTTCTTCCGTCAATTCGATTTTCAGAAACTTCCTCTGTTCTAGGGATTGATTCAGTTTCTCCAACCGCAAGCTCATGTTGGGAGCGTTTTCGGCGACGACTTTCAAAAGCCTCAAGAGTTCTGGCAAGTTCTTCAATTGCTCCAAAAGCTGAGTCGAGGTCACGTCTAGACTGTTCAAGGCTGTCCCAAGCGCTTTGCTGGAAGTCGCTAAGCTTTCTGTCACTTTGATATGTTGGCTGTCTATCTGAAGTTTCTCTGTTGTTATCCGACTCCATTCATCCAACTCCTGCAACACCGATCTAAACAACTGTCTGATATCTTCTGGGGCTTGCTCAATCAATATCTTGAGATGCCCAATCGCTGCAAATATCAAGAAGAATTCTTCATCAGGATGGATATTCCAATCCAACACAAATTGCAGCACGTTAGCTCTATGTTCCGCCGATTCGTTCTCCAATGCTTTAGCTAGATTGTGTTTCGCTCTTTGGTACTCCTTTTTCACTTCCATATGCGCTTACTCCTTTGCAACCAATTTCTTGAAGATTCCTAACCCATCGATAGCCTCACCACTCTCTCTGAGGAACCTTTTGATTCGCTGCTTATCGACCTTACCAAATCCCAATTCAGATGCTTTGTCCAATGCTTCGGTATAGCCCAGGCTGTTATCCCGAATGATGCGGAATGTTTCAATTCCAAAAAACTCTGGTAAGACCATCTCTCGTACACGACACTGCTTCATTAGTGTTTGCAGTCGTTGGTCAGAATCAATCAACCTCCAATCCTTCGATAAGTTAATCCCTTCGTTCTTGACCAGGATATGGTGTATTTGCTTTCCATAAGTGGCTAGGGAACGATATAACGAAGCCACCGATTCTACACTCCCATCAGTAACAAACCAAAGGTAGAACTCATTCTCCCCCTCAATCGCTTCCAGTATTTCGTTCTGTTTCAACCAGTGGCTCACCGCTTCAAATGATGCCGCCGACAAGTTAAAAAGCACGTTGGCTTCATCAGCCACATCCACAATCACAGATGCTGCATCCTGTGCGTGGATTGCCTCTGAAAAATACGCCTCCCTAATATCAATTCCCTGCTTCAAGTAAGCCTTCCTCAAGTCAGGGGCAGACCTATCAGTGTCAAACGCAATAAAGGGTATGTCATTCTCAATAAAGTATTCCAACAGGCGCTTGCAGCAGGTGGACTTTCCCACGCCACCCTTCTCGCCACCTACACCATGAATATCCGGCATATCTTCTATCTCCTTCTCTATCTCCTTCTCAGCGTCATTGGTTGGTAATCGTCAGTATCCACAGTTGAAGATTGTGACTGTGGTTTGGATTGAGTTTGTGACTGTGGTTTGGATTGAGTTTGTGGTTTGGATTGAGTTTGTGATTGTGGTTTTGATTGACTTTGTGACTGTGGTTTGGACTGTGGCTTTTCCCCATTCCCACTCGGTTCTTGAGATTCAGAAGAATCCTCCAGGTCAGCGACAGCCTCACCACCACCAGTCTCACTATCTGCCTTCTTTTTTCTAGACCTAGTTTCTTTACGGACTTCTCCCAACAAATACTTGATTCGGTTTCCACTGATGTTGATATCCAAGCCAGCCAATACCTCTGACACTTCGTCATACGTATAGCCAAGCTTCAGCACCCGCTCAATCTGCCTCCTCATCTTGCGGATGGCAACCTTGGCTGGTACATCTGGCAGTTCCTTGGCATCTAGCCCCCGTAGCGCTTCTATCGCCCCTGAAATTTTGTCTTTGCTGATTCGTTCGCTATCTTGTGGTGGTGTCATCTCCAACGCTTCATAACCATTTGCCGATTTAAGTATTTTCTTTTATTTTTAGAATAATACTAGTGCCAAAAATTTGGCTGCTGAGTACGAGTGATTCTCCTTAAAGATTTCATGAAGACTGCCCCAGTACCTAACTATGTATCTACATCTGTTCTTAATAGAGGTAATCCTCTTTACTTCGCTTTCTTTTGAGATAGTCCCAGTCCTCCCCATTCCCCCTCACGGACAATCCCCCCCGTTGGCTCATCCCCACCACTGTTGAGGATAGCCCCAGTCCCCTCACCTTGACCCCACGTTGGAGTATCCCCAGCAAGTGGTGTAGCTCCCCCGTCGTGGGAAGCTGCCAGCTTGTGCTGTAGCTTCCACGTTGGAGTCGCCCCCCGTCCTCTCATCTTGACCCCACGTTGGAGTAGTCCTCGTCTCCTCCTGTAGCCCCCACGTTGGAGTCGCCCCCCGTTTTCTCGTCCCAGTTGTGGTGGGTTAAGAGCCAGCCATGCCTTACGACGTGCGTCGTACCTCACGCGGTGCGTTCGGACGGCAGGCTGGGCAACGCAGGGGCTACCGCCCCCCTGTTGCACCGACCCCCCATCCCGGTTGCGTGATGACCTCTCTTACTATGACCAATCCCAGTCACCCAGTATGACCAATCCCAGTCCAAGAGAAAGTACACCTGATTCCCCAATCAAACGCAAAAGAGGTAAGCCCAACAAACACCTGACAAGAACGCTCAATTTCCCGGTTCGAGTTAACAAACTTGAACTGGAAATGATTCGGTTGCGAGCACTGGATGCAGGGTTAACTTGTGCAGAGTTATTTAGGCGTAATGCACTCATGCGTCCACTGCCCAAACGACTCAGCAAGATTGAGCTTGCCACATACCAGGAGTTGGGCAGAATCGGCAACAACCTCAACCAACTAGCCAAAGCTGCAAATACTGCAATCAAGATGGGTTATCCACCACCAGCAGAACCAAAGCTACTAGAGGAACTTCTAGAACTGTTGCACCAGTGCAGGCGACAACTAGCTCAAGTGGATGACGGCGACGGTGATGACGATTCAGAGGAGGAGGAACTTTTGGATGATTGGGAAGCAAAAGAAGGGTAAGGGATTTCGGGGATTGTTGGACTACCTCGAATCCAGTCCTGGAGCACGGCTGATTGGTGGAAATATGAGCGGTAGGAATGCTCTTGAATTGGCAAGAGAATTCAAACTGTCGCGCCAACTTAACCCAGAAGTCGAGCGGGCAGTTTACCACGTCAGTTTGTCAGCAGCCAAAGATGACGAATTGGATGACGACCAGTGGTGCGAGTTAGCCCAAAAGTACGTAGAGCTCCTGGGCTTTGACTGCAACCAGTTCGCCATCTACAAGCACACCAACACGGATGACGACCACATCCATATTGTGGCTAGTCGCATCAGGCTTGACACCGGGAAGGTAGTACATGACGGCTGGGATTATGTACGCTCCGAGAAAGTACTCAGAGAACTCGAAAAAGAGTACGGACTCGTGCAAGTACAAAGCAGTCGTGAGAAACAAGCTCGTACCCCCAGCACGGGACAAATCAGGCGCATACGGCGAGAGCAAGGGGAGTACTCTCGGGGCAAGCGAGAGATTCCCCCAGAACTGCCCATCAAAACTCAACTCCAGCAAGCCATCGATGAAGCAACTCAAGACCATCCACCCATGCCGTTGGCGATCGCCCGATTGCAGTTAATGGGGATTGAGGTAAGGGCAGGATTCACCCGTACTGGTAAGTCAAAAGGAATCTCATTTCAGATGCAGGGGCAAGCGTTCAGTGGCACTCACTTGGGAGCGGGATATACGTTCAAAGCGTTATCCCAAAAAACAGAGTACGAACCAGAACGCGACGACCCACGCATCCAACAATTGGTGAACAATCCGACTTTAGCCCAACAGATGCTAGAAAGATGGCTGCAACAACAGCAAGTACAGCAACAACTTGAACAATCACAAAAACGCAGGTCAAGAGGAATCGAGAGATGAATGAACTATTACCAGAAGAAGTGGTGCTAATTGTTAGCAAGCTACCACCACAGTTGGCACAATTGCGACAAAAATATCCCACAGCGATATGGAATGCGGCTGACTGTTGGGATGATACTCCACTGCCATCAAATTACACCCCCCAGTACATCGAAATCTACTATGCAGATAAAGCCGATAGCCCACATATTTATTATGAGAACAACCAAGTCAAGTACATTAACTTGCCAACTGATGTGGGACAGTCCCAAGTGATTCAGGTGTGGATAGATGGGGTATGTAAGTACATCGAATTGGAAGGACAAACTATCCTCAACAAACTTGGTGGCGTGCAACTCCCTTTACCACAAGTGACTGTCACAACAATTGCCAACAGTTTATCCCAAGCGAGGAATTAAACTATGTCACGTTATTTAAATGATGAACAGCAAGAACGATTCAACCGAATCATCAATGACTTTGATAGTGAAAGAACCCCCGACCAGAAAGGATTGACTGTCAAAGTGGGTACAAAAATTGTGTATCGCCAAGGTATAGATGATAAACCAAACATTGACCGCATCAAACCAGAGGAATTGGAAAAATTAGAAGCAGCAGTTAACGGTTTGGAATCAGCCAAAGGGACAGTAGAAATTGCGCTCTATACACCAGCAAAGGAAGAAGTATTCCGCTACGAGAACGGCAATGTCACTATCAAAAAACGACCAGCCAACCAACGCAGTTATGAGTCAGAAACTGACCCACTAGAAGCACAACTTCTTCCCCAACAACAAGACCAGCAACTTGACCAACAATCACAACCAGAAATTGGCATTACCGAGGAAGTCAACCAACAAACCAATAACCAAATTTACTTGGATAAGGATTTTGGTTATTTGAGTACTGACTATTACCTTAAGGATGCATCATCCATATTTGGGGAATGGGCGAAACAGTTCACTCCCAATGGCGTTTATCTGATGAGCCAAATGGGATTAGATTGGCAGTACTTTGCTGACAAGTATGAACAGCAGAAGGCAATACAACAGCCAGTACTGGAGGGAACAGCAGAACTACCACAACTGCCACCAGGACTTGAACAACCAGCAATCGACATCCAAGCGCAGGCGATCACTCCGAGTGACCCCACAACAACCAATCAACAACTCGTGGAAACAATTTCCCAAATGCAACAGCAGATTGCCGACATCCAAAAGCAGTTACAACAGATGCAGCAACAGCAGGCAGAACGACTCGAACAAGTTCCACAACCACGAGAGAACCGACTCAGCCAATGGATTGATGGCATTAAGGAAGGATTTTCCAACACGGTGCAGGAGATTGGAGAAGCAATCAGGGGAGGAATCGACTACCTCAAAGACACCACTAGAGAGTTGGTAGGTGCGGGATTGGAAGCAACCACCAAGTTGGCAGTAGACCTATTGGGCGAACGCCAGTCTGATGGCAGCAAATTACTGGCAGCTGGCAATATCAACTATCGGCTCCAAGGACAAGAACTATCAGCACAACAGCAGCCGGATTGGTCGCAGCTATCACTAACTGAACGACTAACGGCAATTCGCGAAACTTACGGCATCACCCAACCAAACTCAGGAGAAAGACAGCGGCAGCAGTATCAAGAAAGGAGTAGATAATGTTTGACAAGTCAGCAGAATCGTTTAACAGTATTGGTTTGATAACCATTGGTATTGGTTTGGCTTTGGGAGTCATGGCTTATGGGTTAGCCAAGTCGTTTGGTCCACTATTCCCCCTGCTACTATTTGGCTTGTGGTCGTTGCAGCATGGTAAGAATTTCCCAATCAAAACGGCTGGTATAGTAACAGCTATCTTTCTCCTATTGGCTTTACTCTATGGATGGGGTGGATTGTGGCGGTTAAACCTAATAGTGGGTATCGGCTTCGTGCTTGTACCCAGCATCCTCACGGGCAAGATACTCCGAGGGACTGCACTAGCCACAGCCAAGGAACTACAACGGGAACTAGTCAAGAAGGAATCTAAACTCCTCAAACAGCACGGGAAAGAACCCATCACACCCAAATTGGAGATTGGTGGAATCGTTCTCCCCAACTATTTGGAGAACTTATCATTCGGGTTCTTTGGTGCTCCCGGTTCGGGTAAGTCCCAATCAATCCTACAAGTACTACATACACTACGTCAAAGGGATGATTGGAGGGTGATAGTACTTGACAGGAATGGTGAGTTGATGGAGAAACTTTACAAAGAAGGCGACCTCATGTTCAATCCTAGGGATGCTCGTAGTGTTGGGTGGAGCCATCGTTCGGAAGGAGCGCAGTTCAGCACCATTGCAGCAGGGCTGATACCAGATGACCCCAAGGAGCGGTTCTTCAGCGATGCAGCCAAAAACCTCATAACCGATATATACGAACGCACTTATTCCAATGCTGAAGTATGGGAAGTCCTCACTCGCTTTAGTTTGGAGCAGCTGAAGGACTTTTTGGCTGGCACCGTATCCATGAGGTACTTTGAGGGTGAATCGGGCAACACCGCAGGGTCAGTCCTGGCAACATCTGTAAATCAGGTGAGATTCTACCAAGCACTAGCCAAATCAATTGCACCAGCAGAATTCAGTTTCAGCAAGTGGGGTAGAGAGGATGACTCTCGGTGGATATTCCTTCCTTTGTTTGAAGATGACGCAGAAATGTTCAAACCGCTAGTGACCACTTGCTTTGAACTGATGTTGAGGGGCTTGCTCAGTAACGAGAACCGACGACTCAAGACAGCACTGGTGATTGATGAATTGGGAGCTTTGAGCCAGTTGAAGAGTTTGCCCCGGCTGCTATCAGAAAGCCGTAAGTTTGGGGGCAGTGCTTTCATTGGAACCCAGACCACAGCCCAGATGGAAGAAATCTACGGGGAAAGGGGCAGCAGGATTATCCTCCAAGGTGTGGCTACCAAACTCATCCTCAACATTCGAGATGGAGCAACAGCAGAACAATTCAGCAAGATGATTGGTACCCAGGAACGGGTGGATGTCACTGTATCAAAGAATTACGGCAGAGATGACGGTGGGTTAAGTCAATCAGAACAGATTCGGGAGACAGCAGCCGTGTTGCCATCCGAACTGCAAAATCTTCCTCCCTTAGAGGGATATTTGGTGATTGCTGATGGTTCATCCCCAGCAAGAGTAACGGTTACACCCAAGACTTATCCAAATCTAGCCGACAGATTTGTACCATTAGAAACAATATTACAAGTATGATACGCAAACTCTTATTTGGTGCTTGCATTGGTGGATTGATTATGGGTTCTTTCTACGAAGCCCCACAGGAGCAACTTGCCCAAGAACAAAGGCTGTGGCAAAATATACAATCCTCTAACGAGAAGACACGCTCACGGGCAGAGGGCGAACTGCTCCGAATTGCTGGAAATAAAGATGGTCGCAATCGTGCTGAAGCAGAAGCCATCTACAAGCAGATTCTGGCAATCAATCCCAACTCTGCTACTGCTCATACAAGATTGGCAGAAATCCAACTCAAGCGGTGGAGTCGCACCAAGAACCTCACAGATAAGGAATCGGGGTTACAGCATCTCAGGAAAGCTATCGAATTCGCCCGTCAGAATTACAACTCAGTATCGGAAAACACTCCTCTTTTAAAAGAAGGAGCTTCATATTATGTCAAACAGCTCGAAAAGGTGGAATCCCAGGTCAATAGGGGAACACCCAGCCACACTTGGAACTTCCCCAAATACTGACCTACCACACGACTTTGGGTTAGCCCACTAGTGGCACGAGGGGGCTCCAAGCCGCCCCCTCAGGACTCCCCCCGGTGCCACTTGCTGACCTCGCGCCGAACCAAGACCATGGGTTAGCAGCCCAGATTGTCACGGCGCTCAGTCACCGCTTCGCTTCAAGTGGCTTAACAGGGGCAAGCAGACACTACGGGTATTCTGGAAGCCAATGCTGTACATTACACGAAAATGCCCTTATGTCGTTCTGAATTACTTATAAGTTGAAACGATAACTATAATAGTTTTACTTCAATTGTGGAATTTAGAACAGAGACCGCGTGGTAGTAAGTAAATAGAACACTGCTAAACGAGGTATCACATGGAACCACTCATAGAAGAGTGTGAGCGCCAAAAGCGCAAGCTTTGTGATCGCAACAACGACAGATTAAGTAGTGAGTATAGCCTCGCTACTTGGAAACTTATTACGGAGTGTGGGGGTATAGGAACATATCAATAATGTAAGTTCCTTTATCTTCCTCCTCCACCCGCTGATCTTCCTGTAAATCCTTCTCTGCTTTTTATCCAGGGAGGTGGTTTTGGTGAGGTTTTTCGTACATGAAGTTGTACGTTTGGGGGTTTTGATGAAGTATTTAATGAAGACCGACTGACGATAGTAACTTGTGATCGCACGGATGTTAGATAAATGTAGTCACTAATAACTATCAAGTTAGTAGTGCAAAATAGTGGTATAAATAATCGTTGAAGTTTCATGGAAGATGCTAACCTGAATTAATGGTTAATCTTGAAAGTGAATAGTGATAAAAACACAAAACCGTAAGGGGTAACAACTTCGTCTTCAAATATTATAATAACGATTATACCAAAGTGCTCCCATTTGTAAATAAGTCTAAATATAAAGAATCGTCACAAAAATAAATTGCTCAAAACTCATGTCTTTGGTTCAAAGGTTTTTTTTGTTACCTTCTGAGCGCAGAACCCTGTTACTAACAAAGAGACTATCAATGGTAAAAATGGTAACCAGTACCCTTGAATAAAGATAATTAGACAAATTTGATATAAGATGAGCGATGCAATACAAATTGCAAATACTAGATGTAATAACTTTCGTAAAAGTAAAGCTAATAATCCTCCTGCAAAAGAGCAAATAAAAACACAGATCCCATCACCCCATTGAACCCCCTTCCAGTGAGGTAAGATCGCTAGTAAAGGCCGTTGATCCATTACAGCACTAATAATTTGACTGACCATATGACCATGAATGTATACTCCTGGTTGTTTACCGTAAGGAGTATCAAACCAATCTTTGGACATAGAATCCGCATAACCAATTAAAACTACTCGCCCCTTGACAAGGCTATTATCTATTTTTCCTTCTAAAACCTTTTCTAGAGTGACAAATTGTGCCAGTTCGTCTGAACGGTAATTAATCAATATTTGGTCACTTTCTCCCAAATTCTGATAAGCCCCAGTGCGATTTCCCATTGGTTTTAGAAGAACTTTACCAAACTGCCATTCATAATTATGATTAAGTTCTAATGGTTTGATGCCTTCAAAAGATAAGAACTGAAATGCTAATTGAAAACTAAAACTGTAAGGCGTCTTACAAGGAGATGGGAAAAAACTGGGTTCATAAGATAACAGCTGACGACGAATAAAATTGGTATTTTGGTCAGGGAAAACATCACTAAAGCCAAGTTGATTAATTTTCTGTTCTTCTGTCAATTCTTGAGGAGGAGCATAGTCTGAATTGTTATTTGAAATGCCGAAAGAACAGACTGCAAAAAGATTCTTATTTTTTTGAAAAAGAGAAATTAATTCTTGACGACCTTTACCTCTCGGCTTATTTCGATGTATATCTAAACCAATAACTCTTGGATTGTACTGTTCCAAACGCCTAATTAGTTGAGCAACAATAGAATCTTCTAGTGGATAACGACCATACTTACTAAGGTCTTGATCTGTAATTTTAACAATAAGTAGACGAGAATCTGGAGCTTCCGATGGACGCGAGCGCATTAATTGGTCAAAAAACATCAGTTCCAATTGCTCTACTTGTGGGATTCCTAACCAGCGCACCCCCATTACTAAACCAGTAACCAACACACTAAAAACCAGCATAGCCCCAATATCACCCAATCGGCTCAATGAGGTTAACTTCCTCGCTAACAAGACATTACGCATTTCTGGTAAAACAGTTTTACGTCTTGTAAAAAGCGGTTTACGTGGGTATGGTATATTACATAATTCTTGCGGAGGCGACGCAAGTATTTGGGCAATAGCTTGTAATTTTGGATTTTCGGGGTTTGTTCGACACGCTGCACGGATTAAGTCTTCAATCCATTCCTCTGCTTCTGCTGTTTTTATTGTTCTGAAGATAATTTCCTGTAAAGTTCCTGATCCCGCGATTTCTTCCAGGTTCTTATCTAATTCATACGACAGCATTTGCTCTAATGATGATTTCGTCGGGAAAGCACTCACTAAAGCGGATTGTATTTCCTTGCGCTGCTGTCCGGATAAGCTCATTTTTCAAACCTAGTGACAATTGACCAGCAATTTGCTTTCTTACACAAAAATAATTACCATATTCTACAGCAGGCGAAAGATTGATTCCGGTTGCAAATCATTTTCACTTTCACGACATCCTACCTAAATCCACCGCACATTAAGGAATCTGTAGCAACAAAGGTTTTGGGAAATACGCCCTCTAGAATCGCCTCTAAGCCTCTTTGTTTTTGCTTCAGGTAGTTATCTACACGGTTTTCCATGTTGCACCCGCATCACATTTCATGATTTGATAATTGGCGCTACATGATAATGGATATAAATATTATTTGCACAAAATGACAAATGTACAAACCTATATTCTCATAGGTGCAAGCAGAACCAGCTTATGCACTTTTCGTTAAGAACGTGCATAGCTTTTACAGAGATGGCGATATAGAAATAGTACTTGTACAGATATACAAATGTACAAACTATTATTCCAGATAAACGTTATCAATTCCAGCAATTCAACTTGACAATTACTGTGCAACTTGCACGGGTAGGGAGAACGAGCGCCATCTTTACCTACTAGATACATCCCCCATATTTGGGAAATGGGCAAAGCAGTTCACCCTCAAAGGTGGAATCCCAGGTCAATAGGGGAACACCCAGCCACACTTGGAACTTCCCCAAATACTGACCTACCACACGACTTTGAGTCAGCCCACTAGTGGCGCGAGGGGGCTCCAAGCCGCCCCCTCAGGACTCCCCCGCTGCACCAGTTGCCGCCTGCTCGCTACACGATTTTTGTAGAATCACACGACTTAAAAGCGAGCAGTCGTCGCTTCGCTGCAACTGGTTTAGGGTGAATGCCCTTAAAGACCGTAGATCGCTCACCATCACGAGCAACACCGATGCGTTGCTGCTGCGTATTAAAGGTAGGAGCGTTGCAAGTTCTTAAACTTAGTAAACTGAGCATCAAACAGTAGCTTCACTGTATCCTGGGCACCACCACGGTTTTTTGTGACAATTACCTCCACAATACCAGTTTCGGTAGAGTCGGGGTTATACAACTCGTCCCGGTAAAGCATCAAAACCACGTCCGCATCTTCCTCAATCCTGCCTGAGTCACGTAGGTCAGACAATACTGGGCGCTTGTTCTGTCTACCTTCTACCCCTCTGTTAAGTTGAGCTAGGAGAACAATCGGTACCTGACATTCACGAGCCAGTTGCTTTAGTGCCCTAGTCACTTTGCCAATTGAGTAAGCCAGGTTTGCAGAACCTTCCTGATCGACATCAGCCATCAATCCTAAATAGTCAATACCCACAATCCCAAACCTTTGCCGGGACTCTGCTTGGGTCTGGGCGATGAGTCGCTTAAGCTTGTGCCGAACACTGGAAAAAGTGGTGTAGGGGTCATCATCAATATAGATGGGCATATCGGTCAATCTACCAATAGCCCTTCCTAGGGGTTCCCATTGAGTGTTTGATATCTTGCCAGATTGCAGGTACCCGCTATCAATAAGTGCTTCGCCAGCTAAAAGCCGTTCACCCCACTCTTCCTTGTCCATCTCCAAACTAAAAATCAGTGAGGGCAGATCCTGAGAAGCAGCCATGTTCACTGCCAAGTTGCCTAAAAAAGCAGACTTGCCACATCCAGGACGGGCAGCCACTACGTAAAGCTTGCCCGGTTTAAAACCGCCTAACATGGCATCCAGGTCATAAAACCCACAAGGTATGCCCGTTCGCGTAGCACCATTATGGCGTTCCTCTATCTTCTGAAAAATAGTTGGCATAATAGAGCCTAGCGCTTCGGGCTCATGAGTACCAAATAAATCACCTGTGAGGTCAAGAACCGCAGTCTCAGCCCGGTCTACCACTGTCGCTAAATCGGTCTCGGTTTGGTACCCAAGCTCTACAACTCGGTTACCTGCCCGAATCAGTTCGCGTCGGATGTACTTCTCAACAACCAATTGAGCCAAGGCATCAATATTGATAGCAGCTACTGTACGGTCTAGCAGAGTCGCAAGCTTGTTTCTGCCACCGATACGGTCTAGCAAATTGCGATCGCTCAACCAATTGATGGTGGACAACATATCTGTAGGCAAGCCATCTTCAACAAGTGCCTGGAATGCCCTGTAAATGTCCTTGTGAGCAGTGATGTAAAACATTTCGGGCTTCAACCTGGGAGCTACTCGCTCGTAAGCGTTAGGGTCAAACAGAATACCCCCTAGAATAGCTTCTTCAACGTCAACAGCCTGGGGTGGCAAGCGGTCAATAGATGAAAATTGGAAATCGTCAGTACTAGTCATCGTCAATAACCTCAATTAAGTCTGATGTTTTACAGTTGTAGGCAGTACGAATACGACGTATCGTTTCGTTGTCAGGAACGCGCTCTGAATCGTTATAAAGCTCATATGCAGTAGCTTTACCGAGCTTGGTGTCTTTCCAAAATCGATAAGGTGTCAGTCCGCGAGCGTCAACGAACTGTTTTATTTTGTTTCGTATCATGAATGGTTCCGTTGAGCAGAACTATGTGTAGTGACTATACCATAGCCAATCTCGATGGTTCCGCCAAGTGGAAATATTATGCGCCATCCGCCAACCATTCAGGGTGATTGTTATTAACCCAAGTCACCCAAGCAGCGTTCCGAGCTATAAAATTTTCCAACCGCCATTGGGAGTCCTCTTTAAGGGACTTGTACTGCCTAACCAGCATCTCATGCTGCTCGCTTACCCAACCAGCAAAGGCAGCGTGTAAATCGGTAGTCTTTTTCTTCTCACGCATGAAGTCATCCCAGCGCAGATTGGCGTCTTCTGGGTTTTTATGGCACCAGTTAGCCGCGTGAGCCGAGGACTGGATAAATGGGGTGCTTTGAGCTAGCCAAGCCATGAACTCACGCCGCATCCTCGGATTTGGGCATTCCCATCCCGATTGAGAATTATTCTCAGACGGCGCGGCGGAACTTTGGTCTTCAGAATTAATTTTGTTAGCCCCTGAGGGTTGGTCATTTGCTTTGGGGGTGATTCCAGGATTTGGGAATTGGTTTCCATTGGTGCCCGAACCAAGACAAGGGAATTGGTTCGGGCTGTTTTCTTCCTCATTATTTTTAAAACACACATCTTCCGGGTGGGGTAGCGGGGTTGCGTCAGCAAGGGCGCTATCTGTATGTGTTTGTTTAATATCTGTTAAATATCTGGAAGAAAGCTCGACACCTTGCTGTGTGGGCGCTTCGGGCTGCGGCTGTTCCAAGTTTGGTTCCTGTGTTCCAAGTTTGGTTCCTGTGTTCCAAGTTTGGGAATTCTGTGACAAATGTGGAACAAGCGAGCCTTGTTGAGAATAAACTAACGGATTTTCAATAGTTTCAGCGCTTGAGGTCGAATTTGACGGCTTGGTCGCGCCAAACCGCACCCTGATTTCTTTAGCTGACCATTCAAAATTAATATCAGGGTCAGCAGCGAGGGCAGTCATAGCTCTATAAAGGCTGGTTTTAGTAAATCCGTACTGTTGGGCAAACTCTTTAGTGTCAAATCGCAACCACCAGCCATCTTGACGCAAAATTTTGATGAGCCCGTACAGATAGCCAGTTGCCGTAACCCACTTCTTCTTATACAGCATCCGCAATTCAGCTATTTGTGTTTGCCAGAATTGCTGCTTCTTAAAGTGGGGAGAGTTTCTTGAATTGTCTGGTAAAGAATTCATCCTTTTGCTCCATTCCTTGTTTTCTGGATTTGGAGCGGGTTTGTGCGTCAAAAACTCTTATCTACTGCAAGATTGCCTGCGAGCGCTCATTTCTTCCACAAGTTGCGATTTTTCAACTAAATGAAAAGGTGTGCTCAAAAATTTATCCCTTTCTCTCCCAAAAAAATGGCAGCCGAAAGCAACAAGATTGACAGAACCTTGTAAGATAGTCAATAGACGACCCCAAAGAGTAACCCGCAAGGCAAAGCTCTCGGGTCAACAACCGACTCATTGGGCACCCGCCCCAAGATTACGGGATTCAGCTTACTTCGTCGAAAACCCTAACAGTAGTTGCTTTGGACGGCTCACAACTGATTGGGTAACAGAAGAAAATTGAACGCCCGGTTCTTGATTTACTTGTAATCAAGATCATACCAGCCAAAGAGCCACCTTTTGTGAAAGGTGGCTGTCGCAGCTGGGTTTTTTGTTTGCGGTATTTCATAACACTCACCTCCTGATTTAAGTAAGCTTCTACCTTTTAGTTGATCCATACTATGCCCTTAGTGTAGAAAAAGACATCTAACAAACTTCTTATTTTTTCTGGCAAAAAATCAGAACAAATTCGTAGAAAATAAGTAGTTCTTCTGATGCTGCTCTGTTGACAGAAATCTGATTTTCTGCATATAGACTCTGGCTCAAGAGTGGGAAAAGTCCGCATCTGTAGTACGCGAATACCACAACTAGCCGATGTGCCAAAACCATATCACTGCTAAGGTTTGCGTGGAAGCGAGAGAATAAATTTTTTACGCCATAGCAAATAGTAGCGAAAGCTCCCACTTTATTGGGGTGGACTGCTGTCACCATTACGGTCGCGCAGATATTCCCAAATTCGCCTAATTTCGGTTTGAAAAGTTTGGCGGTCAATTGCTGCAAGCTGCCTGTCTTGGGCTGCTTCTGCTGTTAACGCTTCGATTGCAGCTGCATTCCTGGCAGTTTGTTCCTCCAGTCTGGTTAGCACTGCATCGTGACGAGAAACAATTTCACTTTGGGAAAGGACTACGTCAGCCATGTCAGCAAAGATTGCTTCTAGGCGGTCTAGGCGTTCAGCGATAGATGGGGGTTGTTCTGGGGTGTTGGTCATTCGTTTTTCTCCTTTTTATTTCCCTTGCGATCGCGTCCTGTGCGCTTAATCGCATCCAAGACAATGGACTCAACTAAATTGCTCACGGTTCTGTTTTCGTCTGTTGCCCACTCATAAAGAATTTCCTTAACTTCTTCATCGCATATAAATGCTACTCGCGGTCGCCTAGTAGTCATGTTCACCTGTTACCACTTTGTCCCCATATTATGACACTGGAAACATTTTTCCCATCACCGTGGCACAGGTGTTGACACTAGAGAACACTGTTGTCTATACTAGCAAGTGTCAGGCACAAACGACCACAACAGGCATAAAACGCAAAGTTATCCAGTTGATTGCAATGTTCGGTCAAGCGTCTGTCCACAAACTAAATTTCTCACTACTTTTTTTAGTTGCATTTATATGTGACAACTTTTTGTTGTCACACCACGCTCACCACGAAAATTGAATCACCCACATCGTTATTGATCCAGCAGAATACGGGTAAACGGAACGATAGAAACGACATTGCAAACGTGGACAACTGCGGGCGGTAGTGGGGTTTATTTACTTCATCTACATTCACAGGGATTATGCGAGTAACAATCAGACAGCCATTGCACCCTTTTATCAAGGCTCTTGCTCTTGAGTTGGGCATCCAAGACGACGGCGAAGTAGTCAATTACATTCTTCTGAAGACCATTGAGAAGCAAAAATCTATCGAAACTGCCACAGCCCAAAACACGGGCAGCCAAAATTCCTAGTCACGCTTTTTACTTGTTCCTGCCCCGTGACAAACTCTGTTCCAAACCCTGTTCCGAAACCGTTCCACACCTGTTAGAGTTCCACTGTTCCAACCGTTCCATCACTGTTCCAGCACTCTGGAACACTCCGGAACGGGCAGATTTTTAATTGTCACCAATTTTAGGAACAAGCTAAAACCAATCAGAAAGCTATGTAGTGCCTAGAACACATCTACTGAGCCTGTCCTGTGTGACAGTTCCGAGAATTTTTAATAAGGAGTCAAGTCAATGCCACGAAAAAAGGACGATACAGCGACACCAACGACCACAGAAGTACAAGACCCCCCAGAAAGCGATGTGACAGTTGAAGCAGCACAGATTACAGCAGACACAGAAAACACTGAGGACACGGAGAACCCAGTCAAGACCAGAAAGCCGCGTATGAGCATCCCCAAACAAGAAATCATCATTGTGATGGACTGTGGGCGCTCTCGTATTAAGGCTATGTCCATTGTTAACGGCGTAGCTGCATCTTCTATCGTGCTGGACTCGATTGTGTGTGAGGTCGATTCCCCACCCTTTGGGGAGATGGGAGCCTTTAGCATGAGTCGGGAAAAGGTAGAGGTAGAAGGCAAGCTAAAAGATAAGGTTGAACATTGGGTGGTTGGTCGCTCAGCCAAACTCCAAGGTGCTGAATGGATAGCGATGTCAGATGACGACGACAACAAAGTACGCTATTTCCCAATCCTTGCCCTTGGTGCAATCGCATCACTACCCAACCTGTACCAATACTCCACCGGAACCAACGAGAAAAACAGAGCATTGACCATCCGCTTGGTGACTCTCTCGCTTGCCAATCCTTTAACGCTCAAAAAAGCAATCAGCCAATGCAAGTGGATGGTTGTAGACGGGATTAAGTATCGGCTTTCCTTCTCTAAAGACACTCTTAATTACCCAGAGGGTTATGGGGCTGCACTGTACGGACAAAGTACCAAATTAGAACCCCCTACATTATTTACTTTTGACATTGGCTATGGAACAGCCTGTGTGAGTGAATACAGCAACCTTGGCAAACTGCCCAAGCGTGTTGCCCACGAGCCAAATGGTGGTGGTGGAGTATCGCAGTTAATCAAGGAATTTGCCAAAGCAGTTGCAAATACTGATTCTGCCAAGGTTATCAAGCCCAGCCAGCTACGGGAAGTACTGGAGACAGCCAAGTTTGAGGATGGGAAAGTATCGGCTATTGCCCCAGATGGACGTGACATCGGGCTTGCACTAGAAGCCGCTATCAAAAACTGGATTGTGGACAGTCCGCTTACTTTCGCTCTTGAGTCACTAGGCACGAGCGCTCGTAGATATCCGGTTGTTTTGTGTGGTGGAGGATTCGCCATCAAGCCCGCACAGCACTTGATTCGTGACCAAATGCTACGCCAAGGCATACCGCCAGAGCATTTAATCGAAGCTCCCGACCCTGGAATGGTTGCTTTGGCAGAACTGAAAAGACTTTACGTAACCGAACAAAAGGAGATTACCAATGCAGAACTTGAACAAGCGGCTTAACTGGGACATACCCAAAGAGCTAGCCCCAACAATCAGAATGCTTGCAGACCAGGATGGTCAAACACCAGCTTACTGGTTGCGAAAAGTACTGGAGAAGGCAGTACAGGAACGACTTGAGCAAGACATGAAGACTGCATAAAAAAGGATTTACCGAATGACCAAGCCTGTAGGATACTACGCCGCATCTGATAGCGGACTCATTGAAGAGATGATCGATTTCTTCGGTTCAACATTCGGCAACATGACCCCAACGGAAAAGTGTTGGTTATTGTACCGGATCGGATACCACTTGTGGTTCCACGACGCGGAAGCAGAGGGAGTTAGTGAAGAGGTTGAGAATGCCATGAGTCGCATATGTCTTGAGCTTTCGGCTGGCGAAAAGCTGTCCCTGATGGACGCAATCACTAATCAGCTTAAGTCCCAATTGAAAAATATGCTCTAACAACAAAGCCCCATTCCAACTATGGGGCATTGCAACATTAAAGGCGATAGCGATGGTATACCAAAAGCAAATAGGATTGGGACTTGTCGGTCTTGGGGTGTGTGCAATGCCTTTGATTGTGTCCCTAGTCCCCAAAGTAGGAGCATATGCAGAGGCTCAACGAACTAGAGCAGAGATGGAATTGCTTGCACAGAAGCTGCAATCTCAGGAAGAGTTAGAGCGAGAGCGCATCGCCCAACGTGCCAAGACCGCTGAGGAATTGTACAAGGCAGGCATTGCCCCAAATGCTACAAGACTGCGAGTACGGCGATACTTGGACAACCCACAACGAGACCCCAAGCCAGATACAACCGGGTACAGTGCCGATGCAGTTGTTTACGTGTACGACAGTGCTAGCGTCTGCATCGGACGTATAGAAGGCAATTATTGGCTATGGAAGCATAAATATCCTAATGCCTGTGAAAGTAGACCAGACCAATAACAAATAAGGAGAAAAATAATGGCTTTTAGTTCGGATTCAAAAGGTAGTTCTAGCAAAGGCGACAAACAACCCCCCAAGCGGTCAATAGGGCAAATCATTGATTTTTTCGCCAAACTGATTGTCTTGATTATAGGAATGCCCATTAGGTTTGCAGCTGCAATCGTTGCTCAGTTTGTTGGCAATGGTGGTGTTGGGCGAGCGGTTGTAGGTGGGCTATTGTTCATTTTAGGTTCTGCTATCAGTGCTGATAGCATCTGGCAAACAGTGTTTCAACAGCGCCCCCTTTTCCGCTGGTTTGAACCTAGTTGGACATGGACAAATGTTCCATTAGCAGTATTCAATCCCTTCTTCTACCTAGCTTTCTTGATAGCAGTAGGGTTGCAGGTAGTGGAAGCATACGCTTTGCGGGGAAAGAACCCAGACTCAGCACGGAGAGAACTTCAAGACCACATGGTTTATGACTTGGAAAGCAAGCCCAGTGGAAAGATTGACCTTGTGGGGGAGCTCTGGAAGGACTACAAAACAGCAGGTATGCGCGATCGCAACTCCACGGGCTTTATCAGTTTGGCAGTCTGGGTGTTCGACATGGTAACAACTTTTGCAGCCAGAAACCCTTTTGCTTATACTGAGCCAACAACAATTATTCTGTGCATCTTATTTAACATCGGTACAATGCTAGCTGGTGAGATTGGTTATGCAGTCTGGCGATTGACCAAAGACTAAAAACAGCACCCCAAGGAAACAACCCCAAGGGGATACTCAACTGCAAGGAATTCAGACTTGGAAATCATGGAAAATAATATCCCCAAAATTACTACACGAGAAACCGAACATTTACGTAGTTTTTACCCTTCCCTGAGTCATCTTGAAGCCGGAAGGGTAGCAGAATGGTTGCAGGAGAGGAAGGACCAGCTATTAGAACAGGCACAAGCCGCAGAAAACGAAGCGGATGCAGCTCGTGTGCTGGGACTGCTTGCTGCTGGTGTTGGTACTGTCTGTTATGCCGTCAATCCGTTCATGCTGGTTGGTGGGATGATTGGAGGTGCAGCATGGTTGTGGTTTGTTGTGGAGCATTACAACCGCACCAAAGAAATTGCACCGCTGCCTTTTGTAAGAGGTAACTTTTTGGATGCTCTCTCCCGTGTTGGAGATTACGACGCAAGACAGGATTACAGAATCAACCACTTAGCCGAAACAATCAAATTTCTGCCACGGCAGAGTGCCCAAGAGTACGTCTTTCTTTACAGTGACTACTTTGAGACGGTAATTGATTACCTAACACAGGTAGAACCAGGAAAGCGCTTCTATGCTTATCGCTGGCTGTTGGGTTGGTTTGAGAAATTCTCTGGGCGAAGTCTCCCCAAAAAAGACCAACTAAACACCCACCTACAAACCGTCACCATTGACAGTAGGGTGAAAGTTGAGGAGGTTCGAGCAATTCAACAGACTGTAGTCCCTCGCTTTGTGGACTTGCCAAAACCCAACCTTGTAGACCTACCCCACGCACAAAACCAGCCTGCCCTAAACCCAGCCAACACAGCTAACGAGATCTCACCGCAAGCATTAGCCGCAATGCCTTTGAGCGAACGAGCTAACGCTGTAATAGAAGCTTTGCGGGCAAGTGGTTTCAAAATTGATGAAATGATGAGCTCACAAGTGATTGCAATATCTGGTACCCAAAGGGGTGGGAAGGGCACTTTGGCAGCTATACTGGCAACACTATCTAAAGCTCTTGACCCTAGCTTAAACACGCAGTACTTTACGGCGGGCGTTGACGTTTACCCTTTTGCAAGCAACCTCACCAGCGCTTTAAAATTCCCAAGCAAAGATGCAGATACGGCAGATGGGCGTGTGGCAGAAGATTTGCTTCACTTTCTTAAGGGGTTGGAAGGCTCACTACCCTACAGTCACAAGAACTTACTCCTAGTCATCGATGAAGCTATGCGGCTTTTGTCACTGCTTCAGGAAGGCGAGCGCACTTGGGCAATTCAATACTTGCTTACTCGTTTTGCCAAGTGTGGCGGGACGCTCATTATTGTTCTACACGGGTCTAACTTAACATCGGTTGTGGGTAAAGCCACGGCGGGGCTGGCGGACACCTTTAAACAATCAGTCAGTTTTATTGGATGCGTTGCTCAATCAGTAAACGCTTCTGGTTTGCGAAAGATTAACGTTGCTAGTGGCGAATATTTCAAAGCCAATCCTGACAACTTTGGAACACCAATTAAAGGGGGTGAATTAGGCGCTATACCCACTTGGCTAAAAACAGAATTGAACCCGGATAACGGGCAGCCAGACCCAGCTAGGACACTGCTTAAGCTGTTCCCGGAACTTTATAAGCATCACACAGCTTCTGCACCTCCACCCCCAACACCTACCATTCCCCTGGGCGAAAAACTTGCACCCAAAGATGTTATCTCACAACTTGAAAGTGCTTTTAAGCAAGAAGTCGCTGAGCCTGAGCCTATAAAAGAGGAACCACTTGATGAATCTGACCTGGAGAAAATTGTGGAGATTGTAGGCTCTGCAATCTCAAAGCCTATAAAGTTTGAAGCAATCAGAAAGAGCCGAAAGTGGGAAAAGAACCCGAGTGTTACACAGTTGCGAGAAGCTTTGAACTCACTCGTAGAAGGTGGAAAGTTGAACGGTAGCGAAAATTTAGGTTATGAGATTAAATCTTAATCAGTTAGAGTTGAATCGTTCTCAGACGTTGAAAATACGGGTAATCCTCAGCCACTACCTATTAGGCAAGGACTTGGTAGGAGAAGAGCACAGCCTAGAAGACGCCCTTTTTGATTCAGAACAAAGTTTTTGCCCAGATCTAAAGATTGAAGAGGTGGTAAAAAACCTGCAAGGCATATCCGTTGAGGAGACTGAATCGCTGCTGGCTGCTTTACAAGCTCAATGCACTCATACAAACAACGTTCACACAAATTCTTAAAAAGCCCCAATCTCTGGGACTAGACAATCAAAAATCAACTACCTAGGATTTAACCATGTCTAAGAACACTAAAGTTAACCTCGTAACTCTTTTCCGCAACCTGGGAACCTTCACCAGTGACGCTGTTGAAGGCTTTGTGGATGCTTATAAATTCAGCCGTGGGCAGTGGGCAAAGGAGGAGAGGGAGCACGAACAATTGTTGTTAAAGCGTGAGAGCGAGCTTGTAACCAATGGGTTCATTAGCAATGATGCTCGCGTAGCAGGTTTAAGAGCCAAACTGTACCAGGACGCGATGTCCGGCAAACCAACCGAGGACACACTCACTGCCCTGGCAATCTTCGAGCAGCTGCACAAAGAAGAGCTTGCCCAAGCCCGGTTAGCCGAACGACGCAGACAGCGAAACCTCGGTGTTATAGGCGAGGGAGTGATACAAATCATCCTTTTTGGAACCCTGGCTTACCTTGCAACCAGCTTTACCCAAGTAGCTTGTTACCAACAGCAGAGGGATAGCGCCTACTGCCAACAAGTCAAAGCCGTGCAAAAGTACTTCTTGGGCAACTGATTACCAGAGGGTTCTTACAACGCCTGGGCTGTTACTCTCTCAAAATTCTGAAAAATTGGGAGAGTAAACCACTGCCACAAGCATTACTCCTGCAAATTCTGTTTCAGCCACTGAACAAGGTCATAGTTCTTGTGTAGAAATTTCAGCAATAAACTTGTCTAGCGCTTCTGCTATACGCTCTCTAGATTCGGCTCGCTTTGCTACCCGCCAGTTCTTGAGTACGCGCTCACGCACGGCAAAAAGCGATTGCTTATCGCTCGTCCCCTCTAATTCCTCCCTAGGCTGCCCGTGAGATTGGGGATTCTCCCTCAGGCTAGCAACTCCCCCAACGCTCTTAGTAATTTTTCATCAAATTCTTGTCTTACGTCGTCCAACAATTGTCTTACCTCTGTCATCAGTTCAGCTTTCAATTGTTGCGAGTCCACTGTCTTATCAGCCGTCTTACTCTCTGTCTTACTGATGGTCACGAACACTGTCCCATCGCTCAAAGCTTGGATGCCCGCTTGCAGTAAATCGAGTATGGTTTTTGTGCGATCGTACCCGTTATCACTGTTTGAGTTGGGGTATCGTTGTTTCCCCACTTCATCAATGGCGGCAAGCAACTCGTCAGGACACCGGAAATTTAGCAGTTTATTAGCCATAGTCTTACCTCTTTCGTCTTACTGTAAGACTACATTATCTTACGGCGAGAGAGGGACGTAAGACAGATAAACAAAGCGTATTACAAGAGCGGAAGGCACATAAGAAATTCTGTTTTACAACCCCCTTGTGATTTTGTAAGACAAAACCTTATAATGTAAAACAAAAGCGTAAGACATAGGGCGCTCGCCTCAAGCCCACTACACTACATAGGATTTTCTTTCCATGCAAGACTTACTCAACATCGCTACCATCGCCATTCCCACCGCATTCTTTGCCCTAATGATTGCAGATTTCATTCTTGGATTAATCGCCCTAGCTACTCCAAAGCCCCCAGCACCACCAGTACCACCAGCACCACCACGCAAGTACACCCTTGGCGAAATCATGGCTCGCCCTGAGTTAACACCCACAAGCGAACAACAGCGGGTACTAGACGAACTAGAAGAGTTTTTTGCACCCCTCCATACCTCCACTGCGGTTGCGACAGTTCCTGCTACCGAAGATGAGCAAGAGCCAATTATTGATACAAGCTACGAATTGAGCGAGCAAGATTTGGATGAATTTTTCGATGCACCTTGGGATGCAGGACTCAACTATGCACCTTTGTCTGACCCTTGGGAGCTAGAAACTACGTTTGCTCCAATCGATAGCATTGCACCACTGCCACTACCCACCTTGTTGTTACTGCCACCCGCTAAACCAGCTTTTCAACCCAAGAGCCAAGGTAAATCCAAAAAAGTACAGACAGCAGTACAGACAGTAGCACCCAAAAAGCGTGGCAGACAGCGTAAGACAGCGTAAGACGGTTTTAAACCCTAGAGCCAATTTTCTCTTCTGTCATCTTAAAAGGCGCTGCCAACCTACCACAGCAGCAGCGTCTCTTCCCCAAAACCAACTGTGATTTATTGATAAAGGAGTACAACCAATGTTTGCACAAAAAGTTCAATCCATCGAATCCCAAATCCAACAACTAACCGAACAACTCAACTCCTACCGCACCCTCGAAGCTCAGTTAGAAGAAGCAGTACAGGCAATCGCACGCCTGCGCGAAGCCGCAACCAAATTTGATGCCGATGTTGAGGATGAGGTATCACAAGCATTGGTACAAGCTGTGGGTGTCGGTCAATGGGTCAATCTAGTAGAGAACGTAGAGGATGAGGAGTGGGGTTCGGAGGAACCGGAAATCACTGAGTCAGAAGCACCCGCATCCATCCTCCCCACTGACAAACAAGAGCAAATCCTACAGTGCCGGACTTGGAATGAGATGAGATCGCTCGCCCTGACAAACCCAGAAGCTTTGGTAGAAGCGCTCCGGCGAGATGAAAGCTTGGCTACTAGGTTACCCGGTCAGATTGCAACATTCATCAACGCGAATGGTAAAGCGTACATGAAAGACCTTTACAGCATCCCTACCTATCTTAAAGAGCAAGTAGAAGCGATTTTAAGTCGTTTGGATGAACCAGTACAGAAAGTCATCCCTGTCAGTGATGTCCCCTACTCCAAAATCCAAGAGACGGCACGAGAACTCTACAATTTCAAGACTTGGGCGCAAATCCGGGCTGTGCTGCAAGGTTATACCCCTAGCACAAAGGCTGAAATCTTGCGGGAAATGGCGAAAGGCGCAGATAACAAGACCAAAACCAAGTTTGTAGAGAACTTGCCCGCAATCATTACCAAGTTTTGCAGCGATTCGGGCGACACCTCGGATCTGGAATGGTTGCCCCAAACTGTGGCAAGGAGGGTTGAGGAGTCGTTAGCACAGCAGGCAGCTGCTTAATGTACTAATTGTGTAGTAAAAACACTGGGGAACCTCTCCCAGTGATAACTAACAACTAACCACTAATAGCTAATAACCAATGACCGTGACCAACGATACAGCACAAGGGTGAGCTAATGCTACTGATACAAAAAGCAAAATTCACATCGTAGAGTTTTTAGGCGATAATTAAATTTCACAAATTTAACAGGAACGCATACTAGAGTATTTGGCTATTTCCCAAAAATCAATATAGCTTGGAAAAGCTGAGTTAAATATTAATTTGCTCAAGATTAATCTTGGTAATTTCCTGCCAAATCCCATTGATTTTTTCCCGGTTACGAATAATCTTTTCCGGTGTTGTATCTCTGGTAACTGCCTGTATCATTCTTACGCTTTCTTTTATTAAAAAAATCCATTGACTCAGATTAATTGCTAAAGGATTACCTGAGTTAGCAAACACTTTTAAAGCATTTCCGCTTGCTGCCGTAGCATGAGCTAAAAGCAACATTTTACGAAGTTTGAGATTTGATTTAATTTGAGCCAGTTCCTTTTCTGCAACAGAAGTGTAAAGAGAGCTTTGAAGCTGTTCTGGTTTGTCTAACGATGATAAATAATGATAAGTTCTCACAAGAAATTCGATGACAGCTACAGGAAGAGACATTGTAACAAAGTGCCTTAAATCATAACCATTGAGATACATCCATCTAGATATATCCGCAATAGTTTTCTTATCCGACCCAAAAGAGCCAAATTGTATAAGCTGAAGAAATGCCCAGCCTGGTATAGGAACGCCCATTTTAGTACACATATCGGAAACTATATGTCCTAGCCAGATGAAAGGAGCAAAAGCCTTATCTGCCAACGGCATATCAAATGTCTTGAAAATATGAAGTTTACCATTGATGTCAAAAGCAGTCATTGTGCCATTAAGAATGTCCAAAGTACCAAATATAAGACCAAATAGCGGATCGTGACCAAGACTTAATAGCCTATGACTTCTAGGGTTAAATCCTTTAATATTGGAATTAAGACTTTGGTCGTAAGAAACTTTGCAAGTATCTTCACACCACTTTAAGAATTGAGATAATTCTCCTTTTTCATCAATTCCGAATGTTTTTAACCACTTGGTAAAGTTACTTCCCTCTTGCTGGTATATTCCTAAATAGTTAATGTCTTTAGGAATTTTTACGACTAAAAAATCAAGAAGAGTAGCAACTAAACCAGCTATACCAACAATTGCATAATCCAAGCTAGATAAAGTAGGTATAGTGTCTGGATTTCTAAAGACTTCTTCCTTAACTCTAGTTTCAATAACCGAGGGATTGTATTTCAAGAAAAATTCATCATCCCATTGTAATTTATTCGGTTGGGAAGATGTTTGTCTACTAGCATTTAATATTTTTTCTACCGATTCTTCAGAAACTTCTATTGCTTTAGCTAAACTAATTACCTCTTCTTGCAATTTTAGGAGTTCGTCTGACTCTTGTTGTTGAGCTTTACGAAGCCTATCAAAACTTGTATGAATATCGGTGATTTTTTGAGAGGCTTCTGAAAATTCATTATCCCAATTAATTAGAGCGGACATAAACAAATGGAGAAATTGGTTATAGTAAGTCTTGGTTTCTCTTTAATGCGTTCTTCAAATATTCAATAGCCTTTTCAAGATTTTCAATTTTTTGCTTATTTTTTTCCTTGTTAAGAAGTAAATCATCTCGTTCGTCCTCAAGAGAGCGAATAGC